>NZ_JBJEHY010000152.1:0-9105 GCF_051876515.1 Nocardioides sp. | reverse complement strand
TCGCGTCACTCAGCGGGGTCAGCACCACGACCACGTCCACCTGCGGCAGCAGGGCGCCGAGCTCGTCGACGCCGTGGACCTCCTCGACCACGCCGTCCCCGGCACGGGCCCGGCTCGCGACGGCCACGACCGACGCCTTCATCGGCACCAGCCGCTCCGCCACGGCGCGGCCGATGGAGCCGTACCCGAGCACCATGACCCTGGAGTCGGCCAGCGACCGTCGACCCGGCATCCGCACCCAGCGGCCCTGCTCAGCCGCGCGTACGGCCTCGGGGATGCCGCGCAGTGAGGCGAGGACCAGCCCGACCGCGTGCTCCGCGGTCGCGTCGTCGTGCACCCCGGAGCCGTTGCAGAGCAGCACCCCGGACGGGATGTGCTCCGGCACGCCCTCGTACCCGGCCGACTGCAGCTGCACCACCCGCAGCTCGCTGAGCTCGGCGGTTCGTCGGATCACACCTCCGTGCGTCATGTACGGCGCCACCCACAGCGTGGCGCCCTCCGGTGGCGGACCGTCGCCGTCCCAGACCTCGATCACGGCCCCGTCGACCGGCCCGACCGCCTCAGCCAGCTCGGCCGTGGGCACGACGACCATCACCTCACCGCTCATCGCGCACCCCCGCCGAGGGGAAGGTGGGGCGACAGGTCGGTGCGCTCGCCGCTGGCCCGTACGGCCCCGGAGGCGTTCGCCTCGTCCCACGTCGTCGCCCCCGTCGCGAGAGCGATCCAGGTGTCGGCGTCCATCTCCACCACGGCGGGCGGCGTGCCGCGGGTGTGCCGGACCCCCGCGATCACCTGGGCCGCCGCGTACGGCGGGATCCGCACCTCCACGCTGGCGCCGGGCGCCCGCTCGGCCAGCACGGCCAGGAAGTGCTTCACGAGCAGCTTGGTGTCGGAGCGCTCCCGGGGCGAGGCCGTCAGGGCGGCCGAGACCTCACTCGGAGCGGAGGGGCGGAGTCGGGCGGGCACGCCTGTGAGCGTACGTCGGCTCCGAGGAACACGAGATCACCTCTCCCCAAGCGGCCCCCTCTGCGACTACGTTCGACCTCATGGCCGGTTATCGGGAGCTGGCCCGAAACCGCGATTTCACCGTCCTGTGGGTCGGAGACACTGCCAGCGAACTCGGGACGCGCCTCACACTCTTCACCTTCCCCCTCGTCACGTTCGCCGTGACGGGGTCCGCCGTCGCGGCCTCGTGGGTGGAGTCGCTGTACCTCCTCGGCACCGTCGCGGCCCTGCTGCCGGCCGGCGTCCTCGTCGACCGGGTGCACCGCGGCCGTGTCATGCGGACGACCTCGCTGGTCGGCGCCGCCCTGTTCGGCACGCTGGCGCTGGCGGGCGTCCTCGACGCCCTCACCCTGCTGCACCTGACCGCGGTCGCCCTCGTCGCGGGACTCGCGGCCGGGCTGTACGAACCCGCGCAGGTCTCCGCTCTGCGCAGCGTCGTCAGCGACGAGGAGCTGCCGGTCGCGCTCAGCCAGAACCAGGCGCGCACCCACGTGGCGGGGCTGATCGGCGGCCCGTTGGGCGGCGCGCTGTTCTCCCTGGCCAGGTGGCTGCCGTTCGCCGTCGACGCCGTCACCTACCTGGCGGTCTGGTTCACGGTCGGGAGGATCCGTACGCCGCTGGCGGCCGCCGGCGGACCGGACCGCGACGTCGGCAGCTGGTGGGCGGACCTGGTGGCGGGGATCCGCTTCATCATGGGCCGCGCCTTCTTCCGGGTGCTGCTCGTGTGGGCCGCCCTGGTCAACCTGGTCGCCAACGCCGCCCTGTTCGTCCTCATCCTGCGCATGGTCAAGAACGACGAGCCACCCGTCGCGATCGGCACGGTCACCCTGGCGATGGCTGCCGGCGGCATCATCGGGTCGATCGTGGCCCCGCGCGTCATCGAACGTGCGCCCACGGGACTGCTCGCCGTCTCGGTGTCGTGGTGGTGCGCGCTGCCGATGGTGCCGCTGATCTGGTTCGACGAGCCGTGGGTGGTGGCGCTGTGCATGTTCGGCGTGCTGCTGCTCAACCCCATCGGCAACTCCGGCATCAGCGCGTACCGGATGGCGATCACACCGCCGGAGATGCAGGGGCGCGCGTCCTCGGCGAGCCGCTTCCTGGTGATGGCCCTGATGCCGCTCTCCCCACTCGTCGGCGGGTACCTGCTCGAGCACTTCGGTGGGCACGTCGCGATGACGGCGCTGGTGGTGGCGACGTTCGCGCTGGCCCTGCTGCTCACCTGCTCGAGGTCCGTACGCACCGTGCCGCGACCCGACCGGTGGCGCACCCTCGTCGACGCGGACGTCAGCGGCTGAGGGAGGCGAGCACGTCGACGACCGCGGCCCACGCCGGGGTGGTCACGTCGACGAGGTCGTAGTGCCCGCCGCCAACCTCGACCAGACGCGCCGTGCCGCCCGAGGCGAGCACCCGGGCCGTGTACGCCTCGGCCTGCGCGAACGGCACCTCGTCGTCGTCGCGGGCGTGCAGCACGGACACCGGCACGCGCGGCGGCAGCAACCACGTCGGGTCCGCCGCCCGGTACGCCGCGTCCGCCTCCGCCGGGGAGCCGCCCAGGAACGCCTCCACCGCGTCGCCGCCCAACCCGTCGCCCCAGGCAGCCGCGAGGTCGAGGACACCGGCCTGACTCACGACGTGCGCGACCTCCGGCCCGCCCGTCCAGCGGCCGTCCCCCGCCCGGTGCCGCGCCTCGGCCCAGGCCGCCAGGTGCCCGCCGGCGGAGTGCCCCAGCACGACGAGCCCTCCCAGGTCGAGCCCGGGGCCCCGCTCAGGGTCCGCGAGCAGGGCGAGCGCCGCGTGCACGTCGTCGAGCGTCTCCGGGAAGCCCCCGCCGCCACCCACGCGGCGGTACTCGACGGTGACGGCCGCCCAACCCCGGGCGGCCAGATCGGCGCTCAACGGCTCCGCCCACTCCGCGCCGTACGCGGCCTTCCAGAACCCACCGTGCAGCACGACCACCACGCCCCGCGGAGCCCGCTCGGACGGCAGGTGCACCCGGACCCACTGGTCCGGGTGCACCCCGTACGCGTACGTCGTCGGTGAACCCACCCGGCCACCCTAGGGGCGGCCGGGTGCGGCGGTCACCTGACGCGGACCCCGTGCAAGCCCGTCCACTTCCGCTGCGGGACCTTGCGCTTGGTCACCGGCTGGGTGCCGAACAGGTCCTTGGCGGTGAGGTAGGCGAACATCGTGGACGCGATCGCCTTCGCGTTGATCGCCAGCGCCTCGTGGGAGAGGTTGTCGATCGTGTCGCAGGCCGCGTGGTAGCAGGCGTCGTACCAGGCACCCGCGGTGCCGCCCCACTTCGCCGCCTGCTCGGCCGTCTTGACGCCCTCGGCCCCGGTGAAGAGACCGCCGGCGGGGATGCCGTTGTTGATGAACGCCTGGTAGTCGGAACGGCCGCTGAACTCGGTCGGCTCGGACGGCACGCCCTTGGCGGCGAAGAACCGCTCGAACGTGGCCTCGATGTGGTCCGACCCGGGCGGGCCCTGGAGGCCGAAGCCCGAACCGTCGCCGTCGTAGATGAACAGCCCGTAGTTGGGCGAGGCGACCATGTCGAAGTTCAGGTACATCGCGATCCGGTCCAGCTCGGCCGGGGCGTCGGCGACCAGGTCGGCGACGTACGCGTTGGAGCCGACGAGGCCGGCCTCCTCAGCGCCCCAGAACGCGAACCGGTAGGCGTTGGCGGGTCCACCCTTGGCCTTGTGCTTGCCCCGGTGGCCCTTCACCGTCGCCTTGCCGTGCCCGCGGCCGGCGTTGCCGTACTTGCCGAGCGCCTCGGCGACCTCCAGCAGGGCCGCGGTGCCGGAGCCGTTGTCGTTGATGCCCGGCCCCTCGGCCACGGAGTCGAGGTGGGCGCCGGCCATGACGACCTGGTCGGGGTTGCCGCGACGTGAGTCGGCGATGACGTTGGTCGACTTGAGCGGCGTCCGCTCGACGCCGACGTCGACGTGCATGGCCAGCCCGGCCGCCTGGCTGAGCGCGGCAC
Organism: Nocardioides sp.; assembly: GCF_051876515.1. Lineage (GTDB taxonomy): Bacteria > Actinomycetota > Actinomycetes > Propionibacteriales > Nocardioidaceae > Nocardioides. The sequence continues at coordinate 5,114 of NZ_JBJEHY010000152.1, read as the reverse complement.
CGAGGGCGTAGGTGGCGCCCACGGCGGGGACCCCCTCGTACCCGTTGCCGAGCGTGACGCCGGGGATGCCGGTGCGGTCGGGGCTGGAGGTGTTGCCCTGGTTGAAGAAGACGATCGCGGAGGCACCCGCGGCGCTGGCGTTCTCGCCCTTGAGCTCGAACGTGCAGGTGCCGCGCTGGATCAGGGCGATGTTGCCGGCGGGGAAGCCCGCGAAGTCCGAGGCCTCGCACCCGCTGGAGGACGTGTTGCCCGCGCCGAGCGCGACGTCGACGGGCGTGACGGCGGCGGTGACCTCACCGGCGGGGCTCTGGTCGGTGGGGGCGAAGTCCACGTCCTCGACGTACGTGGTCGGCGTCGGCGCCGTCTGCTCCAGGGTGGAGGGGCGCACGATCTTCCAGTCGTTCACGGTGAACTCGTGGGTGCTGACCTTGTACCCGGCCCGCTTCAGCTTCGCCGCCACGTACGCCGCGGAGGCGTCGTACCCCGGGGTGCCGAGCGCGCGGTTGCCGTCGTTGTCGTCGGCGATCCTCTGCAGCGCCTTCGCGTGCTCCAGCGAGCCCTTGAGGGTGACGCACTGCAGCAGCTTGCCCGTCGAGTTGTTGACGCGGTCGCAGCGGGAGTCGCCGTGCCCGCCGCGTGTCGACTCGCGCTCGGCCTCGGCGGGGGTGACCGCCACGGCCAGGGTGGCGACGACCGTGGCCAGGGCAGCCACCGTCCCACTCACTCGTCGTGAGCTGATTCGTGTTCTCGTTCCTGATGCACCGAGCATCTCAGGACCTCCACTGTCGGACGTCCCCCACACCACCCCAGGCCCTTCGACGCTAACTGCGGTGTCAATCCCTCGAGGAACCACCGTGGGCTCAGGCCGTACGCCGGGCGACCGTCTCCTCGTACGCGAGCAGCGAGCGGGCCAGGTCCTGGGCCTGCTGCCGGATCTCCGGGACGGCCGTGGACTCCCACAGCTCGCCGCGGCGAAGGGCTCCCAACGTCCACACCGGCACCGCCTGCCCGGCCGGGTCGAGCAGCTGGCCGTTGAGGGTCCGTACGCCCAGGCCGTGGACGTCGGTGGCGCCGAGGGCCTGGCTGCCGTCGAGGCCGAGGACGGAGTCGATGACCTGGTTGCCCAGGGTGCGGACGTCCTCGCGGGGGCCGGTGCAGTTGACCAGCCAGCCGCCGGTGACGGTGCTGCCGTCCTCACCGGTCACGGTCACCTGGTCGGTCCCGAACGCGACGTCGGCGACCGTCATCGCCCGTACCTCGAGCCGCCCGGAGGCCAGGGCGTCCTCGACGACCTCGGCCGAGGTGGGCGCCATCCGGTGGCGGCGGACGTTCCACGAGCGCAGGACGTCGCGCAGGAAGATGCCCTTCTGGTCGTCGTCGAGGCGGCCCCAGACCTCGGCCACGCGGTAGCGGATGCCGTCGATGCCGGGGCGCCAGTTGCCCTGCAGCTGGGCGACGGCCGAGACGTGGGCGCGGGCAGCCGCGTTGATCTCGGCGATGGTGCTGCCCCAGGAGGTGACGTTGGGGACGACCTCACCGAGGTACTCGGGCGCGTGGGCCTTGGGGACGGCCCCGGTGCGGGAGACGGCGACGACGCGGCGTTCGGGGTGGCTGGCCAGCACGGAGAGCGCGACGTCGACCATGGTGAGGCCGGCGCCGACCACGACGACGTCCTTCTCGCCCTGCAGCACCGCGGCGAAGGAGTCGGCCACCCACGGGTCGGCGACGTACCGCGGGCTCTCGGGGGTGCCGTGCGGCGCCCAGTCCTCGCCCACCGCGGGCAGGCCGACAGCGAGCACCGTCTGGTCGGCGACGATCTCCTCGCCCGTCTCGGTGGTCACGACGACGCCGCGGCCGCGGCGGTCCACGCCGGTGGCGCGGGCGTGGACCTGGCGCACGGACAGCTTGTCGCCGGCGCGGGCGACGTCGCGGTCGAAGCGTTGGCGCAGGTAGCGGGCCCACTCCAGGCGCGGCGCGAACCAGTACGTCCCCTCGTTGTCGTCGACGATGAGGCCCTGGTCGACGCACCAGTGCACGAAGTCGAAGCGGTCGTCGGGGTCGTACGACATGCCGGCTGCCGGGACGTTGAGCAGGTGGCGCCGGTCGAGGGTGCCAAACGCGGCGCCGCGGACCGGTCCGGCAGCGGGATCGACGAGGACGACCTCGACGGGTCCGCCCGAACCGGGTGCCGCGAGGCGGCGGGCCAGGGAGGTGACGACCAGGGATCCGGCGGCGCCGGACCCGACCACGACGATCCTCATCGCCCACCTGCCCGACATCGAAGCCCGCCCGTGCCCACTGGAAGCGTCATCCCGACCACCCTCATCAACGTAAGTCTCACTATTTAGTGGACTTTAGCGGGTGACCAAACTTTCCGGGGCATCGCGGGAACAAGCCAGCGCGCCGCGGCGATTGCGCGCCTCAGCCCAGCGCAGCCGGGAGGGTCGCCTGCCAGGCGGCCTTGGCCTCGGCGACCGGCACCTCGAACTGGCCCTCGACCACGATCGCGTCGCCACCCGTACGACCCAGCGCGGTCACGGGCACGCCGTGGGTGTGGGCCAGCGCGACGAGCGCGTCGGCGTCCGCGTCGGCCACCGTCACCACGACGCGGGCCGTGGACTCCGCGAAGAGTGCGACGAACGGGTCGGGGTGCACCTGGTCGAGCGCCACCGCCACACCGACGCCGTGACGGAAGGACGACTCGGCCAGCACCTGCGCCAGACCACCGTCGGAGAGGTCCTGGGCGGAGGTCAGCGTGCCGACGCCCGCGACGAGCAGGTCGGCCAGGGCGGCCTCGGCGGCCAGGTCGACCTTCGGCGGCTGCCCGCCGAGGTGGCCGTGGACGACGTGGGCCCACTCCGAGCCGGACAGCTCCTCGCGGGTGGTGCCGAGCAGGAAGACCCGCTCGCCCGCCGCCTGGAAACCGGTCGGCGTGTGCCGGGTGACGTCCTCGATGACACCGAGGACCGCGACCACCGGCGTCGGCAGGATCGCCGTCTCGCCGGTCTGGTTGTAGAGGCTGACGTTGCCGCCGGTGACCGGGACGCCGAGCTCGAGGCAGGCGTCCTTGAGGCCGCGGCACGCCTCCGCGAACTGCCACATGACGCCCGGGTCCTCCGGCGAGCCGAAGTTCAGGCAGTCGGAGACGGCCATCGGCACGGCACCGCCGGTGGCGACGTTGCGGTACGACTCCACCAGCGCGAGCTGCGCACCCGTGTACGGGTCGAGCTTGGCGAAGCGGCCGTTGCAGTCGGTGGAGATGGAGACGCCGAGGTTGGTGTCCTCGTCGACGCGGATCATGCCGGAGTTGTCCGGCTGCGCGATCACGGTGTTGCCGCGGACGTAGCGGTCGTACTGGTCGGTGATCCACGCCTTGTCGCACAGGTTGGGGCTGGCGACCAGCTGGAGCAGCGTCTCCTTGAGCGCCGCACCGGTGGACGGACGGGCGAGGCGCTCGGCGCCGTCGGCCTGCAGGGCGTCCTGCCACTTGGGGCGGGCGTACGGGCGCTCGTACACGGGGCCGTCGTGGGCGACCGAGGCGGGCGGCACGTCGACGACGCGCTCACCGTGCCAGTCGATCTCGAGGCGGCCGCTGGCGGTGACCTCGCCGATGACGACGGCCTCGACGTCCCACTTGCGGCAGATCTCCATGAACTTCTCGACGTTGGCGGGCTCGACGACCGCCATCATCCGCTCCTGCGACTCGCTCATGAGGATCTCCTCGGGAGCCAGCGTCGAGTCGCGCAGGGGCACCCGGTCGAGCTCGACGTGCATGCCGCCGTCGCCGGCCGAGGCCAGCTCGGAGGTGGCGCACGAGAGCCCGGCACCGCCGAGGTCCTGGATGCCGGCGACCAGGTCGGCCGCGAACAGCTCCAGGGTGCACTCGATGAGCAGCTTCTCCATGAACGGGTCGCCGACCTGCACCGACGGGCGCTTGGCCGGGCCGCCCTCGTCGAAGGTCTCCGAGGCGAGCACCGAGACGCCGCCGATGCCGTCGCCTCCGGTGCGGGCGCCGTACAGGATCACCTGGTTGCCGGTGCCCGAGGCGTTGGCGAGGTGGAGGTCCTCGTGGCGCAGGACGCCGATCGCGCCGGCGTTGACGAGCGGGTTGCCGAGGTACGTGGCGTCGAAGACGGCCTCGCCGCCGATGTTGGGCAGTCCGAGGCAGTTGCCGTACCCGCCGACGCCGGCCACGATCCCGGGCAGCACACGGTGGGTGTCGGGCTCGTCGAGCGGGCCGAAGCGCAGCGGGTCGACGACGGCGACCGGGCGGGCGCCCATGGCGAGGATGTCGCGGACGATGCCACCGATGCCGGTCGCGGCACCCTGGTACGGCTCCACGAACGACGGGTGGTTGTGCGACTCGACCTTGAACGTCACCGCGTAGCCGTGACCGATGTCGATGACGCCCGCGTTCTCACCGATGCCGGCGAGCATCTTGCCGGCCTTGGTCTCCTGCGGGATCTCACCGAACTGCTTGAGGTGCACCTTGGTCGACTTGTACGAGCAGTGCTCCGACCACATGACGGAGTACATCGCCAGCTCGCTCGAGGTGGGGCGGCGCCCGAGGATCTCGCGGATCCGGGCGTACTCGTCCTCCTTGAGGCCGAGATCGGCCCACGGCTGCTCGCGGTCGGGGTCGCCCGCCGCGACGGCGACGGTGTCGAGCGCGGAACGCTGGGACTGCTCGGTCTGGGGCTGCTCGGCAGAGGTCTCAGGCACGGGGCCAATCTACCGTTGCCCACGGCGTCCGGCGGAGTCGGAGCGGCCCGACGGACAGCCGTACGCGGCAGACGCCCCCTCAGGCGTCGGCCACCGCGTTCTCCCGGGCCGCGCGACGGGCCGCACGGGCGGCGCGGCGCTCCTCGAGCAGCGCCCGCTTGGCGTCCTTCTCCTCCTGCTTGGCCGCGGCCTCGGCCTCCCGACTCTCGGCCACGGTCGCGGCCGCTGCGGCAGCCGCCGCCTCCTCCCCACCGAGGGGGGCGTGGGCGGTCACCAGGGTCGCCTTCTCGCGGATCTTCTCCTGCAGCTTGTCGCGGCGGGCCTTGTCCTGGGCCTCCGCCTTGGAGGGAGGTGCCGTCGTGGTCGTGGGCCGCAGCACCCGCGGACCCCCA
>NZ_JBJEHY010000151.1:0-30986 GCF_051876515.1 Nocardioides sp. | reverse complement strand
AGGACGCCGGGGCCCATGGTCGTGGAGAGCGTGATCTTCTTGATGTAGCGGCCCTTGGAGCTGGCCGGCTTGAGACGCAGCACCTCCTCGAGGGCGGCGGCGTAGTTCTCGGCGAGAGCGGTCTCGGAGAAGGAGGCCTTGCCCACGATGAAGTGCAGGTTGGCGTGACGGTCCACGCGGAACTCGATCTTGCCGCCCTTGATGTCGGAGACAGCCTTGGCGACGTCGGGGGTCACCGTGCCGACCTTGGGGTTGGGCATGAGGCCACGGGGGCCGAGCACGCGGCCGAGGCGGCCGACCTTGCCCATCATGTCGGGGGTCGCGACGACGGCGTCGAAGTCCGTCCAACCGCCGGAGACCTTCTCGATGAGTTCATCGCCACCGACGAAGTCGGCGCCGGCCTCACGGGCGGCCTCGGCCTTGTCCGCGTTGGCGAACACGAGGACGCGGGCGGTCTTGCCCGTGCCGTGCGGCAGGTTGACGGTGCCGCGCACCATCTGGTCCGCCTTGCGGGGGTCGACGCCGAGGCGCATGACGACGTCGACGGTCTCGTCGAACTTCTTCTTGCTGGTGCTCTTGGCGATCTTGAGGGCCGCGAGCGGGGCGAAGATCTCGTTCTTGTCGAACTGCTCGGCCGCCGCGCGGTAGGTCTTGCTGCGCTGCATGTCTGGGTACTTCCTCACGAATTGGTGGTGCCAGGTGTGGTCACGTGGGCCAGCGCGGCCCTGCCACGGAAAGTGGTCTGTCAGTACGGGTCGGGCGACCCGCCCCGGATCAGTCGGTGGTGACGCCCATGGAGCGGGCGGTGCCCTCGACGATCTTCATCGCGGCGTCGATGTCGTTCGCGTTGAGGTCGGGGAGCTTGGTCGTCGCGATCTCGCGCACCTGGTCCTTGGTCAGCTTGCCGACCTTCTCCTTGTGCGGGACACCGGAACCCTTGGACAGACCAGCGGCCTTCTTGATCAGCTCAGCGGCCGGCGGGGTCTTGGTGATGAAGTCGAACGTGCGGTCCTCGTAGATGGTGATCTCGACGGGGATGACGTTGCCGCGCATCGACTCGGTCTGGGCGTTGTACGCCTTGCAGAAGTCCATGATGTTCACGCCGTGGGGACCGAGAGCGGTACCCACCGGCGGGGCCGGGGTGGCCTGGCCAGCCTGCAGCTGCACCTTGACGAGCGCAGCGATCTTCTTCTTGGGAGGCATCTTCGATGTTCTCTTTCTGTCTTGTGGTCACGACGAGGGCGGACGCCCCCTGCCACGGGTGTTGCTCAGGTCATTGTCGCCCGGGAAGGGCGGGACACGAAATCGTGCTGACGTGCCGGAGCCGGGCTCCGGCGCGGGATCAGACCTTCTGGATCTGGCTGAAGCTCAGCTCGACCGGGGTCTCCCGGCCGAAGATCTCGACGAGCGCCTTGACGCGCTGCGACTCCGCGTTGATCTCGGTGATCGTGGCGTGCAGCGTGGCGAACGGGCCGTCGACGACCATGACGGAGTCGCTGACGGAGAAGTCGGCCACCTCGACGGTGGGCTTGCGCTGGGCGGTGGCACCGGAGCCACCCTTCTCGCCGGCGGCGGCCGCAGCGGCCTCGGCCTCGGCGACGGCCACGACGGCCGGGGCCAGCATGTCCTCGACCTCACGCATGCTCAGCGGCACGGGCTGGTGGGCGTGGCCCACGAAGCCGGTCACCGAGGGGGTGTGGCGCACGGTGGACCAGGACTCGTCGGTGAGGTCCATGCGGACCAGGACGTAGCCGGGCAGGACGGTGCGCGTGACCATCTTGCGCTGGCCGTTCTTGATCTCGGCCACTTCCTCGGTGGGGACCACGATCTCGTGGATGTAGTCCTCCATGTTGAGGGAGATGATGCGGTTCTCGAGGTTCTGCTTGACCCGCTTCTCCATGCCGGAGTACGTGTGGATCACGAACCAGTCGCCCGGCTTGGCCCACAGGTCGCGGCGGAACGCCTCGAGCGGGTCCTCGTCGCCGGCGACCTCGTCAGAGTCGAGCTCGTCGGAGTCGGCCTCCTCGGCCGACGCCTCGGCGGCGTCGTCCTCGAGGGTCTCCTCGACGAGCTCGTTGTCCTGCTCGTCCGCGGAGGCCTCGACCACGTCGTCGCGGTCCTCAATGCTGTCCGACACGTTGCGCTCCGTCTGGTTGCTTGTCGATGGCCCACCAGTGCGGGCCGGGGACGTGCTGCCGACCGCCGGGTCGGCGGCCGTCACTGTGCGATGCCCGTGAACATCGAGAAGACGAGCTTGCCGAATGCCAGGTCGAGCACCGACACGATCGCCATCATCACGAGCACGAAGACCAGGACCACGGTGAAGTAGGTGATGAGCTGCTTCTGGGTCGGGTAGACCACCTTGCGGAGCTCTGCCACCGACTGGCGCAGGAACGTGACCGGGCCGGTGCGCTGCGTCTCGCCCTTGCGGGGGCCCCGCTGCGAGCCACTGGCGGCGCTGGTGTCCGTCACGTCCTCACCTCATCTCTTCATCATCTGTTGGTCCTCGCAGGGCACGAGGGACTTGAACCCCCAACCTTCGGTTTTGGAGACCGATGCTCTGCCAGTTGAGCTAGTGCCCTTCGGTGAACCTCCACGCCGCTGCGACCCGCGCTGGGCGCGCCGAAGCATGTGGCTGATCAACCAGTCAGGAAGCATACGTCCTCGGTCCACGCGCGTCGAACCGAGGGCCGCCCCCGGGGGCCTCAGCGCGCGAGCGGGGCGTACAGGACGACCCCGTTGCCCTGGTTGTCGTACACCACCGCCCGCCGCTCGTGGGCGTCGTCGTACGGCGCCCTGACCACGGCTCCCCCGTTCTCCTCGACCAGGCGCGTGGCGGCGTCCACGTCGTCAGTCCGGACGCCGACGGCCACCTTCCCCGGGAGCGGGTGGTCGATCGCGGTGGCCAGCGCCAGGGTCACGCCACCGCCGTCGAGCGCGGCGAAGTGCGAGCCGTCCCGGAACTTCAACGTGAGTCCCACCGACCCGGTCCAGAACGCGATGGACGCGTCGAGGTCCTCGGTGGACAGGACGACCATGCGGACCTGCTGCTCGGGCATGACACACCTCCGGGGCTCGGCGCGACCCGTTGCCGACGCCTCTGCCCCCAGCCAACCGTGACCGCGCAGGTCGGCACAGGGGCGTTGTACGCGCCGCGAGGGGCCCAACGCCCCGCATTTCCGCCAGGCGCACCTACGATGGCGCGCATGGGTCACCGGGACATCCGCGCGCTGCCCAAGGCCCACCTGCACCTGCACTTCACCGGGTCGATGCGGCACCAGACACTGCTCGAGCTCGCCGAGCGCGACCAGATCGCCCTGCCCGACTCACTGGTGAGCCAGTGGCCGCCCCAGCTGTCGGCCGCGGACGAGAAGGGCTGGTTCCGGTTCCAGCGCCTCTACGACGTGGCCCGCTCGGTGCTGCGCACGCCCGAGGACGTGCACCGGCTGGTCCGCGAGGCCGCCGAGGACGACGTCGCCGACGGCGGCCGCTGGCTGGAGATCCAGGTCGACCCCAGCGGGTACGCGGCCCGGTTCGGCGGCATCACCGCCTTCACCGACCTGGTCCTGGACTGCGTGTCGGACGCCCGGCGCAGCACCGGGCTGGGCATCGCGGTCGTGATCGCCGCCAACCGCACCCGGCACCCGCTCGACGCGCGGACCCTGGCCCGGCTGGCCGTGCAGTACGCCGACCGCGGCGTCGTCGGGTTCGGGCTCTCCAACGACGAGCGGCGCGGGCGTACAGAGGAGTTCGCTGGCGCCTTCCGGATCGCCGAGCGCGCCGGCCTCCGCCTGGTCCCGCACGGGGGGGAGCTGCGCGGCGCGGAGCACGTGCGGACCTGCCTGGACTCCCTGGGCGCCCATCGCCTGGGCCACGGGGTCCGCAGCGCCGAGGACGCCGAGGTCCTCGACCGGATCGTGCAGGCCGGCGTCGCACTGGAGGTGTGCCCGGTCTCCAACGTCGCACTGGGCGTCTACAGCGACCTGAGCTCCGTGCCGCTGCCGACCCTCCTCGACGCGGGCGCCACCGTCGCCCTGGGCGCCGACGACCCGCTGCTCTTCGGCTCCCGACTCGCCGGCCAGTACGCCACCATGCGGGCCGCCCACGACCTCGACGACCGCCGCCTCGCCGACCTCGCCCGGATGAGCTTCGAGGCGTCCTGCGCACACACCGACGTCCTGTCCGCGGCGCGCTCCGGGATCGACGCGTGGCTCGAGGAACCGGGCGCCTGACGCCTCTGGCACGCCGCGCCTGCAAGGATGGCGCCGTGGAGCGTCCCGAGAACCCCGAGCCCGACCCGACCGCGCCGTACCCGCGGCCCGATCCGTACGGCCAGAACCCGTACGGATCGCCGTCGTACGACCCGTACGGGCAGTCCGGCCAGCCCCCGGCCTCGCAGCCGGGCGCGTACGAGCCCTACGGCCAACCGGCCCAGCCGAACCCGTACGGGCAACCGAACCCGTACGGCCAGCAGGGTTCCTACGGGCAGCAGCAGGGGTTCCAGGGGCAGGCGAGCCAGTGGGCGCAGCCGGGCGCCGCGTACCCGCACCAGTACACCCCGCCGCCGCCCCCGCACCCCTCGGCGTCGACAGCGATGACGCTCGGCCTGATCGGCCTCATCGGCTCCTTGGTCTGCGGCGTCACGATCTTCCTGTCGCCCTTCGCGTGGTCGATGGGCTCCAAGGCAATCCGCGAGATCGACGCCCAGCCGGGCCGCTGGAGCGGCCGCGACACCGCCAACACCGGGCGGATCCTCGGCATCATCGGCACGGTGCTGCTGGGCCTGCTGCTCGTCGTCGTCATCGGCATCGTGGTGCTGGCGATGTTCGGCGTCTTCGCGAGCACCAGCTCGACGACGTACTCGACGAACGTCTGAGGACCGGGGACCGCTCTCAGGCGGGAGTGGTCCCCGGCAGCTCGCAGCCCAGCAGGACGGGCTCGTTGACAAGCCGAACGCCGAAGACCCGTTCCACCCCGTCACGCACCTCGCCCGCCAGGGCGAGCAGCTCCGCGGTCGTGGCGCCGCCACGGTTGGTGAGCGCGAGCGTGTGCTTGGTGGACAGACTCACCGAGGGACCCACCCGCTCGCTGGTGTGGCCCTTGGTGAAGCCTGCGTGCTCGATCAGCCACGCGGCGCTCGACTTGACCCGGCCGTCCGGCTGGGTCCAGCGCGGCGCCTGCTCGGGGAGCGCGTCGGCCACGTCGGCCTCCAGCACCGGGTTGGTGAAGAACGACCCTGCGCTCCACGTGTCGTGGTCGCCGTCGTCGAGCACCATCCCCTTGCCTCGACGCAGCCCGAGCACCGCCTCGCGCACGTCGCCCAGCGGGGCCCGCTGCCCGGGCTCGACGCCGAGTGCGCGGGCGAGCTCGGCGTACGCGACGGGCGCGCCGAGGGAGCCCTGCTTGAGCAGGAAGGTCACCGAGAGCACCACGTGGCGCTGCGGGTCGGCCTTGAACCGGCTCCACCGGTAGTCGAAGCCGCAGTCGGCCGCGGCGAAGGTGCGGACGCCACGCAGGACGCGGTCGTAGACGCGCACCTGGGCGATGGTGTCGGAGACGGACTGGCCGTACGCGCCGACGTTCTGCACGGGGGTCGCGCCGACCGACCCCGGGATGCCCGAGAGCGCCTCGACGCCGACCCAGCCCTGCTCGACGGCCCGGGCGACGAAGTCGTCCCAGCCCTCCCCCGCGGCCACCGTCACGGTGACCGCACCGAGGCAGGCGAGGTCGTCGGGGCAGTCCGCGTCCGCGACGACGCCGCGCGTGGCCACCTCCACGACCCTTCCGTCGAAGCCCTCGTCCGCGACCACCAGGTTGGAACCACCGCCCAGCACGAGCACCGGAACCCCGGCCGCGTCGGCTTCGGTCACGGCCTCGACGAGCTCTGCCTCGGTCTCCGCGCGCACCCACTCGCGGGCGGGCCCGCCCAAGCGCAGCGTCGTGTGGTCGCGCAGCGACTCGGCGTGCTCAGGCAACGACGACAGCCTTCGGCATGCCGAGCACCTTGACGCCCTCGCTGGTGACCTCCAGGGACAGGGTGACGCGTCCGTCAGCCACCGAGGAGACCTTGCCGGCGACGACGACCTCGACGCCGCCCTCGGCCGGGACGACGACGGGCTTGGTGAACTTGCAGCCCAGCTCGAGGACCTCGGCTCCCCCGGTCCACTCGGTCACGGCGCGTCCGACCAGCCCGAGGGTGTACATGCCGTGCGCGATCACGCCGGGCAGGCCGACCGAGCGCGCCACCTCCTCGTCCTGGTGGATCGGGTTGTGGTCGCCGCTGGCCGTGGCGTACGCGCGGAGGTGGTCGCGGGTGACGGTGAACGTGCGGGGCTCCAGCACGCTTCCCTCGTCGAGCGGGCGGGTCATGCGGCACCTCCGTGGACGAGCGTGGCGCGAGCGGTGCAGACGAGCTCGCCGGCGGCGTCGACGAACTCGCTGGTGGTCGTGATCACGTCGGCACCCCCCAGCTGCCGCAGCCCGGCGACGGTGAGGGTGGCGGTGAGCTCGTCGCCGACGGCGAGGGGGCGTACGTAGGCGAAGCGCTGCTCACCGTGGACGATCCGGTGCAGGTCCACCTGCTCGGCCTCGAGGAACTCGTTCATCGCGCGGAAGGCGAGGACGATCGGGAAGGTGGGCGGGATCGCGCCGTCCGCGGGGGCACCGAGGGACTCGGCGAAGGCGCGCACGCCCTCGGAAGTCACGGTGAGCGGGCCGGTCGCGGGGAAGGTGCGTCCCACCAGGGACTGATCGACGGGCATGGGTTCGAGCCTACTGCGTGACCGGGGCGCGTCCGGACGCGGTCACGGTCACCGGGAGAGCCCGGAAAGCACGACGACCCGCCCGGCAGAGCCGGACGGGTCGGATGTCGCGTGTCGCCGTGAGGCGATCAGACTCAGCGGGTCTCGCGGTGAGCCTGGTGCTTGCGGCAACGGGGGCAGAACTTCGACAGCTCGATGCGGTCGGGGTCGTTGCGGCGGTTCTTCTTGGTGATGTAGTTGCGCTCCTTGCACTCCACGCACGCGAGAGTGATCTTGGGGCGAACGTCAGAGCTCTTGCTGGCCACAGGAAGTCCTTTGTCGTTGCTTGGAATGCGGAGTTTGGTAGCGGGGGCGGGACTTGAACCCGCGACACCACGATTATGAGTCGTGTGCTCTAACCACCTGAGCTACCCCGCCGCCGGGCAGCGGGCCACCCACCGCGGATGCGGTGAGCGAAGGCCCGACCCAGAGCCCCTTTACGGAATCGAACCGTAGACCTTCTCCTTACCATGGAGACGCTCTGCCGACTGAGCTAAAGGGGCGACGCGGAGGAACATTACACACATCCTCGCCGCAAGAAAAATCCGGGGTGCGCACGGTGGGAAACGGCTCCCCCGCAGCGTCCTCAGGGGGTGCCGAGACCGGCCCACCCGAGCGCCTGCTCGACCTCCAGACCGAACTCCAGCAGGCGCGCCTCGCGGCCGTGGCCGGCACCGAACATCATGCCCTGCGGCAGCCCTGCGGCGGTGGTGGCGAGCGGCAGACTGATGGCCGGTTCGCCCGTCGCGTTCTGCCACGGCGTGAACGCCACCCAGTCCAGCAGGCGGTCCATGATGACCTCGTACGGCTGGTCCGGGCGGAGCCACCCCACGCGGGGCGTCTCGGTGGCCAACGTCGGCGTGAGCGTCAGGTCGTAGGTGCGGTGGTGCTCCGCGGCGAGGTGCCTGCTGCGCTGCATGGCGACGACCGCCGCCGGGAGTCGGTGCAGGTTGCGCCGGCAGTGGCTGGCCAGCCCGAGGGTCAGGTTGTCCAGCTTGTCACGGTCCCAGCTGCGGCCGTGCGCGCGGCGACCGGTGGTCACCATCGCCAGGGCGAGCATCGACCAGTAGAGCAGGAAGTGGTCCGCGAAGCTGTCCGGGACGGGGTGGTCGATCTGCTCGACCGTGTGCCCGAGCTCCTCGAGGCGGGCCGCCGTGGCCAGGGTGAGGGCGGCGACCTCGGGGGTGCTCCTGCGCCCCACACCCTCGGTGACCACCGCGATCCGCAGGCGGGCACGACCGGGGCGCCGGATGTCGCCCACCGGGGCCAGGGCGGGGTTGCGCCAGACCTTCTCCGCCTCCCGGTAGAACGCGGCCGTGTCGCGCACGGACCTGGTCAGGACACCGTCAGAGACGATGCGCACCGGCATGTCCCGCATCAGCTTGTCCTGGGCCAGCCGGTTGCGGGTCGGCTTGAGCCCGACGAGCCCGTTGACCGCGGCCGGGATCCGGATCGACCCACCCCCGTCGTTGCCGTGGGCGAGCGGCACCGCACCGGCGGCGACCAGTGCGGCCGAGCCGGAGGACGACGCGCCCGCGTAGTGGTCGAGGTGCCACGGCGAACGGACCGGCCCCAGGCGTACGTGGTCGGCCGCGGCGCTGAAGCCGTACTCCGACATCCGGGTCGTGCCCAGCGGCAGCAGACCGGTGGCCAGGTACATGCGGGCGAAGTCGCCGTCGGCCGGTTCCGGCACCGGGTCCCAGGCGTCGGTGCCGTCGGTCAGCGGCATCCCGGCCACCGCGACGTTGTCCTTCAGGAAGGTGGGCACGCCGGCGAAGAAGCCGGGGCGCGGGTTGCGGGCCTCCTCGCGGGCCCGGTCGAACGCCCGGTGCGCGACCGCGCCCAGGGCGCCGTCGACGGACTCCACGCGGGCCACGGCGGCCTCGACCACCTCGGCGGCCGAGAGGCCCTGGGCCATCGCCTCGACCAGCCCCACCGCGTCCAGGTCACCGAGTACGTCGTCGCCGAAGGCGTGCACCTGCGTCATGGTGGGCCAACTTAGGCGATCGCGTGAGGATCGTCACGGGCAACCCGCCCCACCTCAGGAGAACCAGGCCACCACGAGCGGGGTGACCAGACTCACCACGAGCGCCGCCAGACCCGTGGTCAGACCGGCGACCGCACCGGTCACCTCACCCTCGCGCAGGGCGCGCGAGGTCCCGACCCCGTGCGAGACGGTCCCGATCGCCACACCCCGGGCGCGCGGGTCGGTGATCCGCAGCAGGTCCAGCACGGCGGGAGCCGCCACGGCACCGAGGATCCCGGCGAGCACCGCGAAGACCGCGCTGAGCGGCCCGATCCCGCCGACCACGTCCGCCACGGCGATGGCCACCGGTGTGGTCGCGGTCTTGGCAGCCATGGTCGCGGCGAGCTCGTCGTCGCCGCCCAGCGCGACGACCAGTCCGTACCCGGTGGCGACGGCGGTGGTGACGCCCAGCACGAGCGCGAGCAGGATCGGCCCCACGAGCCCGCGGAGCGCCTCGACGCTGCGGTGCAGGGGTACGGCGAAGGCGACCGTCGCGGGGCCGAGCAGGAAGGCGATGACCTCGGTCCCGGCGCGGTAGTCGGCGTACGGGACGCCCGTGAGGAGCAGGAGTCCGCCCAGCAGCAGCACGCAGGTCAGGACCGGCTGCGCCAGGGGGTGCCCGCCGGTGCGCCGGTGCACCCACAGCGCCAGCCGGTAGGTGAGCAGCGTCACCAGCAGCCACACCAGCGGGGAGCCCTCGGCCCAGTCCAGGGTGTTGCGCCAGGCCGCGCCGAGGTCACCCATCCGACGCCGTCCCGCGTCGTCCGCGCGCGCCGGCGCGGCGGGCCAGCAGCGCGACCACACCGCCTGCCACCACGAGGCCGGCCAGCCAGGAGCCCACGAGCGCCCCCAGCACCGGCAGCGCGTCGGCGCGCAGCACCGCGAGGTAGGCCACCACCCCGACCCCCGCGGGGACGAAGAGCAGCTGCAGGTGGCGCAGGAGCGCGTCGGAGGCCGTGAGGACGCCGGCGTCGGCGGCCGGACGGCGCACCGTCAGCACCACGAAGAGCAGCGCCATGCCGACGACCGGGCCCGGCACCGGCAGGCCCGTGAGTCGTACGACCACCTCACCCACCACCTGGCAGCCGAGCAGCCAGGTGAGCCCGGCGATCACGTGGGTGCTCCCGGGGGCGCGTCCAACCAGTTCACACGGTCGAACCTATGCGACCGGCGCTCCGCCACCCCTCGGCAGGTACGCCGTCGCCCGGACCTCGATCCGTACGCCCGGCAGTCCCCCGCCGAGCTGGGTGGCGCCGATCGCGGTCCACGCCGGCCACGGCTCTCCCAGCCGCTGGTCCCGCACCGTCATGAAGGCCGGCACCTGGCTCGGCAGGTCCAGGTGGAAGGTGAGCAGGTCGACGACGTCGGCGAGGGTGCCGCCGGCCGCGGCCAGCACGTGCGCGAGGTTGTCGAAGGCCAGCGAGACCTCCTCGGCCAGGTCCTCGGGGACCGAGCCGTCCTCGCGCGTGCCGAGGACCCCGGAGCAGTACAGGACGTCCCCGGCCCGCACCGCGGGGCTGAGGTGCCAGTTCTCGTAGGTCCACTCCGAGCCCGCGGGCACGACCGGGACGTGGCCGGGGCTCACGACGCACGACCGATCGCGGCGGCTGTGCTCCATCCCTCGGGCGCCCACAGCGCCCGGAAGTTCTCGGCGGGCAGCGTGTCGGTCCAGGCTCCGGTGAGGGCGAGTCCGGAGGCGAGGCGCCCGATCTCGTCGGCGGCCATGGCGCCGCGCTCACCCTCCACCACGACCACGGTCCGCTCGTCGGCCCAGTCGATGTACGGCCGGTCGTGCGGCGTCGCGCAGACCGTGCACGGCCGGGTCCGCGCCGGCCCCAGCTCGACGCCGGGCAGCAGGTCGCGCAGGACGGCCATGGTCTCCTCGACGTCCTCGGCGCGGCCGCCCGTACGCACCCACGCAGCGATCTCCTCGCGCGTGTCGAGGGGGTTGGCGAGCAGGCTGTTGCCGGACACCTTGAGGTACCACCGGCCGTCGGGGTACTGCACCGGGGCCATCACGATGCCCCCGAACAGGTAGTCCCCGTCGCGGACCTTGAGCATCATCATCGTCGGCATGTCCGGCACCGCGTCCGGGCCGGAGACCTCGACGAGCGTCACGGTGGCGCCGAAGGTGAGCGTCTGCAGCGGACGGTCGAGCAGCCCGGTGGCGTTGGTCGCACAACCGGTGGCCACGACCACCTTGTCGGCCGTCCACGTCCCCGAGCGCGCGGTGCGGACCCGTACCTGACCGTCGACGAGCTCGCGCGCCACGGCCTCGTCGCGCACCAGCTCGGCGCCGGCGGCCACGGCCGCCCTCAGCTCCGCGGCCACCAGGGCGCGGGGGTTGAGGATGAACGCGTCGCGCTGGCGCAGGCCGAGGTGCCCGGGCTCGAAGGAGAGCTGCGGGTACGCCGCGGCGAGCTCGTCCGGGGTCAGGCGGTCCACCGCCACCCCCAGATCGGCGGCGTTGCCGGCGAGCACGTCGGCGTCGAACCAGGTCGAGGCGGCGACGCCCGAAGCGGCCTCCGGCATCACCGTGACCGAGTGGGTGGGGGTCAGGAAGTTGATGCCGGTGCGCCCGATCAGGTCGTCGAAGCGACGGGTGCTGCGGGTGGCCAGCAGCGACGTGACCAGCGGCACCTCCAGCACGTGGCAGAGCCGCCCCTGGTCGTAGTGGCCGGCCCACACGCCCTCGTGGTCCGCGAAGTCGGCCGGTTCGTCGGGGCCGATGACGACGACGCGGGCGCCCGCCTCGGCGGCGTGCCGTGCGGTGGCCGCGCCCAGCGGGCCGGCTCCGATGACGGCGAGATCGACGTGGGTACGGGGTGGGGACGAGGTCATGGGAGCTCCAGGTGGACGTCGGGTGGATGCTCAGCGTGGACTCGTCCCGCCCTTAAATCAACACCGTGTCTCGATTAGAGGCATGATGGACGGGGCATGGTCCACAGAACGCACAGGTCCAGACCATGCGACCACGCTGGTCCGGAACTGGTAGGAGGACCCATGGACACTCGCCGTCGACAGCGCGCCGGAGGGCGCAGCGAGCAGGTGCGGGAGGCGGTGGCCCATGCGGTGCTCGACCACCTCGCCGAGGGCCGGATCACCTTCACCACCGTCGAGATAGCCGAGCGGGCCGGCGTCAGCCGCGCCACCATCTACCGCTGGTGGCCCACCCACGCCGCCCTGCTGGCCGAGGCGCTCACCGAGCACGCACGCAGCATCGAGGTGCCCGACACGGGCTCGTGGTCCGGCGACCTACGCGCCTTCGCGCACACCGTGGCGAAGTTCGCCGCCGCGCCGATCGAGGTCGGCCTCTCCCGCGTCATGGCCTCCGGCGCCCATCCCGACTTCAACGCCACCGTGATCGACCACTACGGCCCCGCGCTCACCGGGTGGGCCGTCATGGTCGACCGCGCCGTGCAGCGCGGCGAGGCGTCGACGCGGCACAGTGCCACCACGGTGATGAACGTCCTGCTGGCGCCACTATTCCTCGCCCCGCTCACCACCGGTCGGGGCGCCGACCCGGGGATCGTGGACGCGCTGGTCGACGTCGTCCTGGACGCCACGGCACCCCCGGACTGAGCCGTCCCGACGACCGTCGACCCCGCTCAGGGCTGGCCGGCCCCCCGACGGTGGCACCCCTCGAGGTGGTCGTCGACGAGCCCCGTGGCCTGCATGAGGGCGTACATCGTGGTGGGTCCGACGTGCGCGAACCCGGCCTTCTTGAGCGCCCTGGACAGCGCGAGCGACTCCGGCGTGCTGGCCGGGACGTCGCCCACCACGCGCGGGGCCGGGCCCGGCTCGGGACGGTGCGCGAGCACCATGGCCTCCAGCCCACCGTCGGTGCGCAGGGCCACCGCAGCGCGGGCGTTGGTCACCGCCGCGTCGATCTTGCGACGGTTCCGCACGATCGAGGCGTCACCCATCAGCCGTTCGACGTCGTGCTCGTCGAACCGGGCCACCGTGTCCACGTCGAAGTCCGCGAACGCCGCCCGGAAGGCGGGGCGCTTGAGCAGGATCGTGCGCCACGACAGACCCGACTGGAACGCCTCCAGCGTGAGCCGCTCGAACCAGGCCGCCTCACCCGCCACGCGCACGCCCCACTCCGCGTCGTGGTAGTCGCGCTCGTCGTCGTGGTGCGTGGCCCAGGGACACCTGGCCAGACCGTCGGGACCCGTCACCGCCGTCAGTTCACCCATGCCGGCATCCTGCAGCACGGGTCCGACAGTGCGCGGCCCGACGCCTCAGCGGCGCTCGCGCAGTCGTACGTTGGGCAGCACGGGCGCCGGGAGCGGCGCCAACTCCTCACCGGCCACCACGCCGAACCGTCCCGGGGCCACCGACTGCGCACCCGCCACCACCGAGCCGTCCGCGGTCACCTGCTCCTGCCACTCGGCCCGGAACTCCACGATCTCATCGTGGCTGCGGCCGATGAAGTTCCACCACATCACGATCGCCTCGCCGAACGGCTCCCCACCCAGCACCATCAGGCGGGACTCCTCGCGGGCGTGCAGGCGTACCGTCCGGGTCCCGGGGGCGACGTAGGCCAGCTCGCCGGGCTTGACCTCGGCACCGTCGACCTCGAGGGAGCCGACGTCCAGCAGGAGACCGTGCTCGTGGGCGGGGTCGAGCGGCACGTCGAGCGTGGCGCCGCCGGCCAGCATCACCTCGGCGCCCACCAGGGGCGTGAAGGTGCGTACCGGCGAGGTCGAGCCGAGGAGCGAACCGACCAGCACCCGCGCCTCCCAGCCCGGCCCACGGACCGGCTCGGGCACGTGGTGCTCGAAGCCGGGCTCGACGTCACGACTGGCGTCGGGAAGCGCGACCCACAGCTGCACACCGTGCAGCACGTCGGTGCCGGCGGTCGAGACCTCCGAGTGGCTGATCCCGTGCCCGGCCGTCATGAGGTTGACCTCGCCGGGCAGGACCATCGCCTGGTTGCCGGCGGAGTCGCGGTGCTGGATCTCTCCGGCGAACAGCCAGCTGAGCGTCTGCAGGCCCGTGTGCGGGTGCGGCGCGACCTTCATCCCGCCGGTGTCGGCGACCCGGTCGGGACCGTAGTGGTCGATGAAGCACCAGGCACCGATGAGCGAGCGGCCTCGCAGCGGCAGCGTGCGGCGCACCAGCATCGCCCGTGGGCCACCCAGCGGCACCTCACGTGGTTGGACCACCTCGACCGCGACGTCGCGGTCACCGCAGACGAGGTCCATCTCCTCGGGCGTGGATTCCGGGTTGCTCATGGCGACGACTGCTCCGTTCGGGCCGACTCCAGCCGCACCACCACCGACTTCGAGGCGGGGGTACGGCTCCCGTCGGCGAAGTGGTCCAGGGGAACCAAAGGGTTCGTCTCCGGATAGTAGGCCGCCGCGCAACCTCGCGGTTGCTGATGGGCAACGATCCGGAAACGACGGGCGAACCGTTCGACGACCTCACCGGTGACCGCGTCGGGCCACTCCCCCACCAGGTCGACCCAGTCGCCCTCGGAGAAGCCGAGGTCGGTGATGTCGTCTGGGTGGACGAAGACGACCTGACGCCCGCCCTTGATGCCACGGTAGCGGTCGTCGAGGCCGTAGATGGTGGTGTTGAACTGGTCGTGCGAGCGCAGCGTCTGCAGCAGCAGCCGCCCGTCGGGCACCTCCAGCACGCTCAGCGGCGAGACCGAGATGACGGCCTTGCCGGGGGCGGTGGGGAACGTACGGCTGTCGCGCGGCGGGTGCGGCAGCACGAACCCGCCGGGGGCGTCGACGAGCTCGTCGAACTGCTCGCAGCCGGGGACCACGCGGGCGATCCGGCGGCGGATCTCCGTGTAGTCGCCGCGCAGCAGCTCCCACGGGACCGGGTGCTCGGCCCCCAGCGTGGCGATCGCGACGCTGCACACGACGTCCACCTCGGAGCGCAGGCGCGGCGAGGCCGGCTCCAGCGGACCGCGGGAGGTGTGGACGGCCGACATCGAGTCCTCGACGCTGATCCGCTGCTCCCGGCCGCCGGTGCGGTCGACCTCGCTGCGTCCCAGGACCGGCAGGATCAGCGCCTCGCGCCCCGTGACGACGTGCGAACGGTTGAGCTTGGTCGAGACCTGGACGGTCAGGGCCGCGTTGCGCATCGCGGCCTCGGTGACCTCCGTGTCCGGGCTCGCGGCCACGAAGTTGCCGCCGAGCGCGAAGAAGACGTCGGCGTCACCGTCGCGCAGGGCCTCGATCGCGCCGACGGTGTCGTACCCGTGGTGGGCGGGCGGGTCGAAGCCGAACTCGGCCCGGATCCCCTCCAGCAGCGCGGCCGGGGGCCGTTCCCAGATCCCCATCGTCCGGTCGCCCTGCACGTTGGAGTGGCCGCGGACCGGGCACAGGCCGGCACCGGGACGCCCGATGTTGCCCTGCAGCAGGGCGACGTTGACGATCTCCTTGATCGTGGCCACCGAGTTGCGGTGCTGGGTGATCCCCATCGCCCAGCAGGTGATGGTGGCCGGCGAGTCGCGGAACATCTCCGCCGCCTCGGTGACCTGGGCGCGACTCAGACCGGTCGCGCGCTCCACCTCGGCCCAGTCCAGGTCGGCCACGTGGGCCGCGTACGCCTCGAACCCGACCGTGTGCTCGGCCAGGAAGTCGCGGTCGAGGGCGTCCCACTCCACCAGCAGCGCGCCGATCGCCTGGAACAGCGCCAGGTCGCCGTTGACCCGTACGGGCAGGTGCAGGTCGGCCAGGGCCGTCCCGTGGCCGACCACGCCGCGCGGGCGCTGCGGGTTCTTGAACCGCACCAGGCCCGGCTCGGCCAGCGGGTTGACCGCCAGGATCCTCGCGCCGTTGGCCTTGGCCTTCTCCAGCGCGGACAGCATCCGCGGGTGGTTGGTGCCCGGGTTCTGGCCCACCACGACGATGAGCGAGGCCGTGTGGACGTCCTCGATGCTGACCGACCCCTTGCCGATCCCGATCGTCTCGACCAGGGCGGTGCCGCTCGACTCGTGGCACATGTTGGAGCAGTCCGGCAGGTTGTTCGTCCCGTACGCCCGGACGAACAGCTGGTACGTGAACGCGGCCTCGTTGGACGCCTTGCCGGAGGTGTAGAAGATCGCCCGGTCGGGCGAGTCGAGCGCGCGGAGGCGCGTGCCGACCAGGTCGAAGGCCTCGTCCCAGCCGATCGGCGTGTAGTGGGTGGCGCCCTCGCGCAGCACCACCGGCTCGGTGAGGCGCCCCTGCTTGCCGAGCCACCACTCGGACTTCCCGGCCAGGTCGGCGACGGAGTGGGTGGCGAAGAACTCTGCGTCCAGCAGCTGCCGGGTCGCCTCCTCCGCGACGGCCTTGGCGCCGTTCTCGCAGAACTCCGCGGCGTGCCGGTGCTCGGGGTCCGGCCACGCACAACCCTGGCAGTCGAACCCGTCGACCTGGTTGATGCGCGTGAGGGCCTCCGCGGCGCGGCGCGGGCCCATCTGACCGACCGCCCGGCGCAGGGCCACCGCGACCCCGGTGACGCCCGCCACCGCCTCGGGCGGGGAGGAGACCTCGACGTCGGTGTCCACCGCGTCGGCGACGGGGACGCCGCGCAGACGATTGCGCCATGAAGTGAAGGGGCTCACCCCCACATCCTGCCCGGTGGGTGGCGTACTCGTGGCACGTCCTTGTGGACACCTGTCAAGATGCACGCGGTTCTCGGCGCACGCAGGGGATCACGTGAAGCCCTGTCCACCTGCTTGGAGTACCCGTGGCACGCACCTCTGGACAGCGACGCTCCGTGCGTCGCGGAGCCCTGGTCCTCGCCGTCCTCGCCTGCTGCACGGCCCTGGTCGGATCCTCGCTGAGCGTGCGGCACGACGGGCCGCCGACCGCTGCCGCCTCGCCGGGGGCGCAGCCGCGCGCCGAGGTGGACCAGTCCACGGCCGCGACCCCCGCGACGACCTCCGCGCAGCGCGCCACGAACCGCCCCAACCTGCTCGTCATCACCGTCGACGACATGCGTGAGGACGACCTCCGCTTCATGCCGCACACCCGTCGCCTCATCGGCTCCGAGGGGGTGCGCTTCAACAACGCGTTCGCGCCCCACCCGCTGTGCTGCCCCTCGCGCTCCTCCTTCCTGACCGGCCAGTACACCCACAACCACAAGGTCTGGTCGCACATCGACCCGTGGGGGTTCACCGCCCTGGACGACGCCGAGACGCTGCCCGTGTGGCTGCAGCGCGACGGCTACCGCACCGCGTTCATCGGCAAGTACCTCAACGGGTACGGCCGCCAGCCGGCGCCGGACGGCTCGTCGGACACCTCCCTGACCTACGTCCCGCCGGGCTGGTCGAGGTGGCAGGGGTCCCTGGACGGAGGGTTCGAGGCCGGCGACCCCCGCTCGGGCGGCACGTACCGCTACTTCGACACCACGTTCAACCACGACGGCGCCATCGACCCGTACCCGGGCCGCTACTCCACGCGCGTGGCTGGCGACATGACCCAGCAGGTCCTCGACGAGAGCGCCGGATCTCCGTCACCGTTCTTCCTGTGGGTCAACTACGTGGCTCCGCACGCCGGTGGCCCCGCCGAGCCCGACGACCCGCAACCCGTGGTCCGCGGCGACCGGACCTTCTCCTTCCCCACCCCGGCCCGGCCCGCCAAGGTCAGGGGCCGGTTCGACTGGAAGGTCCGACAGGCGCCTGGAGCCTCGGGCGAGGCCGACGTCAGCGACAAGCCGTACTTCATCCGCGCCCTGCCCCCGCTGAACCGCGCGGAGAGGCTGGCCCTGCGTGCGGTGACCAGGCAGCGCGCCGAGGCCCTCTCCGTGGTCGACCATCAGGTCAGGCGCACGATCGACACGCTCGCCAACGCCGGACAGCTCAAGAACACCGTCGTCATGTTCACCTCCGACAACGGCTACTTCCTCGGTGAGCACCGCCTGCGCGGCGGCAAGCTGCTGCCGTACGAGCCCTCCATCGCCGTGCCCCTGCTGGTGCGCGGGCCCGGCGTGCCGCGCGGGCAGGTCCGCCAGGACCCCTTCATCTCCGCCGACTTCGCGCCGACGCTGCTCAGCGCGGGCGGAGTCAGCGTGCAGCAGACTCTGGACGGCGCGGACATGTGGGGCGTCATCCGTGACGGCGACCGCGGGTGGCGACGCGGCGTGCTCACCGACTCGGGCCCCCGCGGCCTGGTCGGCGAGAACGGCGAGAACGCGCTGGAGGTCCCCCCGACGGCGGACGACAACCTCCGATTCTCCATCGGTGTGCGCGCGGCCCGGTGGCTCTACGTGCGGCACGCCAACGGCGAGGTCGAGTTGTACGACATGCGGTACGACCCCGGGCAGCTGACCAACGTGGCCGGACGGCCCTGGTTCGCCAGGGTCGAGGAGCGGCTGGGCGCCGAGCTGGCCCGTTTGCGCAACTGCGAGGGAGCCGAGTGCTCCGAGCCGATGCGCGCGGACCTGCAGGGCTGAGCGACTCCCTACATCAAGTCAGTGGGCTCGAGCTCCTCCGGGCGCCGTGGCACGGCGGTGTCACGGGTCTCGATCGCCAGGTGCCACGACCAGAACAGCAGGCCGAGCACGACCATCGACACCGCGGTCACCGCGAACCCGAGCGCGCTCTCGCCCACCACCGGGGTCACCAGCGAGGCGACGGTCGCGTTGAGGACGAGGGTCAGGAAGGACCCGCCGGAGACCGCGGCGCCGCGGCGCTCGGGGAACAGGTCGAGCATCATGAGGTTGAGGGTCGGGTAGAGCATCCCGTTGCCCAGCGCGACCAGGGTGGGCCCGACCATCGCCCAGGGCAGCACGCCCTCCGGCGCCCCGACGGCGAGCGGTACGCCGACCACGCCCCCGGCGAGGGCCACGGTGAAGCCCAGGCTCACCAGGCGACGCCCGGAGATCCTGCCCGCGGCGCGGCCGGAGATCCACGAGCCGATGACCATGCCGCCGATCATCGGCGCGAAGAAGACCCAGAAGTCGAGCTCGCCGAGGCCGAGCACGTCGACGACGAAGATCGAGGCTCCCCCGATGTAGAGGAACTGCGCGCCGAACGCGAACGACGCGGCCGGGGCGACGCGCGCGAAGGCGGGGTTGCGGGCGACGGCGCCCAGCCCGCTGACGACCTGCCCCACGGCCAGCGGCGTACGGCGCTCGCGGGGGTGCGACTCGGGGATGACGAGGACGGTGGTGACGATGAGCGCCACCCCTAGGCCGGCCATCAGCCAGAAGACCACCGGCCAGGGTCCGACCTGCAGCACCAGCCCACCCACGACCGGGGCGATCGCAGGCGCCAGGCCGAAGATCATCGCGACCCGGCTCATCAGCCGCTGCGCCTGGTCCCCCTCGTACAGGTCCCGGATGATCGTGCGACTCACGATGGTGGCGCCGCCGGCGAACAGGCCCTGCAGCACGCGGAAGACGAGCAGCACCGCCAGGTTGGGCGAGAAGGCTGCCCCGATGCAGGCCAGGACGTACAGGGAGACCGAGACGACGATGACGGGCCGGCGCCCGACGGCGTCGGAGATGGGGCCGTGGAACAGGCTCATCGCCGCGAAGGCGAGGAGGTACGTGGTGACCACCAGCTGCATCTGCTGCGTCGAGGCGCCGAACTCCGCTCGCATCTGCGCGAACGCGGGGAACGGGGTGTCGATGCTGAACGGGCCGATCATCGAGAGCATCGCCAGGGCGATCGGGATGCCCACCATGGCCCGGCGGCTGTTCAGGTCGATCGGTCTGCTCACCGACGGAGCCTAACGGGGACCGGTCGTCGCGCCCCGACCTGGGACGCGCGGCTGGCTAGGCTGGAGGCGTGACCCCAGCGCCCGGCTCCACCGCCACCGACGACCTCCCCGCCACCTGGCTGGGGCTCTTCCACGACACCTCCGTGTGGGACCGCGAGGGCGACGTCGGGGGCCGGCTCGACGCCCTCGGACAGGGTGGGGCCGTGGGCTCGGTCTGTGTCAGCGAGGACCAGCTCCCCGACGTGCCCGAGGGCGCCGCCCGGATCCGCGTCGCCGCTCGCGGGGGCGCGGGCGTGGTCCCCGGCGTGGCGCGCCTCGCTGCCCGCCGCGACGTGGACCTCGTCGGTCTGGACGTGGCCCTGCGCGACGAGGACGACCTCGCCTCCAACGCCCGTCGCGTCCTGGCCGCCGTGGACGCCGCCCGCGCCGAGGGTGACCTGGCCGAGGAGACACCGGTGCACCTGGTGCTGCCCGCCGGCCCCGCCTCGTACGGCTGGCTCGCGGCCGCCGACGTCGCGGCCGAGGCTGAGCTGGGGGTGGGGCTGCGGACGGGTGGTGCGCAGGACGTCGGCGAGGTCGCCTCCTGGATCGACGCCGCCCTCGACCGCGGCGTCCCGTTCGTCGGCGTCGACGGGCCGGCGCACGCCGTCACCGGACCCGCTGGCGCAGGGTTCGCGAACCTCCTGCTCGCCACCGCCGCGCTGTGGGACGGCGCGGGCGCCGAGGCCGCGACGCAGCTGCTCGCGACGACGGACGCCACCGCGGTGGCCGGGCTGCTCACCGAGCGGGGCGACGACCTCGTACGCGCCCGCCGCTGGTTGGTCTCCCTGGCCTGCCCCGACCCGTCCGCGCTGGCGCCGGCACTCGCCGGGGTCGGCGTGCCGGGGCACTCACTAGGCTGAGCCCGTGCGACTCCTGCTCATGCGACACGGCCAGACCCACGCGAACGTCTCCGGACAGCTCGACACCGCCCACCCGGGCCTCGACCTGACCGCGCTGGGCCAGCGCCAGGCGACCGCCGCGGCCCAGGCCCTCGGCGAGTCCTCGATCGAGAGCATCTACGTGTCGAGCCGGGTCCGCACCCACCAGACGGCCGCGCCGTCGGCGCAGGTTCGTCGGTACGCGCCGACCGAGATGGCCGGCCTGGAGGAGATCCAGGCGGGCGACTTCGAGATGCTCAACGACGCCGAGTCCATCCACGGCTACATCGCGACGGTCACGTCGTGGATCAGCGGCGACCTCGCCGTCCGCATGCCCGGCGGGGAGACCGGCCACCAGTTCCTGGAGCGGTACGACGCGGCGATCGAGCGGATCGTCCAGGCCGGTCACGACGCCGCGATGGTGGTCAGCCACGGGGCGGCCATCCGCACCTGGACCGCTGCCCGCATGCTGGCCGGGTCGGTGATCCCCAACCCGACGTCGCCGCTGCACAACACCGCGCTCATCGTGCTGGAGGGCGACCACCGCAGCGGCTGGCGGCTGGAGGAGTGGCACGGCGAGCCGTACGGCGGGGCGTTCCTCGACGACTCCTCCGCCCTCGACCCGACCGCCGTGGCGGACGCCGGCCAGGCTGCCGAGCAGGCCGACTGAGTCACGCCGCCCGGCGCGTCACAGCCCCTCGGTACCGATGCCGGGGTGCACGAACGGCCGACCGGCCCTCATCTGCTCCACCGCTCCGGGGTGCACCCGCTCGAGGTGGGCGATCGCGCGACGGCGGAAGCGGAGCACCTGGACCACGCCGAACGCCCAGAAGACGTACTGCACCGCCAGCGCGGCCCGGAAGTCGTCCAGGTCGTAGGCGTCCATGCCGCCCGGCTCGCTGAGGTCCAGGACGATCCCGATCAGGGCCATGACGCACAGCGAGGCCACGAAGCCACCCACGTTGACCAGGCCGTTGGCCCGGCCGATCGCCTGCACCGGGGTGAAGCTGCGGGCCAGGTCGAAGCCGAGCATCGAGGTGGGTCCACCGATGCCGGTCACGCAGACCAGCACGACCAGCAGCCACGTGGGTGACGGCTCGTCGCGCAGCAGGACCACGGTCCACACCGTCGCGATGGCCGCGACGACCGCGACGACGGTCCACGAGCGCCAGAACGGGAACCGGGCGGTGACCGCGCCGAGGACGAGGCCGCTGACGATCACGAAGCCGGTCATCACCATGAGCAGGTTGCTGGCCGCCGCCGGGCTCCAGCCCTGCCCCTGCACCAGGAACGGGAACCCCCACAGCAGCGCGAAGACGGTGGCGGAGAACTGCGAGACGAAGTGCGACCACATGCCCAGGCGGGTGCCCGGGTTGCCCCACACGGTCTTCATCGACTCCACCAGGGCGCGCAGCTTGACCTCCGTGGCGCCGTCGGAGCGGTACGGGGTGTCCTTGACCAGGGCGAGCACCAGGACCAGCAGCACCACGCCCACGCTCGAGACCGCGGCGAAGGTACGGGTCCACCCGAGCTGGTGCAGCATCCAGGTGAGCGGTGCGGCGGCCACGATGGCGCCCAGCTGCCCCGTGAGCCCGGTGAGCTGCGTGACCATCGGTGCCTGCCGGACGAGGAACCACAGCGTCACCAGCCGGATCACGCTGACGAAGACCAGCGCGTCGCCGGCGCCCAGCACGGCGCGTGCGAGGACCGCGACGGCGAAGTGCTCCGCGAACGCGAAGACCAGCTGCGAACCGGTCATCAGCACGAGTCCGGCCAGCAGCATCGCCCGCGAGCCGAACCGGTCGAGCAGGACGCCGACGGGCACCTGCATGCCCGCGTAGACGACGAGCTGCAGGACGGTGAAGAACGACAGGCTGGTCGCGTTGATGTCGAAGCGGTCGGCCGCGAGCAGGCCGGCGACACCGAGCGAGCTGCGGTGGAAGACGGCCAGGAAGTAGACCGCGAGGGCGACCAGCCAGATCACCCACGCGCGCCGGCGTCCGATGTCGTGGACCAGCTCGGGCTGACTCACCGGACCACCTCGCGCACGCACCTCTCCTGAGTGGCGCGCCTGCGCCTCCGTCCAGTATGCGGCGGTCTGGACCGGAGCCGCGCTCCGGGGGTTTACCGCAACTTCACCGATGCGGACTGTCGGTGGTCCGCGACAGGGTGGGAGAACCGCTCCGGCGCCAGCCGACTTCTCGAGGGAGCCCGTCATGACCGACCCGTACGCCACCGCCCCGCTCGAGTGCGACCTGGTCATGAAGGGTGGTGTGACCAGCGGGATCATCTACCCCAGCGCGGTGTGCGAGCTCGCCCGGACGTACCGCTTCCGCGCCGTGGGTGGCGCCTCCGCGGGCGCGATCGCCGCGGCTGCGACGGCCGCCGCGGAGTACGGCCGCGCCAGCGGCGGCTTCGACCGGCTCCAGGCGCTGCCGGGTGACCTGACGCAGGTCCACGCCAACCACCGCTCGACCCTGTTCAACCTGTTCCAACCGGCGCGTGCGCAACGACGGCCGTTCCGGGTGCTCTGCGCCCACCTCCTGCACAAGGGCCGCTCGGGGGCTGTGGCGACCGGACTCGCCGCGGCGCGGGCGTACTGGGCGCGGAGCGCGGTGTGGGGTGTCGCGGTGCTGGGTCTGGCGTGGGCGGGGTTCGCCTCGGGCAGCGGGTGGGGCGTCACCGTCGCCGTCGCGGCGCTGCTCGGCCTGCTTCCGGTGGGCTGGTGCGTGCTCGTCGGGCTGGGGCTGGTGCGCGACGTGGGCCGCAGCGAGCGGTTCGGTCTCGTCACCGGCATGCCGGACCCGCGTGCCGACGCGCCCGACCGGCCGCCCGCCCTGACCGAGTGGTTGCACGGGCAGCTGCAGTCCCTGTCGGGGCGCAGCACGTCCGACGCGCCGCTGACGTTCGCCGACCTCGACGACGCCGGGGTCGAACTGCGGATGATGACGACCAACCTGACCCGCGGCCAGCCGACGACGATGCCGTGGTCCAACCAGCTCTACTACTTCGAAGAGCGCGTCTTCAGACAGCTCTTCCCCGCTGACGTCGTCGACTGGATGGTGGCTCACCCGGCTCCCCCGTCCGGGACCGAGCGCGAACAGGCCGGCCGACGCATCTCGCGCGCCCTGTCCCGGCCCCTGCACCCGTGGCCGGCCCCAGGCGACCTGCCGGTGCTCGTCGCCGCGCGGATGTCGCTGAGCTTCCCCGGCCTGATCCAGGCGGTGCCGGTGCACGCCGCCGACCCGACCGCACCACGCACGCAGGCGCTGCGGGCCGAGATCGAGCACTGGCTGGTGACGCACTGGGACGAGGGGGCCGACGTCGACGAGCTCGTCGAGCGGGCCCGGCACGACCTGGAGGAGGTGCCGCGCGAAGTGAACTGGTTCTCCGACGGGGGCATCTGCACCAACCTGCCGGTCCACATGTTCGACTCCCCGATTCCCACCCGCCCGACGTTCGCGGTCAACCTCGATTCGTACGGCCCGCACCGCTCAGCGTCTGCCGACGAGGCCGACAACTCCTACCTCGCCCAGGACTCGGGCGGCGGGCGGTTCCGGCCGTGGCGCACGCTGACCCCGGGCACCCCGGCCGGGCTGCTGGGCTTCGGCGGCGCCGTGCTGGGCACCGCGCGCCGGTGGGTCGACGACCAGCAGATGACGATGCCGGGATACCGGGGCCGGGTGGTCACGATCTTCCACAGCGCCGACGAGGGCGGGCTCAACCTCGAGATGGAACGCTCGGTGGTCGAGGCCCTCGTGGCCCGCGGGGAGGGCGCCGGCGCCCGTCTGGTGGCGCGCTTCGCCGGTGAGCGTCCCGGCGAGGTCGACGCACCCGGGTGGACCGCCCACCGCTGGACGCGGCTGCGGATCTCCCTGTCGGCCTACCAGCGCTGGGTCACCGGCTACGCCCGGTCGTACGCGGACACCGACGGGGCGCGGACCACGTACCCGGGCCTGTTCGAGCTGTCGGTCAAGGACCTGACCGCGTACCGCCCCGGACGCGCGAGCCGGGCGGTGCTCGACGCGCGTGCCGCTGTCCTGGCCGCCTCGGCGCCCGCGTGGAAGGACCCGGTCATCCGCGACCGCACCCCCGCCCCGGCGCCGGTGCTGCGGCTGACCACCGAGCTGGACGAGTCGAACCTGACGTGAGACCGGCCGGGTGCGGGGCCTTGGCTACGGTGACCCGATGGTGAACCGCCCGCCGTCCCCCGCCCCTCTCGACGACCTCGGGACCCCGTACGACGGTCCCTCGCCGGCCCGACGAGTCGTGTCGCTGGTGCCGTCCCTGACCGAGGCGCTGGTGTCGGTGGACCGCGGCGCGGTGATGGGCGCGACGGACTGGTGCACCCACCCGGCGGACCTCGACGTGCCACGGGTGCGGGGCACCAAGAACCCGGACCTCACGGCTGTTGCGGCGCTGGCGCCCGACGTCGTGGTGGCCAACAAGGAGGAGAACAGGGAGCTGGACGTGCGCCGGATGCGCGAGGCCGGGCTGCGGGTGTGGGTGACCGACATCCGTACGGTCCCGGACGCCGTGGACTCGATGGAGCGGCTCCTCGACGGCCTGGGGTGGGCGCGGCCGGCGTGGCTGGGCCGGGCGCGTGAGCTGTGGTGCGGCCCGCTGCCGCCGGTCACGCGTCGGGTGGCGGTGCCGATCTGGCGCGACCCGTGGATGGTGGTCGGCTCGGACACCTTCACCTCCGACCTGGTGCGCCGGCTCGGCTGGGACAACGTGTACGCCACCTCCCCCGACCGGTACCCGGCCGTCGACCTGGCCGACCTCGACGCCAGCGGCGCGGACGTGGTGCTCCTGCCCGACGAGCCGTACGTCTTCACCGCCGATGACGGCCCCGAGGCGTTCCGTACGCCCACCGAGCTGGTCAGTGGACGACTCCTGACCTGGTACGGGCCCGCGCTGGTCGAGGCGGCCTCACTGGCTTGATGGGTGCATAAAAATAGTGCTTTAGACCCCCTACTGTTACTTTTTGAAGTGAAGACCATCGGGAGTACGCGAGACGGGTGGAGGTGGGCATGGAGCGGCACTATCGAGAAGCGACCAAGGACGCCCTCGTCACGCTCGGCGCACAGATCGCTGCGGCGCGCCGCGAGCTGAGCTGGACCGCGGCTGAGCTGGCCTCACGACTGGGCGTGAGCCAGGGCGTGGTGCGACGCATGGAGTCAGGCGAACCGAGCACGAAGATCGGCACTGTCCTCGAAGCAGCAGTCCTCACCGGAGTCCCCCTGTTCGGCGAGGACCTGACGACGCGGGCGCTCGCCCGGCGTGACGCGACAGCTCGGCTGGCGCTGCTGCCTGCACGCGTGAGAACCCACACCCGGGCGGCGGACGATGACTTCTGACCAACCGGCACCGCAGAGGGTGTTCGTGTGGGTGTGGCTGCCCGGCTCGCAGGTACCGGTGGTCGCTGGCGCGGTCGACGAGCTCGAGGCCACCGGACGACTGACGTTCACGTACGCGCGCAGTTACCGCGCACGCAGCGATGCAGTTCCTCTGTTCACCCCGGAACTCCCGCTCGTGGCTGGACGCTTCGACCCGGGACGACCCGGCACCTTGCCCGACGGCAGCCGGAACACGTACTGGCGCGGCTCCCCGGACCCTCAGTCGCGCTCCGCCCTGGACGTTCACGGGTGCCTGCGGGACTCGGCCCCCGATGCGTGGGGCCGGCGCGTCATCAACCTGGCCAAGGCCCGCGACCCCGAGGCAGTGCTCGACGAACGGACCTACTGGTTGGACTCCAACTCCGACCGGATCGGAGCCCTGGACTTCCAGCTGTCCCCCACCGACTACGTGCCGCGCGGTGGGTCGGCGTCCCTGGAGGAGCTGCAGGCCATGACCGCCCGGGTGGAGGCCGGGCTCCCGGTGCCACCCGACCTGCTGGCGGCCGCTGGGCACGGAACGTCGATCGGCGGGGCTCGGCCGAAGGCGCTGCTCGAGGATGCCGACGGGCACCACGTCGCGAAGTTCCACTCCTCGACTGACGTTCGACCCGTGGTGCAGGCAGAGGCGGTCGCCATGCTGTTGGCAGCGGAGGCCGGAGTGGAGGTCGCTCCCGTGCGTGTCGAGATGCACCAGAACCGTCCGGCACTGCTCGTCGAACGCTTCGACCGCGCGGACGGCTGCCGACGGATGATGGTCTCAGCCTTGACCGTGCTGGGGTTGCGGGAGGCGGAGGCTCGCTACGCCTCGTACACGATGCTCGCCGAGGCGATGATGTCGTCAGGCTGGGCCGACGGGGCACAGCAGATGACTGAGCTCTTCACCCGGGCTGCCGTCAACGTCGCAGTGGGGAACACCGACGACCACCTTCGCAACCACGCCGCGTTCTTCGACGGGCACCAGTTGCGGTTGACGCCTGCCTACGACGTCTCGCCCCAGCCCCGGAACACCAGCATCGCCTCGCACGCGATCTCATTCGACACCGGGGGGCCGAGGCTCTCCCGGTTCGCTGACCTGGTCGCTGCGGCACCAGCCTTCCGACTGACTCAGGCTCACGCCAGGGAGATCGTCGACCACGTCGTGGAGGTGGTCACCCAAGGGTTCGCCGCGGCGTGCGACGCCGCCATGTTGACGCGGGCGCAGGCCACCATGCTGTGGGGCCGGGAGTTCCTGAACCGGTCGGTCTTCTACACCGATTAGACCCTGCCCTCGCCCGACAGGACGCGCAAGCGCTGACCGAGCCCACAAACACCACTGGCCCCCGCGACTCGCGGGGGCCAGTGTCGTGTGTGGCAGGTGAAGGATTCGAACCTTCGAAGGCGTAAGCCGACGGATTTACAGTCCGCTCCCATTGGCCGCTCGGGCAACCTGCCTCCGCTGTGACCTCGCCTTGGCGAGATGACAACAAGACGGAACAATAGCGGAGCAGCACACCGACACGAAACCGCGGGGTCCCACAGGGGTTGGGCCTCGCCCAGGAAGGCAGAAGATGGCTGACTCGAGCTTCGACATCGTGAGCAAGATCGACCGGCAGGAGGTCGACAACGCCCTCGGCCAGGCGGCACGCGAGATCGCCACCCGTTTCGACTTCAAGGGCACCGGCGCCACCATCGAGTGGAAGGGCGAGCAGGCGATCGAGATCTCGGCCAGCGCGGACGACCGCGCCTCCG
Source organism: Nocardioides sp. (assembly GCF_051876515.1). Classification (GTDB taxonomy): domain Bacteria; phylum Actinomycetota; class Actinomycetes; order Propionibacteriales; family Nocardioidaceae; genus Nocardioides. The sequence continues at coordinate 3,440 of NZ_JBJEHY010000151.1, read as the reverse complement.
CCGTCCTCGACGTCTTCAAGGGCAAGCTCGTCAAGCGCGACGTCTCCCTCAAGGTCCTCGACGCCTCCGAGCCGCGCCAGTCCGGCCAGGTCTCCAAGATCGACATCGCGCTCAAGGAGGGCATCTCCTCGGAGGACGCCAAGAAGATCTCCAAGCTGATCCGCGACGAGGGCCCCAAGGGCGTCAAGGCGCAGATCCAGGGCGACGAGCTGCGCGTGTCGTCCAAGAAGCGCGACGACCTGCAGGCCGTCATCGCCCTGGTCAAGGGCCAGGACTACGAGTTCGCGGTGCAGTTCACCAACTACCGCTGATTCCCGCACCGGCGCCGTACGGCCCCGGCTGAGCCGCGTCCTGGCGACCGGCCGGCCGGGGCCGACGCCGTTCACGGATCGGACCACGAGCGCCCAGGTCACAGATTTCCCCCACCTGCGCACTGCCCAGATCCGCACGAAAGGCCTAGTGTCCAAGATCACAGGCGGCTACAGCCGTCTGCTTCTCGGAAGAAGGAACGAATCGTGCGATCCATCAACGCCGGTCTCGGCTTGACCCTGGTCGCGGGCGTAGGGCTGATTGCCCTCCCCCCTGCCACGGGCGCGCCGGCACCCACCACCTCATCGGTCAGCGAGGCTCACGCCGCCAACCCTGACCACATGCTGCCCAACCCGCGGGCAGAGAAGCAGAACATGCTCCGCCGGGAGGCATGGGCAGACGTGCTCAGCGGCGAGGCCAAGCCGCAGGTCATCAACGGCAACCGGGTGCTCAAGGTCGGCCGGGAGCCCCTGTCCCGCCGCGCCACCACCCGCCACGGCAAGCGCGCCAGCCAGGACCAGTACGTGGAGCTCTCCAACGAGCGCACGGACAAGGTGTTCGTGCTGCTGGTGGAGTTCGGCAACGAGCGCCACCCGAACTACCCCGACCAGGACACCTCGCCCGACTACGCGGGTCCCACGCGCTTCGACGGACCGCTCTTCAACGAGATCCCCGCGCCCGGGCCCGACGACAACTCGACGCAGTGGAACGCCAACTACGACAAGGCGTACTACGAGAACCTCTACTTCGGTGAGGGCGACGGCGTCGAGTCCCTCAAGACGTACTACGAGCGTCAGTCGTCCGGCCGCTACAGCGTCGAGGGCATGGTCACCGACGTCGTGAAGGTCCGCTACAACCAGGCCCGCTACGGCCGCGGCAACGGCTACCCGTGCAACGCGAGCAACTGCACCAACGTGTGGAACCTGGTCTCCGACGGCATGACCCAGTGGGTCGCCGACCAGAAGGCGGCCGGCAAGACCGACGCACAGATCAAGGCGATCGTCTCCGAGTACGACAAGGTCGACCGCTACGACTTCGACGGTGACGGCAACTTCGACGAGCCCGACGGCTACCTCGACCGCCTGCAGATCATCCACGCGGGTGGCGACCAGGCCGACGGTGACCCGTACTACGGCGAGGACGCCATCTGGAGCCACCGCTGGAAGGTCTTCCAGAACCTCATCGGCACCCAGGGCCCCGCGGGCAACCTCGACGGCGGCACGCAGATCGGCAACACCGGCATCTGGGCCGCGGACTACACCGTGCAGCCCGAGAACGGCGGCATCTCGGTGGTCGCCCACGAGTACGGCCACGACCTCGGCCTGCCGGACCACTACGACACCGTCGCCTCCGGGGACAACCCGGTGAGCTGGTGGACGCTGATGGCCCAGAGCCGTGTCTCCGCGGCCGGCGACCAGGGCATCGGCACCCGAGCGGCCGACCTCGGCGTGTGGGACAAGCTCCAGCTCGGCTGGCTCGACTACGAGACCGTCGTGGCGGGGCAGAAGAAGACCATCGACCTGGGCCCGCACGAGTACAACACCAAGCGCGCCCAGGGGCTGGCCGTGGTCCTGCCCGACAAGGAGACCGTCACCCAGCTGCCCACGCCCACCGAGGGCACCAAGCAGTGGTGGAGCGGCAGCGACAACAACTACTCCGCGACGCTGTCCCGCGCTGACATCGCCGTCCCCGCCGGGGGCGCGAAGCTCGACCTGCAGACGGCGTACAACATCGAGGAGGACTACGACTACGCGTGGTTCGAGGTCGAGTCGCCGGCTGGCAGCGGCAACTGGATCCAGGTGGACGCGGGCATCGACCCCGACACCGACGCCGACGCGGACGAGATCGGCATCGACGGCACCTCCGCCGGGTACGTGCCGGTGTCGGTCGACCTGACCCCGTACGCCGGCACGACCGTCGGCTTCCGGGTCCGCTACCTCACCGATGGTGGCTACCTCGGCCAGGACCAGTCGCTGGGCTGGTCGGGCATCTTCGTCGACGACGTCAAGGTCACCGACGCCAGCGGTGCGGTGATCCTCGCCGACGGCGCGGAGAACCCGCCCAACGGCTGGACCGTGGACGGCTTCACCTCGGTGGGCAGCAGCAAGTCGGTGATGAGCGACCGGTTCTACCTGGCCAGCCACCGCGCGTACGTCTCCTACGACAAGTACCTCAAGACCGGCCCGTACAACTTCTCGTTCGCGGACCGGCCCGACTTCGTGGAGAAGTTCCCGTACCAGGACGGCCTGCTGGTCAACTACTGGGACGCGGCGTACACGGACAACAACACCAGCCAGCACCTGGGCGAGGGCCTCGTGCTGCCGGTGGACGCCAACCCGCAGGCGCACTACAACCTGCAGGGCACGCCGTGGCGTGGACGGATCCAGAACTACGACGCCCCGTTCGGGCTGCAGAAGTCTGACTCGTTCTACCTGTACTCGGGTGGACGACGCAGCTACATCCGCGGCGCCTCGGCCAAGCCGGTGTTCGACGACTCCGACCCGAACCGCTACTTCCAGCCGTTCGTGGACGCGGGTCTGCCGCGCATCGGCGTGAAGGTCGCGGGCGTGGGCGTCAAGATCCGGGTCCTGTCGCAGAACGGGACCAAGATGCGGGTCCGCGTCTCCTGACGCCGACCTCGAGCCGGTAGTACCGGCAACCCCACAGCGAGGGCCGGGAGCACCAGCTCCCGGCCCTCGTCACGTCACTTCTGCAGCAGGCTGGTGATCCGCGTCGCCCGCACCAGCGAGCCCTCGCAGCCCGTCGCGGTGAGGTCGGGGGCCCCCACCACGAGGACGGACTCCCCCTCGGTGAGCTTCTCGGCGCCGGCTCCCTGGACCGTCCACGTGATGCCGTTGCTGTCGCGGACCACCACGCAGTCGCCCGTACGGACCACCTCCCCGGTGACGCGGACCTTCTGCGCTGGTCCGCTCGGCGGAGTCGTCGGCGGGTTCGTGCGCGTCGAGGTCGGCGGCGTGGAGGTGCTCTCGGGCGTGGGCGTCGTACGCCCGGCCGTCCCCGGGTCCTCGTCACCGCAACCGCCCACGGCGAGCAGGAGAAGCGCCGCGAGGGCGCCGGTGGCGAGGCGGAGGCGGACGCCAGTCATGGGGGTGGGACGTCCCGGCCACCCC
>NZ_JBJEHY010000150.1:0-9145 GCF_051876515.1 Nocardioides sp. | reverse complement strand
TCCTCCTCAAGCTGATCCAGGCCGCCGACTACGACGTCAAGAAGGCCGAGACCGGCATCATCTACATCGACGAGATCGACAAGGTGGCCCGCAAGGCCGAGAACCCGTCGATCACGCGCGACGTCTCCGGCGAGGGCGTCCAGCAGGCACTCCTGAAGATGCTGGAGGGGACCACCGCATCGGTGCCTCCGCAGGGCGGGCGCAAGCACCCGCACCAGGAGTTCATCCAGATCGACACCACCAACATCCTCTTCATCGTCGGGGGTGCCTTCGCCGGTCTCGAGCAGATCGTCGAGTCGCGCGTCGGCAAGAAGTCGCTGGGCTTCACCGCCGAGGTGCGTGGGCAGGCCGAGCGTGAGAGCGAGGACCTGTTCGCGCAGGTGCGCCCCGAGGACCTCACCAAGTTCGGTCTGATCCCCGAGTTCATCGGGCGTCTGCCGCTGGTCGCGAGCGTCACCAAGCTCGACCAGGAGGCGCTGGTCCAGATCCTCACCGAGCCCCGCAACGCGCTGGTCAAGCAGTACCAGAAGCTCTTCGACCTCGACGGCGTCGAGCTCGAGTTCACCGACGAGGCGATCGCCTCCATCGCCGACAAGGCGTTGGAGCGCGGCACCGGTGCCCGTGGGCTGCGCGCCATCATCGAGGAGGTGCTCCTCCACGTCATGTACGAGGTGCCCTCCCGCGGTGACGTCGCACGGGTCGTGGTCACCCGCGACTCGATCGAGGGGACCGAGCCCCCGATGCTCGTTCCGGTGGAGACCAAGAAGCGCAAGTCGGCCTAGACCGCACCTGCAGGGGCGTACCCGATCTGGGGCAAGAGGCCCATTCGTCCCACGACTTTGAGTCCATGGGGGATGATGGTTTCTCGATCCTGAGGAGTCCCCGTTGTCGCAAGAACACAAGCGTCCGCTCTACGCCTTCATCGTGCTGTTCCTGGCATGCACGATGATGCTGGCTGGCGGTCTTGCGCGCGGCGAGGCGGACCCGCGGAACCTCCGCGACGCGACCCTGGCGGCGCCGGCCCCGGACGTCGTTCCCGGAGCGGGCGGCATGGTCACCGACGCGCACGCCCGCGACTCCCTGATCGCCGACGCGCTGGAGTCGGCGGTGCGGGCCGAGGGCCGTACGGGATCGACGACAGTGGCCGTCTCCGTGCAGGGGACCTCCACCACCCAGACGTCGCAGGTTTCTTCGTCCCGCTCGACGAAGGCCTCGACCTCGGCCACCCAGCGCAGCCAGAAGAACGACACGGCCAAGGGCCAGCAGCAGAAGTCCTCCCGGGGCAAGGCCAAGGGCCACGACCGCAACCGGGGCAACGGCAAGGCCAAGGGCCACGAGCGCGCGGACGACCGCGGCCACGGGCGCGGTCACGGTGCGGGCCACGGACACGGACACGGGCGTGGACACGGTGCCGGCCGAGGCCACGGTCGCGGCCACGACAAGGCCCACGGCAAGCGGGGACACCGTCACGGCGCAGGCAAGGGACGCGGACACTCCCGCGGATCGTCGCCCGCCGTGCGCCGCGGCCGCCACTGACGTACGGATCGCACCGCCCACCAACGCGACAGCGCCCGGTGCCCCTCGCGGGGCGCCGGGCGCTGTGTCGTACGGCCCGAGGGCCGCGGGCTCACTCCTCGACGGGAGCCAGCTCCGCGACCACCGAGATCTCGCTGGTCGACTCGTCGGCGGTGAACACCAGGTCGCCCACGATGTTGCCGACGGCACGCAGGTCGGCGGCGGCCTTCTCAGCGGCCTCCACGCTCGCGGCGGGGCCCGTGACCTCGACGCGGGACAGCGGCGCCTTCATCTTGGCCTTCGCCTGCGACTTGGCGCCACGGATACCGGTCAAGGCAGCAGCGACGGCCGCCAGCACCGAGTCGTCGGCCGCCGCGGCGGAGCCCAGATCGGTCGCCGTGGGCCAGGCGCTGGTGTGGATCGAACCCTCCTGCCACCACGACCAGACCTCCTCGGTCGCGTACGGCAGGAACGGGGCCAGCAGGCGCAGCTGCACGTGCAGGGCCGTGGCCAGCGTCGCCTTCGCGGACTCGGTGGCCAGGCCGCCGTTCTCGTCGTAGGCGCGCTCCTTGACCAGCTCGAGGTAGTCGTCGCAGAACTCCCAGAAGAACTTCTCCGCCGTCTCCAGCGCCGTCGAGTAGTCGTAGGCCTCGAACGCGTCGGTGGCCTTGCGCACCACGACCGCGAGCCGGCCCAGCAGGGCGCAGTCGACGGGCTCGCTGACGGCGTGCGGGGTGAGCTCGGTGGCGCCGACGTTGCCCAGGACGAACTTCGAGGCGTTGAGCACCTTCATCGCCAGGCGACGGCCGACCTTCATCTGGGTCTCGTCGAACGGCGAGTCGAGGCCGGGGCGCGCCATCGCGGCACGCCAGCGGACGGCGTCCGCGCCGAACTTGTCGAGGATCTCGTTGGGGACCACGACGTTGCCCTTGGACTTCGACATCTTCTTGCGGTCGGGGTCGACCACGAAGCCGGAGATCAGGGCGTGCGACCACGGCACCACGCCGTTCTCGTGGTGCGCGCGCACCACGCGGGAGAACAGCCAGGTGCGGATGATGTCGTGGGCCTGGGTGGCCAGGTCCATCGGGAAGACCCGCGAGAACAGGTCGTCGTCGATCTCCCACTTGCCCGCGATCTGCGGCGTCAGCGACGAGGTCGCCCAGGTGTCCATCACGTCGGGGTCACCGATGAAGCCGCCCGGCTTGCCGCGCTGCTCCTCGGAGAACCCGTGCGGGGCCTGCGTCGACGGGTCGATCGGCAGCTGGTCCTCCGACGGGAGCAGCGGGTGCTCGTAGTCGGGCTCGCCCTCGGCGTCGAGGCCGTACCAGACCGGGAACGGGATCCCGAAGAAGCGCTGCCGGCTGACCAGCCAGTCGCCGTTGAGGCCACCGACCCAGTTGTCGTAGCGGTGCTTCATGTGCTCGGGGACCCACGTGATCTGCTCGCCGTCGGCGATCAGCTCAGCGCGCAGGCCCGCGTCGCGGCCACCGTTGCGGATGTACCACTGGCGGGTGGAGACGATCTCGAGGGGCTTCTCGCCCTTCTCGTAGAAGTTCGTCATGCGCTCGGTCGGCTTGGGGTCGCCGTCCAGGTCGCCGGTCTCGCGGAGCTTGGCGACCATCGCCTCGCGCGCCGAGAAGACCGTCTTGCCGGCCAGGTCCTCGTACTGCGTGGAGGCCTGCTCGCTGCTCAGCCACTCCGGGGTCTCGCGGGTCAGGCGGCCGTCGCGGCCGATGACCGTGCGGACCGGCAGCTGCAGCTCGCGCCACCACTGGACGTCGGTGAGGTCACCGAAGGTGCAGCACATCGCGATGCCCGCGCCCTTGTCGGGCTCGGCGGCCGGGTGGGCAAGGACCGGGATCTCCACGCCGAAGACCGGCGACGTGACGGTGGAGCCGAACAGGCCGGCGTACCGCTCGTCGTCGGGGTGGGCGATCAGCGCGACCACCGACGGGATGAGCTCGGGACGGGTGGTCTCGATGTGGACGGGGCTGCCGTCAGCCTTGTGGAAGGCGACGCGGTGGTACGCGCCCGGGTACTGGCGCGCCTCGAGCTCGGCCTGCGCGACGGCGGTCTGGAAGGTGACGTCCCACAGCGTGGGGGCCTCCTGCAGGTACGCCTCGCCCCGCGCGTAGTTGCGCAGGAACGCGCGCTGGCTCACCAGCTGGGCGTCGCGGCCGATGGTCGTGTACGTGGTGTCCCAGTCGACCGAGAGGCCCAGGGTGCGCCACAGCGACTCGAAGACCTTCTCGTCCTCCTCGACGAGCTGCTCGCACAGCTCGACGAAGTTGGGACGGCTGATCGGGATCTGCTTCTTGGGGTCCGGCTTGGCCGGCGGGGTGAAGTCGGCGTCGTAGGGCAGCGACGGGTCGCAGCGCACGCCGAAGTAGTTCTGGACGCGACGCTCGGTGGGCAGGCCGTTGTCGTCCCAACCCATCGGGTAGAAGACGGACTTGCCGGTCATCCGCTGGTAGCGGGCGACGACGTCGGTGTGGGTGTACGAGAAGACGTGGCCGACGTGCAGCGAACCGGAGACGGTGGGCGGCGGGGTGTCGATCGAGTAGACGTTCTCGCGGGGCTGGGTGCGGTCGAACGCGTACGTCCGCTCAGCCTTCCAGCGGGCGCCCCACTTCTCCTCGAGCCCCTCCAGGGCGGGACGGTCCGGTACAACGACGCCAGGCGTGGCCGGCGTCGGTGTGGACGTGTCTGCGCTGGGGTTATCAGTCATGCGCAGAAGTCTATTGGCGCAGGTCGTGGGGCCGAAAACCGGTTACCGACGGCGGGACGCCGCGTCTAGCCTCGATCCATGGGAGACCCGGGATGGTGGTTCACCGACGACGGCCGCGTTCCTTCGGCTACACCCGCGTCACCGACACGATCGAGCAGCGCGTCTCGTGAGTGGCCTCGACGGGCCCGGCCACCGGGGTGGCCGTCGCCCGCCGGAGGTCAGTCCATCACCACGACGGGCTTGATCGTGGCGCCCGAGAGGCTGTCGGTGAGCGCGGTGTTGATCTCGGAGAACGGGTAGGCCGTCAGCAGCTCGTCGACCTCGAACTTGCCGGCAGCGGCGAGCTCGAGCAACCGGGGGACCATCGTCTGCGGGTTGGACTCGCCCTCCATCGTGCCGCGGATCGACTTGCCGTTCTGGAACAGGTCGATGGCGTCGAAGGTGAGCTCGGGGGCGCCCAGGGCGAGCGTGCACACGGTGCCCTTGATGCCCAGGGCCAGCGTTGCGTCCTTGAAGACGGCCGCGACGCCGGTGGTCTCCACCGCGTGGGTGGCGCCGCCTGCGGTGAGCTCCTTGATCCGGGCCACCAGCCCGGCCTCGCCCGGCTCGTCGCCCCGTACGCCCACGGCGCCGTACAGCCGCGCCGCGGTCTCCAGCCGGCCGGGATGCAGGTCCACGGCGACCAGGGTGGTGACGCCGAGCCCCTTCGCGGCGGCCAGGGCGGCCATGCCGACCGCGCCAGCGCCGTACACGACCAGCGAGTCACCCGGGCCGGGCTGGAGCACGTTGAGGACGGCCCCCGCCCCGGTCTGGAACCCGCAGCCGTACGGGGCGATGCGGGTGAGGTCGTGGGACTTGTCGACGACGACGGTGTTCTGCGCCCGGGTGAGGGCGTACGTGGCGAAGCTGGACTGGCCGAAGAAGGAGGCGCCGACCGGCTGACCGTCGCGCTGGACGGTCGTGGAGCCGTCCATGCGGCAGCCCATGTAGTTGAGCACCATGGTGCTCTCGCAGTACCCGACCTCGCCCGCACGGCAGCGCTCGCACGCGCCGCAGGAGTCGAAGCTGAGCACGACGTGGTCGCCGACCTCGATGCCACTCACTGCGGCCCCGACCTTCTCCACCACGCCGGCCCCCTCGTGGCCGAAGACGCGGGGGAACATCTCGGCGGGCAGCATGTCGCGCACCGACACGTCGGTGTGGCACAGCCCGCTGGCGACGATGCGGACCAGCACCTCGTCGTCGCGGGGCTCGTCGAGGTCCGCCTCCACGAGGTCGAACGGGGCCTGCGGGGCGGGGGAGAGCGCGATGGTGGTCTTCACGGGGCCAAAACTAGAATGTGTTCTCGCTCACGTCGAGAGTGCGGCCGCACTTTCTGGACACCTGCCCAGTTGGGTCAGCCGCGGTACGGGGAGGAAGTGCCCTCCTCGATCCCCTTGCGGATCTTCTTCTCGACCAGGGCGGCGACGCGGTTGGCCACGAAGGGCGGCTTCTGGTCGCTGAACCAGTCGGCGTCGAACCAACCCCGCTCGTCCCAGTAGGCGGCGTCGACCGGCCCCTCCGAGCGGCCGCCCTCCACCAGCAGGCGGGCGACCCGGAAGCCGATCAGGTCGGCGGTCGTTGGCCGAGGCTCGGTGGGGTGCGTCGCCTCGCGACGGAGGGTCGTGCCCAGGTCGTCGAGGGCGGCGTCGACCTTGGCCCGGTACGGCGCCTTGGCCAGCCCCGGACCGTTGACGCCGAGCTCGCCGACGGTGTGGAACCCCCAGCGCGCACCGCCGTACGGAGGTAGCCCAGCGCGGCGTCGTGCCCGGCGCCGGCGGCGGTCGAGACCAGGGCGGCCGGCTTGCCGACGTACGCCGGCCGGTGGATCAGGTAGGCGAAGTGGTCCACGAAGCGCTTCATGGTGGCCGAGACGTGGAAGGAGTGGACGGGGGTGGCGAACAGGACAAGGTCGGCCTCGTCCATGACCCGCCGCGCGGGCGCGGTCCGGTCGTACGAGGGGCACGCCTGCTCCCCGGCGGTCATGCACGACAGGCAGGCGGGGCAGCTGGGGCCCAGGTCGAGGTCGTCGGTGCACACGGTGTCGACGGTCAGGTCGCCGGTGGCGGCGACCCGCTCGACGAGCTGGTCGACCAGCTGTCCGGTCGTGCCGCGGGCACCGTGGCCGGTGCCCATCACGATGCCCAGTCGCATGCCGCTCTCCGTTTCGGTCGTCCGGGCGGGAGCCCTGTGACCCAGAACATATATCGTATCGGTTCTGCTCGTGTGGGAACCGTGCCCCACCGCCGACCGCGGGGATCGTGCACCCAGCGCCTAGACTCCGAAGGCGATGAACCACACCTCCGACGCCCCCGAGGCGCCCCGCCACGCGCAGACCTTCGCCGAGGTCGAGGACGCGCTCCTCTCCCGCTGGCCCGAGACGAGGCTGGAGCCCAGCCTCGACCGGATCGCCGCCTTCACCGAGCTGCTCGGCGACCCGCAGCGGGCGTACCGGTCGGTGCACCTGACCGGCACGAACGGCAAGACCTCCACCAGCCGCATGGTCGACACGCTGCTGCGCGCCCTGGACCTGCGCACGGGCCGGTTCACCAGCCCGCACGTGGAGAAGATGAGTGAGCGGATCAGCATCGACGGCGAGCCGCTGGACGACGAGGCGTTCGTGCGCGCGTTCAACGACGTCGCCGCGTACACGCACCTGGTCGACGCGACCCAGGAGCACCCGCTCAGTTTCTTCGAGACCGTCGTCGGCATGGCGTACGCCGCCTTCGCGGACGCGCCCGTCGACGTCGCCGTGGTCGAGGTCGGGATGGGCGGCTCCTGGGACGCCACCAACGTGATCGACGCCGACGTCGCCGTGGTGATGCCGATCGCGGTCGACCACGCCTCCTACCTCGGCGACACCGCCGTGGAGATCGCGACCGAGAAGGCCGGGATCATCAAGGCGGGCAGCGTCGCCGTCCTGGCCGAGCAGACGCCCGAGGTCGCCGCCGTCCTGCTGGCCCACGCCGCAGAGGTGGGTGCCGAGGTCGTGCGCGAGGGCGTCGAGTTCGGCGTCCTGTCCCGGGTCCCCGCCGTCGGCGGTCAGGTCGTCTCCCTGCGCGGCCTGCGGGGGACGTACGAGGAGGTCTTCCTCCCGCTGTACGGCGCCCACCAGGCCGAGAACGCCGCCGTGGCCCTGGCCACGGTCGAGGCGCTCACCGGGGCCCCGCTCGACGAGGACCTCGTGCGCGCCGCGTTCGCCGAGGTGACCTCGCCGGGCCGCCTCGAGATCGTGCGCCGCAGCCCCACGATCGTGCTCGACGCGGCCCACAACCCGCACGGCGCGGAGGCGACCGCCGCCGCGCTCGAGGACTCGTTCAGCTTCACCCCGCTGGTCGGGGTCATGGGAGTCATGGCCGACAAGGACTACGAGGGGGTGCTGGCCGCCTTCGAACCGGTCCTCTCGCACCTGGTGTGCACGCAGAACTCCACGCCGCGGTCGATGAGCGCCGAGGTGCTCGGTCGCAGCGCCCTCGAGGTCTTCGGTGAGGACCGGGTGACCGTCGTCGCGGACCTGGCCGACGCCATCGACCGGGCGGCCACGCTGGCCGAGGCCGGGGAGGCCGTCTCGTCGTCCATCGGTTCGGGCGCCGTGCTGGTCACCGGATCCGTCGTCACCGTGGGCGAGGCCCGCGCACTGCTGAAGGGGGAGAAGTGAACGACGTCTCCGACGCCCTGCCCGAGGACACCGCCGCCGAGGCGGTCGAGGAGCGCACCGTCCCGCAGAAGTCGCCCCGGCGTGCCATGGCCGCGGCCGTGCTGGCGCTCGAGGGCATCACGATCGCGCTGAGCGCCCCGGTCATGATCAGCGTCGAGGGCGTCAACCGTTCCCTGGCGCTGTGGCTGGCGCTCGGACTCGCTGCGGCGTCGCTGGTCCTCGCCGGCATGCTGCGCAAGGAGTGGGGCTACTGGCTCGGGTACGTCCTGCAGGTCGCCGTCATCGCGACCGGCTTCGCGGTGACCACGATGTTCGCCCTCGGCGCGATCTTCGCCCTGCTCTGGCTGATGGCCGACGTGCTGGGTCGCAAGATCCAGCGCGAGCGCGAGGTCGCCTGGCGGGCGTACTGGGCGGAGAACGACGCGGCGGACTCCTGAGGTCCAGCCTCAGCGCGCGAGGGCGCGGGTGAGCACGCCCAGGGCCCGCTCGAGCTCGTCGTCGTCCGGTCCGCCGAACCCGACGACGAGGCCGGTCTGCTCCGCCTCGCGGCAGTAGTCCGCCAGCAGGTTGACCCGGAACCCGGCCTGGCGAGCCGCGTCCCGCGCGGCCACCGCCCGCTCCTGGTCGAGCAGCCAGGTCGAGTACATCCCCGCCACCGGCCCGGCGAGCTCCGCGTACGGAGACAGGGCGGCGACCACCCGCGGCGCGCGCTCGGCGTACACGCGGCGGGCGGAGCGGACCAGAGCGTCCACGTAGCCGTCGCGCAGCAGGGTCGCGTACGCCTGCTGGACCGGCCACGCCGGCGCGTCGTGGGTGATCGTGCGGTACTCGTCGACGGCCGCCCGCAGACCGTGCGGCAGGACCATCCACCCCAGCCGCAGCGACGGCAGCGTGCTCTTGGCCGCGGTCCCCAGGTACGCCACGGCGTGGGGGTCGAGCGCCGCCAGGGCAGGCACCGGGGCCACGTCGTAACGGAACTCGGAGTCGTAGTCGTCCTCGACCACCACGGTGCCTGTCCGTCGGGCCTCGGCCAGCAGTGCACCGCGGACCTCGGCCGGCATGACGTGCCCCAGCGGGTGTTGGTGCGCCGGCGTGACGTACGCCGCCGCGACGCCGTCCAGCACGCCGCGGAGGTCGGTCCCCAGCCGGGCGGGGAGGCTGCGTGCCTCCCGGCCGCTCGCGGTCACGGTGAGCACCGCGGCGCG
>NZ_JBJEHY010000149.1:0-31065 GCF_051876515.1 Nocardioides sp. | reverse complement strand
TTGGCGCCGGCGGCCTCCACCTCGGCGGCGTCCTCGAACTCGACCCCCGCGACCCGGCGCATCCACGCGTACGCCCGCGCCTTGATCAGCGCGGAGTTCTCGATGAGCAGCGAGTGCGAGGCGTCCGGGACGATCTCCAGGGTGCAGTCGGGCAGCTTGGCCTCCAGCTCGCGGGCGCGGTCGAGGATGTCGGACTCGGAGCCGTAGATCGCGAACACCGGGCAGGTGATCTCCTCCAGCCAGTCGATCGGCCGCTCCACCTTGAGGTCGTCGATCAGCGTGGTGCCGAAGAAGAGCTTCTCGGTGCGCTTGGCCAGACGGGACGTCTTCCGGTCGGCCTCGTTCTCGAGGTACGCGCGGACGGCCACCTCGTCGAGACCGAACGCCGCCAGCGCCAGCGTGCCCGCCATCTGCTCGCCCCACCCGGGCACCGAGAAGTGCGCCTCGATGAGGAACAGGCTGGCCACCTTCTCCGGGTGCCGCTTCGCCAGCGCCAGCCCGACCACGCAGCCGAACGAGTTGCCGAAGAAGTGGATCGGCTCGTCGATGCCCCACGCGTCCAGCAGCCCGAGCAGGTCGTCGACGTTGTCGTCGACGCTGTAGCCCGAGTCGGGGATCTCCGTACGGCCGTGGCCGCGCATGTCGACCAGGTGCATGTCGCACTGCTTGGCCATCGGGTGCGCGAGTGTGTAGAACCAGCTCGACAGGTTGTCGATCACCAGGCCGTGCAGCATGACCGCCTTGGGCCGCTTGACCGGCGAGTCGGAGTCGCCGCCGCCGAGCACCTGGACGTGGAACTTCAGGCCGTTCGACTCGATGTACGGCACCGCTCAGTCCTCCTGCAGGGACGACACCACGAAGTCGACGACCTGCCCGGCGGTCAGCGCGACCACCTGGTCGAGCTCCATGCCGGCCATCCAGCTGACGAAGTCGACCCGCTCGCCGTACTCGGCCAGCAGCATCTCGGCGAGTGCGACGAACTCGATGCTCTCCAGCTGCAGGTCGTCGTTGAACGAGGTGTCCATGCTCATTGGCTCGTCGAGCAGCAGGTCGTCGCCGACGACCTCCACGAGGATCCGTTCGAGGTCGGTGAGCACCTGCTCGGGGGTCGGGACCGCCGTGGTCTCAGCGGGGCTGGGGTGCGTGCTCTGTCCAGGCAACGACGTACTCCTCTGGTGAGTGGGGCGGGACCCCGGCGGTGCCGCCGGGGCCTTCAGGTGCGGTCAGGGTTGAGGTCGGCGTGCTCGTACGACCGGGACCGGACACCACCGTGGTGGCGACCCAGCGGCCCGCGACGTACAACCTCTCGCCGTCGACCTGCGTGACGGCGATGTCCTTGGGGCGGAAGCCGAGCCCGGTGCCGTTCGCCTTCGCGACGGCCTCCTTCGCGGCCCACCAGCGGGTCAGCTCGAGGTCGCGCCGGGCAGGGTCGGTGGAGCCGGCGAGCACCTGCGCGAGCAGGGCCCGCTCGTCGGTGCCGAGCGAGGTCGCCTCGAACGTCTCCGAGCGCTCGGCGACGCGCTCGACGTCGATCCCGGTGTCGCGACCCTCGGCGGCGTACGCGACCCCGACGCCGCCGCTGTGCGCGATCGACAGGCGCACGTCGCGCCCGGCGAGGCGGTCGGTCACGGGCGAGGTGACGTACGGCTGGCCGGAGTCGGCGTTGGCGACGACGAGCTCTGCGGGGAAGCAGTCGGGCGTGCCCCCGCCGGCCAGCAGGTCGCGCACGGCGTCCTTGGCGGCGATCCTTCCCAGCAGGTGGGCGCGCTGGGCGCGGGGGTTGAGGGCCCAGTGCCCGGGGCGCTCGGCCTGCCCGAGGAAGCGCCGCATCACGACCTCGCGCGAGGCGGAGTCGGGCCACCCCTCGCGGACCAGGTGCCAGCCGCCGGGCTGCGCCTCGGCCAGCAGGTGGTCCGAGGGGCCGCGCAGCAGGGCGAAGAGCCGGTCGTCGCTCTGGAAGCGGCGGTCCTCCCAGCCGGTGATGCGGCACCACACCTGCCCGTCGACGACCAGCTCGAGGTCGGCGCGCACGTGCTGCTCGGCGAGCTCGGTGCAGTGCACGACGCAGTCGACGCTCTCGCCCGGCTCGGGGTGCGGTCCGAAGAACTCGAACCGCTCCACCGACGTCGGCAGCACCAGCCGGTCGCGGTCGACGCGCGTGGCCACCCACAGCCCGAACAGCTGCCCGGCGTTGTCGAGCAGGGCGCCCGGCGCGGACTGGCTCTCCAGCTCGCCCGAGGCGCCGTCGTCGGCGAAGTGGTCGAGGCTGCGCAGGCCCTGGTACTCGGGGCCGTGGAACAGGTGGCAGTCGGCGTACACGCGCTCCAGCGGCGGCGGGTCGAGGCGGCCGGTGAGGGTGCGCCGGTCGGCCATCGGCGGCGTCGGGTAGGCGGGGCCCAGCAGGACGACCGCGCGGGCGTGGCCCTCGATGGAGGTCCGTACGACCGTCACGCCGTCGGTGCGCGCGGCGGTCGCCTCGACGTCGACGCTCGCGCGGAACCGGGCGTCGACGGCCGGCTCCACGGCCAGCCACTTGAACGCCCGCACGTTCTCGATCGCCACGGTCCGGGTGCCGGGCACCAACGCCTCGGCCTCCTCGGCCATCATCTCGATGAGGCCGGTCAGCGGCACCAGCGGGAACCGGTCCTCCAGCACGTCCCAGCCCGCGCGCTGCGGGTAGAAGGCGTGGTCGGCCCAGTACGGCTGCTCCGCGACGCTGAGGTGGCGCACGGTCTCCCGCGACCCCTCGGCGGTTGAGCTCGCCCCGGTGGTTGAGCTCGCCTCGGTGGTTGACCCTGTCGAAACCCCCGGGCCCGCGGGCCGTCGTACGAACCGCCGCACGCCCGGCGCGAGGGTGATCGGCTTCGGGTCCTTGGCGGCCTCCAGCACGTCGGCCGCGGCGGCGGTGGCCTCGTCGAGGGTCGCCTTGAAGGCGTCGTGCCACACGGTGGCGGTCTCGACGGGCTCGACCGCCGGGCGCCCGGTCTCGACGGGCTCGACCCGGGAGGGCTCGACCGCCGGGCGCGTGGGCAGGTCCAACGGCGCAAGTCCGCGTACGAGGGGGGAGCCGAGGCGCAGGGGCGTCCCGGTCTCGACAGGCTCGACCACCGAGGCGGGCTCGACCACCGTCCCGACGGGTGGGGTCGTGAGGGCGTCGAGATCGACCTCGCGGCCGGCCGACCAGAGCGCCACGGCGACGCGCAGCAGCTGGTCCATCCCCGTACGACGCTCGGTGTGGGCCGGCACCGACACCACGTCGGCCTCGCGCAGCGTGTCGTCGAGGAACCCGGTCAGGCTGCCCACGCCGACCTGGACGAAGCCGCGCACGCCCTCGTCGTGCAGGCGCTCCACCAGCTCGCGGAACCGGACCTTCTCCACCAGGTGCAGCGACGACAGGGCGCGGATCTCGTCCGGGTCGTCCGGGTACGGGGCCGCCGAGGTCGCCGACCACAGCCGCGGGGAGGCGGGGGAGAACTCGATCGCCGAGAACTGCTCGGAGAGCCGCTCCACGAACGGCGCGAACAGCGGCGAGTGGAAGCCGGAGCGGAACGGCATCGTCTGCGCCATCACGTGGTGGTGCTTGGCGCGGTCGAGGATGACCGCGGCGTCCGCCTCGGGGGCGCAGACCACCGACTGGTGCGGGCAGTTGTCGTGCGACACGTGCGCGTCGGGCAGGTCGGCGACGATCCGCTCCGCCATGTCGGCCCCGGCACCCAGCGCCACGAAGACCACGTCGGGGACCTCGATCCCGCCGGGACGCAGGTCGGAGAGGAAAGCCTCCACCGCGTCCTCGGCCACCATCGAGGAGACCACCTGGCCGGTCCACTCGCCGAGGCTGTGCCCGGCGATCTCGTCCGGGCGTACGGCGAGCCGGTCCAGGGCGGAGGTCAGCAGGCGCCCGAGGGCGAGGATGCCGCGCCCCTGCTCCTGCAGCTCGTCGGTCGACGGGGCGTCGACGGTGCTGCCCCCGCCGCCGGGCAGGTCGGTGGCGGCCAGCCCGAAGTGGGCGGCCACGTCGGAGACGTCGGCGCTGAAGCCGGGCTCGACGCCGGGGTACAGGAACGCCAGCCGCCCCTCGCGGAGCACGCCGACCGGGTCGAACCAGACGTCGTTGCGGCCCCGGAACGCGGTGCCGCGCGCCAGCACCTTCGCGGCCAGGGTGAGGCGGCGGCTGTCCGGCGCCACGATCGCCAGACGAGCCGGTCCGCCGGTCGGCACCGGGCGTACGCGCAGCGCCTCGGGGGTCAGGTCGTCCTCGCGGAGCCGGTCCAGCTGGGCGATCAGGTCGGCGGTGTCGGGGCCGGCGAGCAGCAGGACGGGGTCCCCGACCGGTTCCGTCACGGTCTGGGCGACGGGCTCCGACCGGGGGGTCGCCAGGACCGGGTCGACGGCACCGACGGTGCCTCCCGGCGCCTCGCCGAGCACCACGTGGGCGTTGATCCCGCCGAAGCCGAACGCGTTGACCCCGGCCAGCCGTACGCCGTCGGACTCCCACGGCTCGGCCTCCGTGACGAGCCGGAACCGGGTGTCGGCGACGGCGGCGTTCGGCTCCTCGACGTGCAGCGTCGGGGGCAGGGTGCGGTGGTGCAGCGCCAGCGCCGTCTTGATCAGCCCGGCCGCACCGGCGGCCGGCATGGCGTGACCGATCATCGACTTGATCGACCCCAGCCCGGCGCGGGGGCGGGAGTCGGGGCCGCCGAAGACGGCCCGCAGCGTCTCGAGCTCCGTACGGTCGCCCAGCGGGGTCGCGGTGCCGTGCGCCTCGACCAGGCCCACGTGGGCGGGGTCGAGACCGCTGGCCCGCCACGCCGCCTCGACGGCCAGGGTCTGGCCGTCGGCCTGCGGGCTCATCAGGGACGAGGCGCGGCCGTCGCTGGCCACACCGGTGCCGCGGATGACGGCGTACACGCGGTCGCCGTCGCGCAGCGCGTCGGAGAGGCGGCGCAGCGCCAGGATGCCGGTGCCCTCGCCGACGAGGATGCCGTCGGCGGCCTCGCTGAACGGGCGGATCCCGCCGCTGGGCGACAGGGCCCGCAGCTGCGAGAAGACGCTCCACAGGGTCAGGTCGTGGCAGTGGTGCACCCCGCCGGCCAGCACCAGGTCGGCCTGGCCGGACAGCAGCTGGGCGACCCCCTGGTCGACCGCGATCAGCGACGACGCGCAGGCGGCGTCGACGGTGTACGCGGGGCCGCGGAAGTCGAAGCGGTTCGCGATCCGGGAGGCGGCCAGGTTGGGGACCAGCCCGATCGACCCCTCGGGACGCTCGGGTCCCAGGGCGTCCTGGAACTCCTCCTTCACCCGCCGGATCCGGTCCTCGCCGAGGTCGGGCAGCAGCTGGGCGAGGACGGTGGCGAGCTGGTTGGCCGTACGCACCCGCTGGTCCAGACGCGCGACGCCGTCGCCGACGTAGCCGCCGCGACCCAGCACGACCGACACCTTGCGCGGGTCCAGCCGCTCGTGGACGTCGCCCGCGTCGGACAGCGCCGCCCGGGCCGCGCCGAGGGCCAGCAGCTGGTCGGGCTCGCACGACTCAGCGGTGACCGGCATGATCCCGAACGCCAACGGGTCGAAGGTCGCGACGTCGTCGACGAAGCCGCCGCGGCGGCAGTAGAACCGGTCGGCTGCCTTGGCGTCCGCGTCGAAGAAGAGCGGGTCCCAGCGACCCGGCGGGACCTCGCTGATCGCGTCCACCCCGGCCACCACGTTGCGCCACAGGGCGTCCGCGGTGGCGGCCCCCGGGAAGACGCCGGCCACGCCGACGATGGCGACGGCGTCCCCCTCCGCGGGGGCGCCGGCGCCGCTGGTGGTCGAGGTGTGCAGGGTCACCGGGTCAGGGCTCCCGTGGCGCCTGGCCGCACCGGGGGCGCGAACGCCGCCGGGTCACCCGTCATGACGACGAACTGCGAGGCGTCCAGCGAGCCGCTCAGGGCGGTCAGCAGCGCGGCCGCTCCGTCGGCGGGGTCCACCAGACCGATGCCGCGGCGGGCGTACTCTCGCTCGAGGTCGGCCGAGACCATGCCGCCGCCGCCCCACGGACCCCAGTCGAGCGCGATCACGCGGCAGCCGTGGCGGCCGTCGTGGGTGCGGGCCAGGGTGTCGAGCGCGTCGTTGCCGGCGGAGTAGTCGGACTGTCCACGGTTGCCGAACACGCCGCTGACGGAGCCGAACAGCACCACCATGCGGGTGCCCTCCTGGCGGGCCAGGATCGTGCGGGCGCCGTCAACCTTGGTGCCGTACACGCCGTCGAACCCGGCGTCGGTCTTGTCGGCGATGAACCGGTCGTCGAGGACACCGGCGCCGTGGACGACCACGTCGAGGCGCCCGTAGCGGCGGCGCACGTCGTCGAGGGCGTCTCCGAACTCGGCGGCCCGGACGTCGACCGCGACGTACTCCACCGACGCGGCCAGCTCACCGAGGGCGGCGAGGGTGCCCCGGATCTCGCGGTCGGCCGCGATCCGGGTGCAGGCCGCCTCGATCTCGGCGGGGGTACGCAGCTCGCCGATCGCCAGCAGTGCCCGGCGCAGGTCGGCGGTGGTGCCCGCCTCGGCCAGGCGCGGGTCCTCCTCGCCCGGCAGCGCCGAGCGGCCCACCAGGACCAGTCGGCAGCCCGTCGCAGCCGCGATGTCGGCGGCCACCCGTGCGGTGATGCCGCGGGCCCCGCCGGTCAGCAGCACCACCGACTCCGCGTCCAAGGGGAGCGAGTCGGGGGCCGAGGCGGGGGTCGGCTCGCCGGTGATCCGGGTGGTGCGCTGCCCGCCGGCCCACGAGACCGACAGCGGTGCCTCGTGGTCGAGGAGCTCGTCGACCACGATCGCCGCCAGCGCGGTGACGTCGCCGGCGAGGTCACCGGCCTCGATCTCGACGGAGCGGACCAGCTTGTCGGTCTTCTCGCGGGCCGCCGAGCGGAGCAGGCCGGGTACGCCGGTCGGGGTGCCGTCGGGGTGCACGGCCGGACCCACGGTCAGCACCCGCGTGGCGCGTCCCAGCAGGGCGGGGCGCAGGTGCATGAAGACCGAACGCGCGTCGCCGGTGCCCGCCGTCGTGGACAGGTCGACGAGCACGTCGACGTCCGCGAGCAGGGCGGCGGCCTGGCCGTCGTGGTCCTCACGGACGTCCAGCGCCGTCAGCAGGGTCACGGACGCGCCCCGCTCGGCGAGCGCGTGGCCCAGCGCGTCGGAGAGCGCGTCGTCCCCGATGAGTACGGCGGCCTGCTGGCCGGCGAGGTCGCCGATCGGCAGGGTCGGGCCGAGGGGTTCGACGATCACCTCGCGCAGGGCGGCGCGGCCCAGGTCGGGGGTCGAGTCGGGTCCCCCGGTGGTTGAGCTTGTCGAAACCGGGGTGTCGACAGGCTCAACCACCGTGGTGCTGGTGGTTGAGCTGGTCGACACTGCATCGCCCGTCGGCACCAGGTTCTCCTCGAGCCATCCGACGACGGCGCGCAGGGTCTTGTGCTTGGCGAGCTCCTCGACGAGGGCCTCGTCGGGTTCGCCTCCGGAGAGGGAGTCGCCCAGCCCGAGGGTGTCGGCGAGCTCGCCGACGATCTCGAGTCGCTTGATGGAGTCGATGGAGAGGTCGGCCTCGAGGTCGAGGTCGGGCTCGAGCATGTCGACGGGGTAGCCGGTGCGGTCGGCGACGACCTGCTGCACCGCGGCCAGGAGCTCGTCGGTGGTCATCGTGGTCGCCGCAGGCGCGGAGGTCCCGACAGGCTCGGAGGTCTCGACAGGCTCGACCGGTGGAGCAGTGCCCGTCGGCACGAGGTTCTCCTCGAGCCATCCGACGACGGCGCGCAGGGTCTTGTGCTTGGCGAGCTCCTCGACGAGGGCCTCGTCGGGTTCGCCTCCGGAGAGGGAGTCGCCCAGCCCGAGGGTGTCGGCGAGCTCGCCGACGATCTCGAGTCGCTTGATGGAGTCGATGGAGAGGTCGGCCTCGAGGTCGAGGTCGGGCTCGAGCATGTCGACGGGGTAGCCGGTGCGGTCGGCGACGACCTGCTGCACCGCTGCCATCAGGTCGGCCGTGGTGAGGCGGGTCTCGACCGGCGACGGACCGCTGGTTGAGCTGGTCGACACA
Organism: Nocardioides sp.; assembly: GCF_051876515.1. Lineage (GTDB taxonomy): Bacteria > Actinomycetota > Actinomycetes > Propionibacteriales > Nocardioidaceae > Nocardioides. The sequence continues at coordinate 22,998 of NZ_JBJEHY010000149.1, read as the reverse complement.
GGGGTCTCGACAGGCTCGACCACCGGGGTGACCGGCTCGACCCGCGCGACCACGGCCTGGACGGGCTGCACCAGCGGGGCCGCGTCGTGGTCGTACGCCGCGGACGCCGGCAGCTCCGCGCCGAGGTAGCGCAGCATCACGTCACGCTCGGCGGCGACCAGCTGGCGCACCGACCGCAGGTACTCGTGCACGACGGCGCCGGGATCGGTGCCGTACCCGCCCTGGGACCAGTCGTCGGTGGGGTGGTTCATGGGGGCTCCCGAGGTCGAGGGAAGGCTGGACGGCGCGAGGTCGGGCAACGTGTCGGCCGGCTGGAGACTGTTGGGCAGGACGGTCCCGTCGGCGCGGCGCACCAGGGCGCCGTCGACGGTCCACCCGGGGGTGGCCACCGGCAGGGAGGCCAGGTCGAGGCGCTGGGCGCGTCCCTCGAACAGCATCGAGGGGTCGATCTCGACGCCTGCGCCGGCCAGCTCGGCCAACGCGAGCAGGAACCGGCGCAGGCCGGACTCGCCGGAGGCGTCGCAGGCGATCGCGGTGTGGGGACGGTCGCCGAGGATCTTGCCGACCGATCCGGTGAGGACGCGGCCGGGGCCGGCCTCGACGAAGACGCGCACGCCGGCGGCGTACATCGACTCGACCTGCTCGACGAACCGGACACCCTCGGTGACCTGGTCGACCAGCAGGCGTCCGACGGCGGCGTCGTCGCCGACGGGGTACGGCTCAGCGGTCACGTTGGACCACACGGGGATCCGCGGAGCCCGCAGGTCGAGCGGGGCGATCCTCTCGGCCAGGCGCTGCCCGGCCGTCGCGATCAGAGGGCTGTGGAACGCGCACGCCACCGGCAGCAGGGTGGCCCGGACACCGCGGGCGCCCCACGCCTGGACCGCGGCCCGTACGTCGGCCGTCGGACCGGCGAGCACGACCTGCTTGGGCGAGTTGTGGTTGGCCACCACGAGCGTCGGGAACTCCGCGGCGAGCGCGCGCACCTCGTCGATCGGCAGGGCGAGGGCCGCCATCGTGCCCGGGTCGCCGCCGCTGGCCTCGACCGCCTGCAGGACGGACTCGCCGCGGGCGGCGCTGAGCTCGATGAGCGTGGCCTCGTCGTACGCCCCGGCCGCCGCGAGGGCGGCGAGCTCGCCGTAGCTGTGGCCACCGGCGGCAGCGGGCTCGACACCGGCCCGGCGCAGCAGCCGCGTCATCGCCATCGAGGCCAGGCCCAGTGTCGGCTGGGCGACGTCGGTGGCGGTGATCGCTGCCTGCTGCGCGGCCCGCTCCTCGCGGGTGAACGCCTTCGGCGGGAACAGCGCGGGCAGGTAGCGCTCGCCGGCGCGCAGCAGGTCGTCCAGGCCGCCGAACGTCACGAACAGCTCCGACAGCATCCCGGGTCGCTGGCTGCCCTGGCCGGGGTACAGGAACCCGACCACCGGGGCAGGCTCGACCGCCTGGGCGGGCTCCTGCACGTAGACGCCCTCGCGTGCGTCGGTGCCGCCGGCGACCCGGGACAGCTGGACGGCCAGGTGCTCGAGCGAGTCGGCGACCAGGGCGACGCGTACGGGGCCGGAGCCGGTCGCCGCCACCGTCGCCGCGAGGTCGCGCAGCCTGTGCCGCTGGCCGGCCGGGTCGACCGCGAGGACCTGGGCCACCTTGTCGGCCAGGTCGCTGGCCGCGCTGCGGGCCTCGTCCAGCGTGCGTCCGCGGAAGCAGAACAGCTCGCTGCTCCACTGCACGGCACCGAACGGCGCCCGGTCGTCCGCGTCGTACGAGGAGACGACGGCGTGGAAGTTGGTGCCGCCGAAACCGAACGCGCTCACCCCGGCGCGGCGCTGCTCGGCGGGCCACGGCTGCGGCGCGTCGAGGAAGCGGAACGGGCTGGTGGTGGCGTCGTAGTACGGGTTCGGGTCGTTGAGGTTGATCGTGGGCGGCAGGACGCCGTGGTGCACGGCCTTGACGACCTTGATCAGCCCGGCGAGACCGGCGGAGCACTTGGTGTGCCCGATCTGCGACTTGACCGACCCGAGCACCGCGGAACCCGGCTCCGCGCCCGCCTCGGCGAACAGCTCGGTCAGGGTCGCCATCTCGGTCTTGTCGCCGACCACCGTGCCGGTGCCGTGCGCCTCGACCAGGGTGATGTCGGTGGCAGCGAGCCCCGACTGCTCCAGGGCGCGTACGACGGCCCGCTGCTGGCCCTCCTTGCGCGGTGCGGTCAGGCCCAGGTGGCGGCCGTCGCTGGAACCGGCCACGGCGTCGATGAGCGCGTAGATCCGGTCGCCGTCACGCTCGGCGTCCACGCGGCGCTTGAGCACCACGCAGGCGATGCCCTCGCCGAGCGCGATGCCGTCGGCGTTCCCGTCGAAGGTGCGGCAGCGGCCGCTCGGCGACAGGGCGTGCACGGAGGAGAACATGAGGTAGTCGTTGAGGCCGTTGTGCAGGTCCGCGCCGCCGACCAGGACCAGGTCCGAGGTGCCCGCGACCAGCTCCTTGCAGCCGGCGTCGAGGGCCGCCAGCGACGAGGCGCACGCAGCGTCGACGGTGTAGTTGACCCCGCCGAGGTCGAGCCGGTTCGCGATGCGCCCCGCGATCACGTTGGCCAGGACGCCGGGGAACGAGTCCTCGGTGAGCTTGGGCAGCCACCCCTCCAGCTCGGCGGGCACGGCGCCGTCGAACAGCTGCGGCAGCCACGCGCGGATCCCGTACATGCCCGACAGGTCGTTGCCGGACTCGGCACCGAAGACCACCGAGGCGCGGGCCCGGTCGAAGGCACGGGTGGCGTACCCGGCGTCGGCCAGCGCACGGGCCGCGACCTCCAGGCTGAGCAGCTGCACCGGCTCCACGGCGGCCAGCGCAGCGGGCGGGATGCCGTACGCCAGGGGGTCGAAGCCGACGGGGTCGAGGAAGCCGCCCCACTTCGAGGGGCTCTTGACGCCCGCCTTGCCGTCGTACGCGTCGGCGTCGTAGTAGAGGTCGGTGTTCCAGCGCGACGCCGGCACCTCGGTGACCGCGTCACGGGCCGCGAGCACGTCGGCCCAGAACCCCTCGGTGTCGGTCGAGCCCGGCAGCAGGGAGGCGAGACCGACGACGGCGACGTCGAGCGGGTCGACCTCGCGCTCGCGGACGCTCACCCGCTCGGGGGTCCCGAGCCACTCGCCGGAGCCGCGGGAGACCTCGTCGTGCAGGTCGGCGACCGTGGTCGCCCGGTCCCGCAGGGTGGCGACCTCGCCGATCATGTACATGCCCTCGGCGAGCTGGCGCTCCACCTCGACCATGGTCAGCCCCTGCTCCTCGCGGACCAGGCCCTTGGACGCGATCCGCAGCCGGCCCAGGTTGAGCTGCTCCAGCTCGGCCCAGCGCTCCTGCGCGGGCACCTCGGCGTCGACGAGCTCGGACTTGCGCTGCTCGAAGGCGCGCACGAAGTCGGTCTCCACGCACCGGGTGGCGTGCCCCGGCGCGGTCTCCACCAGCGAGGTGGTGGAGCACTGCACGGCGACGTCCTGGAAGGTCTGCTCCACCGCACCGCCGGAGACGGCCTCGGCGGTGAACAGGTACGCGGTGCCCATGAGGACGCCGACCTTGGCGCCCCGTGCGGCCAGCGGCGCGAGAGCCGCCGCGGCCATCGCCGCCGAGCGGGCGTCGTGGATGCCGCCTGCCAGCAGGACGTGCAGGTTCTCGACGTCCTTGACCTCCGCGAGCCGGGCGAGCTGCGCCTCCCACAGGACGAAGGAGGACAGCGGTCCCACGTGGCCGCCGCACTCGCGGCCCTCGAAGACGAACTTGCGGGCGCCGTCCTTGAGGAAGCGGTCGAGCAGGCCGATCGAGGGGACGTGCAGGTAGCTGGTGATGCCGTCGGTCTCGAGGTCCGCGGACTGGCTGGGCCGTCCGCCGGCGACGAGCGCGAAGCCCGGGGCCACCTCCCTGACCACGGCCAGCTGCTCGGCGAGGAGCTCGGCGGGGGCGAAGCCGAGCACGCCCACGCCCCACGGCTTGTCGCCGAGCAGGTCGCGGGTCTGCTCGAGCAGGGCGCGTACCTCGTGCCCGGGCATCAGGGCGAGCGCGAGGAACGGCAGCGCGCCGCCGCCCGCGACCGCATCGGCGAAGCCCGCGGTGTCGCTGACCCGCGTCATCGGGCCCTGGGCGATCGGGTACGTCGTGCCGTGCGCCTGCGCGAGGGCCGCGCCCGGCGCCAACGGGTGGATCTCCGCGGCCGTACGGAGGTGGTCGCGCACCGCGGCGCGCAGCCCCTGCACGAGACCGCCGACGGTGACGTGCTCGGCGGCGAGGCGGGAGGCCGATGCGCCGTCCTGGCCCCAGGGGAGGAGGTCGGCGCGCAGGTCCGCGCCGAGTCGGGCGGCGACGTCAGCGGCGGGGGTGTCGTCGGGCAGGGCGGCGACGGGGAGGTCGGGGCGGGTGAAGAGGCGGTGGCCGCCCACCACGCGGGTCTGGGAGCCGTCCATGCCGGCGAGTGCCTGGCGGGCCTCGGGGGCCAGCGACGACTCGCGCAGCAGGCCGGTCTGCACGTCGACGACCACGCCGACGGCTCCGCCGGCGACCGCGGCGGCAGCCGTGTGCGGCCCGATGCCGCCGCGTACCCAGACGGGGACGCCCAGGCCGACGACCTGCTGCAGCAGGATGCTCGCCTCGGTCGGGCCGACCCGTCCGCCGGCCTCGCGGCCCGACGCCAGGAGGCCGTCGGCCCCGGCGGCGACCGCGGCGCGTGCCTCCTCGGCGGAGACGACCTGGACCAGGACGGTGCCGGCGACGGTGCGCCAGGCGGCGACCTCGGCCGTACGGTCGGCGGTGAGCACGACGGTGGTGGCCTGGGGGCCGTCGGCCGGGGGCGGTGGCTCGGTGCCGGTCAGGTGGGCGGGGGACAGGTGGGCGGGCGTGAGGCCGCGACCCGGCCGCAGCCAGTACGCCTCGACCCGGCGGCGGCGGAGGTCGGGCAGGGCACGCGCGAGCGCCTCGCTGTCGGCGACGTCGAGCAGGCCGTACGCGCCCGCGCGCGCGGCGGCCGCGACCAGACGGGGGTTGGCTCCGGCGCAGGGGTCGGCAACGACGACCTGGCACAGGTCCTCGTGGGACGCCGCGCTGGTGCCGCTCCTGGTGGTTCCTCGGTTGTCCGTGCTCGGTGAATCTGACGACATCGGCGGTCTCCCTCCGGCCCGAGGTGACCCCCCAAGCGGGGCGGGGGCCGGGAACCCTCCCTTGTTACCGGCCAGTCACCATGTCGATTGCGGCAGGTTGACACGAGTCCAGTTGCCGCCGCCAGAGGAATATGACACAGATCACATACGAACCTGAACAGTAGTTGTCACATTGAGTTGCGAGTTGGACGCCGGCTCTGGCGCGTCGCGGTCCTGATCTGTCATCGTGCCCCCTTGGCACGACGCGGCCCTCCGCCGCGCAGCCCCACCAGCCACGCACCGGGAGGACGGCCGTGCATCGTCTCAGCGGCACCGACAGCGGCTTCCTCGCGATGGAGCACCCGTGGCAGCCGATGTACAACGTCGCCCTCGGGGTCCTGGCTCCTGCGCAGGACGGTGCCCCGGTGACCCGGGAGGCCCTGCGCGACCACCTCGCCGGCCGTCTCGACCAGCTGCCCGCGTTCCGGCAGCGCGTCGTCGAGGTGCCCGGCGGCTGGCACCACCCGGTCGCCGTGGACGACCCCGACCTCGACCTCGACCGGCACGTCCTCGAGCTGTCCGCGGCGGAGTGCGCCGAGCGGGGCGCGACGCTCGACGAGGTCGTCGCCTCGCTCGCCGAGGAGCCGATGGACGCCGACCGGCCGCTGTGGCGGGTCTGGCTCGTCCACCCGCCGCACGCTGGCTTCGCCGGCGTGGAGGACGGGGGTGCCGCCGTGGTGCTGCACTTCCACCACGCGATCGCCGACGGGACCGCGGCGATGGCGATCTTCCGACGCGTCTTCTCCGACGCCGCCCAGCCACCCGTGGCCGGCGCCGAGCCGTACCGCCCACGCCCCGTGCCGTCGGCGGCCCGCCTGCGCTGGTCGGCGTTCGCGCGTCACCTCGTGGGTCTGCTGCGCCTGGTGGCGGCCGTCGTCGGTGCCGTCCGCGGACTGCGGCGGGTCCGGGCACGCAAGGAGGTCGCCGACGTCGAGGTGCCGCCGATCAGCGAGGGCGCGCCGCGCACCGAGCTGAACGACGCGTTCACCCCGCAGCGGGCCTGCGTACGGGTGCAGCTGCAGATGGAGGGGCTCAAGCGGATCCGGGTGCACACCTCGGCGACCCTCAACGACGTGCTGCTCGGCGTCGTCGCCGGTGCGCTGCGCCGCTACCTGGCTGGTCGTGACGGTGTGCCGGAGCTGCCGCTCCTGTGCAACATGCCGGTCTCCGAGGAGCCCGCGGACGCCCCGGAACGCACCAGCGGCAACAACTTCTGGAGCCTGACCACCACGCTGGCCACCGACGTCGAGGACCCGCTGGAGCGGCTCGCCCGGATCAAGGAGGTCACCGGCGAGTGCAAGACGCAGCTGGCGGCGTTCGGCGTCTCCACGGTCCCCGCGCTCCTCGACGTGGTGCCGCCACGCCTCCTGGCGCGGGGCACGCGACGCGTCTCCGAGCGGCTGCGCGAGGCCACCGAGGTGGTGGACGCGAGCGTGCTCGTCTCCAACGTGCGCGGGTCAGCGGCACCGTTCTCGTTGCTGGGCCACGAGGTCGAGTCGCTGTGGGTGTGCGGCCCGCCCAGCAACGGGATCGGCTGCAACGTGAGCGCGATGAGCTACGGCGACCACATGAACGCGATGGTGCTGGCGTACGCCGACGCCCTCGACGACCCCGAGGCGCTGGCCGCCGCCTTCGTCGACTCCTACCTGGAGCTGCTCGCACTCACCGAGGCCGAGCAGGCCGCCTCGGCCTGACGGGCCGGGGGCGTCGCCACTCAGGAGCGGGCGATCGTCCGGGCCAGCTCGAGCAGGTGCGCCAGGCGCGCCAGCTCGGAGTCGAGGAACTCCGGGCCGCCGCGACGCCCCATCACCACGACGTCGGGACCCATCGGGGCCGCGCAGCGCACGGTGACGTCGTCGTCGGGAAGGCGGGTGGGCCCGTCGATGGACGGCCAGGCAAGCTCCTCGGGAGCTCCGCCGGCGGTGCGTACGATCTCGGCGCCGTCGAGGCCGGCACCGCGGCGCAGGCGTGCCGCCCAGTCGACCCGGTACGCCATCGGGATGCGGTCGATCACGGTGTCGAGCGCGTCGCCCGGTGAGCTGGTGAGGTCCTCGACGACCTCGAGGTCCATGAACAGGTTGCCGCCGGCCGCGTAGCGGGAGATCCACAGCACCTCGACCCCGTCGAGGGCGTTGCAGGCCGACACGATCGAGTCCGGCATCCGCTCCGGGCTCAGCTCGAGCAGCACGTCGTCGACGGCGCACCCGTCGCGCTTCTCGACGATCTCGATCGCCTCGATGTCACCCCCCGCCTCACCGATCGCGCTCGCGAGGCGCCCCAGCGAGCCGGGGACGTCGGGAAGGGAGACACGCAGCAGGAAGGGCACGCTTCGAGGCTAGCGGGTGGGTGTGACGGGCGCGTTTCAGCGATCTCGTCCAGCGGAGGCGATGCGGTCGCGCAACCCGCTGGCCCGCTGGACACGTCGCTCGAACGCGGCCCGCAGCTCCTCCTCGGTCCCGACGACGCGGACGCGCTCCTGGGCCCGGGTCACCGCGGTGTAGAGGAGCTCACGGGTGAGCAGCCGGGAGTCGACCTCCGGCAGCAGCACCGTCACCTCGCGCGCCTGGCTGCCCTGCGCCTTGTGGATCGTCATCGCGTGCATCGTGTCGACGTCGCCCAGCCGTGAGGTGGCGAACGTACGCGGGACCGCTCCGGCCGCGGCGGCCGGCAGCGCCACCCGGGGGCCCTCGGGGGTGGCCACCACGACCCCGGAGTCGCCGTTGTAGACGCCGAGCACGTGGTCGTTGGCCGTCACCAGCAGCGGTCGTCCGACGTACGCGGGATCGCGCACGTCGACGTCGCCGCCCTCGGCGAGCCACTGCTCGACGCGGCGGTTCCAGTGGTGCACGCCGCGCGGGCCGTCACGGTGCGCGCACAGCAGCCGGTGCTCAGCGAGGTCGGCCAGGGCCGCCTCGGGGCCGGAGGCCGCCGCACTGCGCAGCGCCTGGGCCCGGGCGGTGAGGAGGGTGCGCAGGGGGCCGGTCGGGTCGGGCTGGGAGACCCAGACGACGTCGGCGAGACCGGCGCCCAGGACGGCGAGCACCTCCTCGACGTCGTCGCCCCGCAACGCGGCGGCGAGGCGACCCACCCCGCCGCCGAAGCGGTGGGTGGTGCGCAGGGCCGCGACGGGGGAGTCCTCGCGGCCGTCGTACCCGTGGACCAGGTCGGAGAGCACCGCGCCGGCCTCGACGGAGGCCAGCTGGTCGGGGTCGCCGACCAGGACCAGGCGGGCGTCGGGGCGTACGGCCTCGAGCAGGCGCGCCATCATCGTCAGCGACACCATCGAGGTCTCGTCGACCACGACCACGTCGTGGGGCAGCTTGTTGCCGCGGTGGTGCCGGAAGCGGGTCGCGTTGCCGGGTCGGCGCCCCAGCAGCCGGTGCAGCGTCATCGCCTCGAGCCCGGAGACCCGGGCGGCGTCGGCGGGGGAGAAGCGGGCTGCGCTGGCGTCCACGGCGGACTGCAGCTGCGCGGCGGCCCGGCCGGTGGGGGCGGCCAGCGCGATGCGTACGGACCCGCCGGAGGTCTCGGCCTGCTCGTGCAGCGCGACCAGCAGCCCGGCCACCGCGGTCGTCTTGCCCGTGCCGGGGCCGCCCGTGAGCACCGTAGTCCAGCGGCCGACGGCGGCCGTGCCGGCGGCGTGCTGCTCGGCGTACGACGGATCACCGAAGACCCGGTCGAGCGCGGCGGCGGCGAGGGCGGGGTCGTGGTCGGGTGCCGTGGCGGCGCGGCGGGCGAGGTCGTCGAGGACCTGGGTCTCCTGCTGGTGGTAGCGGTCGAGGTAGAGCAGACCCCCCTCCAGGCGGAGCACGCCCTCGGCGACCAGCGGCGAGGCGGCGACGGCCGCGGTCCACGCGGTCGGCTCGGGCCAGGCGAGCTCGTCGGGGCCACCGTCGGCGACGGCACCCAGCTCGACGCAGATGGAGCCGTGGCGCACGGCGCGGGTGGCCAGGGCGGCCGCGAGCAGGACCGTCTCGTCGGACTCGGCGAGCAGGGTGCCCAGGGTCGTGGCGACGTGCACGTCGGCTGAGGTCAGGACACCGGCCTCGTTGAACGCGTCGAGCAGCCCGGTCGCGCCGAGCGCCAGGTCGCGGTCGGCGGTGTCGAGGGGGACGAAGAGGTCGGTCACGGGGTCACCAGTCCTTGCGCGGGGGCCGTCGGGCGTACGCCGTCGAGCAGGTCGGAGAGCTCGGTGACCAGCCCCACCGGCGGGCGCCAGGAGAAGACGCCGCAGGGGTGACCCTCCACGCGTGGCGTCGCCCCGCCGCACATGCCACGCAGGTAGAGGTAGAGGACGCCGCCCAGGTGGGTGGCCGGGTCGTACCCGGGCAGCCGCCAGCGGAGGTACCGGTGCAGGACGACGGTGTAGAGCAGCGCCTGCAGCGGGTAGTCGGAGTGGCCCATCGCGTCGTCGAGCGCCTCGGGGCGGTACTCGTACGCCGTCAGCGGGCCGGCCAGGTCGCCCAACCAGTTCGTCTTGTAGTCGACCGTCAGGTAACGGGTCTCCCCCTCGACCTCGGTCCGCATCACGACGTCGATGGACCCGGTGAGGTAGCCGCGCAACGGCTGGTCCGCCAGCTCGGCGTTGGTGCGCAGGTGCTCGGCGAACCGTCCCACCGGGTCGTCGGCCGGCAGGTGCCGTGCGAGCAGGGGCGCGAGGTCGCCCAGAACGACGTCGTCGACGGGGTAGCCGGCCACGTCGCCGCCACCCAGCGGCAGCTCGAAGTCGAGCTCGGGCAGGCGGTCGGCCATCGTCACGTCGCGCAGCCTGACGTCGCCGGCCAGCGGCCCGAGCGGGGAGTCGTTGACCGCGACGAGCGCGGTGGCCAGGTCGTCGGCGAACCCCTCGCCGCCCTCGACGGGCCACCACTCGAGCTGCTCGTCGACGTGGCGCCGGAGCTCGGCGTGCAGGTCGTCGGCGGAGGGGTCGGCGTGCTCGAGGACGGCGTGCACCAGCGAGCCGAACGTCGCCCCCACCGGGAGCGCCGCCATCGGGGATCCCACCGCAGCCAGCTCGGCCGCGGCGGCGGTCGGGTCCGGGTCGGCCGCCGTCAGCGCGAGCGCGTCGTCGTCGGCGACCTCCTCACCCTCGTCGGGCTCCGAGAGGGCCGCCCCGTGCCCGTGCGCGTCGGCGAGGGGACGGGCCAGGGCGGTGTACGAGGTGCGTCGCCAGGCCGTGTCGACCTCGCGCGTGAAGGTGCGGACCGCCAACCGGTCGCGGTCGGGCTCCAGCGGGACCGGGTCGACCGTGGCCGGCACGGCGAGCTCGGGCTGCGGCCCGCCGGCGTCGCGCCAGGCGCCGAGGATCCCGACGACGTCGTCCTCGCGCAGCGGCGTGGAGTCGGGAACCTCGGTGCCCCCGGGACGCCGGCCGAAGAGCACCCGGTGCAGAGGTGAGGCGGCCGTGTTGTTGCTCGGGGCGTACCAGGCGACGACCTGCGACCGGGCCCGGGTCAGGGCGACGTACAGCAGGCGCAGCGACTCCCCGGCCTCCTCGGCGGCGTTGCGGGCCACGGCGCTGGCGCGGTACGGGCTGGGGCCGCCCACGTCGAGGCACCGGTCGCCGTCCGCGTCGTGGTAGAGCGGGACGTCGGGTTCGCGGACGAACCGGTCCCACAAGGAGGGCAGGTAGACGATCGGGTACTCCAGGCCCTTGGAGCCGTGGATCGTCACCAGCTGCACCGCCGCCGCGTCGGAGTCGAGGCGGCGGGTGCGCTCGGAGGCGACCTCCAGCTTGTCGTCGGCGACCTGCTCGCGGAGCCAGCCGAGCAGCCCGACCACGCCGTACTGCTCCGAGACCTGCACCCGGTGCAGGGCCTCGGCGATGTGGCGCAGGTCGGTCAGCAGCCGCTGCCCGCCCTCGACGCCCAGGCAGCGCGAGGTCAGCCCGTCGAGGACCGCGCACTCCATGACCGCGGCGACGCCGCGCGCGGCGAAGACCTGGGACCACAGCCGCAAGCGCGACGACAGCTCGTCGGTGACGCGCGCTCCCGCCTGCGCGTCGACGCCGTCGAGGCGGGCCGGGTCGTAGCCGAGGAACGAGGTCATCGCCGCCGCACGCACCCGCGGCTCGCGGTGCGGCTGCTCCAGCGCCTCCAGGAGGGCGAGCCACTCCTGCGCGGCGGGGCTGTGGAACACCGAGCCGCCACCGGCGACGACGGCGGGGACGCCGACCTCGGCCAGCGCGGCGCGGGCCCGCTCCAGGTCGGCGCGGCGGGCGGCCAGGACGGCGACGTCGCGCGGTTGCACGGCCCGCCCGTCGATGGTGGCCCCGGAGGTCAGCAGACGCTTGACGTCGGCGGCCAGGTCGCGTGCCACGTGCTCGCGCCACACCTCGATGCCGGGCGTCCGGCGGGCCCGCCAGCCGAGCTCCTCACGCCGGGCCACGCGCAACCGGAACGGCGCCCCGGCCCCCTCCAGCCGAGAGCCGGGGTGGTGCGCGGTGACGGGGTGCACGACGATCTCCTCGTCGCCCAGCGCGGCACCCTGCAGGAGGGCGTGCAGGGAGTCGACCAGCGCGGTGTCGGAGCGCCAGTTGACCCCCAGCGTCTGGCGCGTCGTGGCGCGTTGGGAGGCACGGAGGTACGTGACGACGTCGCCGCCGCGGAACGCGTAGATCGCCTGCTTGGGGTCGCCGATGAGGACCAGGGTCGCGACGCCGTCGAAGGCACGCTCGAACACCTGCCACTGCACCGGGTCGGTGTCCTGGAACTCGTCGATCAGCGCCACCTTCCAACGGCTGCGCATCCGGGACCGCGCCGCCGCGTCCGGGTCGGCGAGCGCGTCGGCGAGCTGGCCGAGCAGGTCGTCGTAGCTGAGGATCCCCAGCTGCCGCTTGCGCCGCTCGATCTCGTCGAGGACGGTCTGGGCGAAACGGACCCGCTGGGCCGCCGCCGAGTCGGGTGCCTCGGAGAGGACGTCGACCGGCTCGACGGTGGCCCGTGGGTCGTTCACGACCTCCCGGGCCAGTGCGAGGGCCTCGGCCCTGGTCCAGGGCGGCCTCTCCTCGCCGGCGAACGCGGCGAGGTACAGGTCGTCGACCACCTCACCGGTCAGCTGCTCGAGGTCCTCGACCAGCACCGCCTCGGTGTCGGAGTCGCCGGCCACGCCCAGACTGCGCAGCACCAGCTGGCAGAACTGGTGGATGGTGGCGATCGTCGCGGCGTCGAACGCGGCCAGCGCGTCGCGCAGCCGCTCGTGGCGCCGCTCCCGCTCGTCGGCGGAGCAGTCGAGGAGCCAGGCAACCAGCGAGTCCGGCTCGTCCGGTGGGGTCTCGAAGGCCTGCGCCGCCCGCAGCAGCTGCTGGCGCACGCGCTCGCGCAGCTCCTGGCTGGCGGCGCGCGTGAAGGTCACCACGAGGAGCTCGTCGAGCCGCGCCGCGCCCTCGGCGACGTAACGGGTGACGAGGGCGGCGATCGTCCAGGTCTTGCCGGTGCCTGCGCTGGCCTCGAGGAGGGTCGTGCCCTGGGGCAGCGGACCGGAGATGTCGAAGGTGTCCATCAGCCCGCCCTCAGCCGCTCGGATGCCAGCATCGGCGCCCACAGCCGGCCGGCCAGCCAGGCCAGCCGGTGCGGTGCGGCCGCGGTCCCCAGGTGGGGCGGGGGCGCACCCTCGCCTTCGCGCAGGGCTCCGGTGAGGGCGTCGTACGCCCGGTGCTCGCCCCAGGCCAGCACGTGCCAGGCGTCCGCGTCCTCCTTGGGGAAGCCGCCCTCGCTGAACCGGGGCGTCGTCCAGTCCAGGCCCGCTCTGCGGTCGGCCTCACCGGTGTCGCCGCTCTTCGCGAGCTCCTCGGCGTACGCGAGGCTGGTGCGCAGCGGGAGGGGCAGCGGCTCGCTGAGACCGAGGTCGCGCAGGGCCACCAGGTCGCGCAGCCAGTCGAGCGCCTGAGGCTCGGCCAGCGGGGCGACCATCGCGATCTGCGACCCGGCGCGGTGCTTGCCGATCGAGTGCACGGTCCAGTTCTCGTCGGGACGACCGGTGGCCAGGGCCAGCGCGTCGAGCCACCCGGCGACGCGCTGCTTGGCGGACAGGTTGGAGTACGTGACGCTGACCAGCTGGTTGCCGTACAGGTCGTCGACGGTGCCGGTCAGGCGCCGGCCCCCGCCGAGGTCGACGACGACGTCGACCGTACGGGCCTCGGCCCCCCGCCTCAGCTCGAGCGACTGCTCGTAGAGGGGGCGGACCTTGGTGACGATGGTGGTCAGCTCGCTGCGACCCAGCTCGCCCGGCGGCAGGAGCCCGCGCAGCTGCTCGGCCAGCATCGACTGCTGGGGTGCCGCTCCCGACAGGATGTCGCGCACCAGCCGGTCGCCGACCGCCCACTGCTCGAGGTTGTCGAGAGCGATCGGGATCGCGTCCTTCACCTGCTCGGACTCCGCAGGCGTGGAGACCCGCAGCCGCGAGCGGAAGAAGGTCCGCACCGGGTGGGTGAAGAAGTCGTGGAGGTCGGCGAGCGACACGTCGTCGGTGGCGCGCAGCGGCAGCGGCTCCGGAACCCGCTCGCGCACCAGCGGGCGCGGGTCGCGGGCGGCTTCGGCGCCGCGCAGCGCCGTACGGTCGAAGCTGAACGGCTGCGAGGTGCCCAGCTTGTCGGGCACCAGGTTGCTCTCGTCGTACGGCTGCAGCGGGTGGTGCACCAGCACGCGCCCCAGGACCGGCGCCGAGGTCGTCCCGTCAAGGGCGGAGAGCAGCTCTCCGAGCGGGACGGCGGGCGGCCGCGTCTCGCCGGTGTGCTCGCCGCGGCCGGAGTACGTGACCACCAGCGTCTGGGTCGCGGCCCCCACGGCGTCCAGGAGGAGTTGACGGTCCTCCGAGCGGAGGTCGCGCTCGCCGGTCATCGGCGCCCGCCCCAGCGCGTCGTCGCCGTCGACCGACGAGACGCGCGGGAAGACCCCGTCGTCGAGCCCGACCAGGCAGACCACGCGGTGCGGGACCGACCGCATCGGCACCATCGTGCACACGGTGAGCGTGCCGGTGCGGAAGTTGGCCCGCGTGGGACGGCTGCGCAGGCGGTGCCGGAACAGCGCGCGCACGTCGGCGTGGCGCAGCCGGGTCGCGCCCTGCTGCTCGGCGGCGGTGATCCGGGCCAGCTCGCGGTCGAACTGGGCGCGCTGCCAGGTGTCCTCCAGCGGCACGGTCGTCAGGGAGTGCACAGCCTCGCCGATGGCGCGCGCCCACTCGCTGGCGCCGGAGGTCTGCCGGGCCGCGTCGAGGAACCGCTGGAGCCGGTCGACGAACTCGCGGAACCGGCCGAGCAGCTCCAGGTCGGCGTCCCCGACGTCATCCACGGGCAGGGTCGCGCCGACGGTGCGGTGGCCGTCGCCGGAGACCGCGACGCCGAGCAGGAGACGCTGCAGCCCCGTGAGCCAGGTGTTGTCGCCCAGCGTCAGGCCGTACCGGCCGCGGTCAGCGGCGTCGAGGCCCCACCGGACAGCGGCCTCGCCGACCCACTGGGTGATCCTCTCCAGCGCGTCGTCGTCGAAGCCGAAGCGCGCCCGCACGGGTTCGGCGGTGGCCAGGTCGAGCACCTCGGTCGCGGTGAGGCGCGAGGCGACCAGGTCGACCAGCGTGGCCCCGAGCGCGAGCAGCGGGTTGGTGGCGCCCGGCGACCGGTCGGCGAGGCGTACGCGCAGGGTGTGCGCCGGGTGCCCCTCGTCCTCGGGCGCCACGTCGGCGAGGCCGAACGCGGCGGAGATCAGCGGGGCGTACGACTCGATGTCGGGGCACATCACGAGGATGTCGCGCGGCTCGAGGGTCGGGTCGGACTCGAGGAGCCCGACCAGCACCTCGCGCAGCACGTCCACCTGGCGTGCTGCGCCGTGGCAGGCGTGCACCTGCACCGAGTGGTCGCCGTCGGCGTGGGTGCGGGTGGCCCGCAGGTCGGGGTCGGGTGCGGCGTTGGCCCGCAGGTCGTGCTGCAGCCAGCCCAGCAAGGTGTCAGGAGCCTCGGGCGCGCGCAGGGCCTGCACCGTGCTGGGGGCGTCGCCGAGCGTGCGCCGCAGCTCGCGGGTGTCACGCCCCAGCGAGGCGAGCAGCGGGTGGTGCACCATCGCCGGGGAGCGGTCCTCCGCGCGGCGCACGGGCCCCTCGTGCGCCGCCGGGGCGAGGTCGTCCCACAGGGTGACCGAGGTCTGTGGCAGCCACAGGTGCACCTCGCGGAGCGCCCCGAGGGCCTCCAGCAGCGACACCTCGCTCACCGGCAACCGGGTGTGGCCGAACAGCGACAGCCGGGGCGGCAGCGCCAGGTCACCGACGTCGCCGGACCGCAGCCGCTCGGTGGTCGCGGCGAGGCGTACGTCGGGCGGGGCGGCCTCGACGCGCAGCAGCAGCCGGCGCCACAGCTCGGCCTGCCAGCGCAGGTCGTCGGGGAGCGGTGCGCCCTCGCCGTCGTGGTCGCGGCCCTCGCGCCAGTCGGTCAGCAGCGAG
Source organism: Nocardioides sp. (assembly GCF_051876515.1). Lineage (GTDB taxonomy): Bacteria > Actinomycetota > Actinomycetes > Propionibacteriales > Nocardioidaceae > Nocardioides. The sequence continues at coordinate 7,396 of NZ_JBJEHY010000149.1, read as the reverse complement.
GGGCGCTGGGTGCCGTACGAGGCGAGGAGGCCGGCGAGACGGCGCGCGACCGAGTAGCGCCGCGAGCGCCGCAGGTCGCCGAGCTCACCGGTGTCGTCGTGGCCGAGGTGGCGCGAGAGGGTCTCGAAGCCGGGCTCCCCGAGCACCTCGTCGATCGTCTCCAGCACGGGCCACGCGAGCCGGTCGGGGCTCCACGGGTCGTCGTCGGCGCGGTCCAGGAGCAGCGACACCAGCGAGTGCGGCGAGACGAAGTCGACCCCGGCGCACACACCGTCGCCCCCGCGCCCGCCGACCCCGAGGCGGTGGGAGAGCCGCTGCGTCAGCCACCGCTCCACCCCGCGCGCGGGCACCACGACGACCTCGCGGGCGAACGGGTCGGCCAGCGGGGTGGACAGCAGGTCGCCGAGCGCGTCGGCCAGCAGGTCCGTGCGCTCACCGGTGTGCAGGTGGAGGGTCACGCGAGGAGCCTAGGGAAGGGGACCGACAACCGTGGGCCCCGCACCGGCTCAGCCAACGCCGTCGGCCCCGTGGAAGGTCGTCGTGGGTGTGGCCAGCACCAGCTCGAACTCCGCCACGATCCCGGCGAACCGCTCCACCAGCTGCTCGAACAGCTCCGCCGGCGTGCCCTCGTGGGCGGCGAGGGTGGGGAGCAGCACCACCTCGAAGGCCGACGCCTCGATCCAGTCGACCTCGCGGCGGTAGCCCAGGATCGCCTCGGCACCCGTCCCCCGGAGGAACCGTTGGCCCTGGTCGGTGTCGAGCAGCGTGAGGCACGAGCCGAGGTAGACGTAGGTGCCGCGGATGTCGCCGACGAACTGCGCCAGCTCGTCGAACGAGGTCGTCTCCCGCCCTGACCACAGCAGTATCCCGGGCTCACCGTGGGTGGCCAGGTAGAGGACCTGGTACTCGTGGGCCAGCTCGAGGGACCACCGGTGCAGGTGGTGGGCCACCTCGTTCTGGGTGGCGGCGGTGCGGTGGACGTAGGTGAGCACGCCCCGCGTCTCGAGCAGCTCCAGCAGCGGCAGGACGCTCGAGCGCTCCCGCATGTCGGGGGACCACTCGCCCTCGATGCAGAAGATCCCCTTGGCAGCCATCTGGTGTCCTCACGCCGACTGGGAACACCCTACGGTCAGGCTCAGGTGCCGCGCAGGGCCTCGATCAGCTCGGCGCGCGACTTCGACAGGACGTCGGGTACGCCAGCGGCCAGGGCTCGTTCGACGAGGTCCTTCTTGCTGTGCTGCTCGAGGTCGTCGGCGCCGCCGGCGACTCCGTGACTCTGCTCGGTCATGGACCCCACGATGCCACGGCCCTGCCCCGGGGCACGACGCCGCCCGCCCGACGGCACCAGTGTGCCCCGGGTCTGCCTCAGCGCCGCCTGGCGACCCGCGGGAAGTTGTTGAGCCGGATCACGACCCCGGCGTGGTCCGAGGGCCACAGACCCGTCGCCGGGTCGCGGTCGGAGAGCTCGTTGCCGGTGATCCAGCCGTACTTGGAGGTCAGCGGCCGCCCCTTCGGCACGCGGGCCAGCACGAGGTCGATGCGGTGGTCGAAGCCGTCCGGGGTGGTGTCCTTGACCCGCTCGGACAGGCCGGCGGTCCAGCCCTCCTCGGCCGGCGCCCAGCGCAGCCACTGGTCGGTGAAGCCGCCGGACCCGGTGAGCAGGTCGTACGGCGCCTTGTGCGGGACGGTGTCCTCGGGCTTGATGCTGTCGTTGAGCGGGTCGGAGTTGCAGTCGCACACCATCACGACGGTCTTGCGGCGCGGCGCGGCCCGCAGCACCTCCTTGGCCTGGGCGAGCGCGAGGTCGGAGCTGGCCGACTCCAGGTGGGTGTTGATGAACCGGAAGTGCCGGCGACCCTTGTGCACGTCGGCCCACTGGAAGCCGCGGTCGAAGTTCATCTGGATGCCGGCCAGGGAGACCGGCAGGTTGGTGTCGAAGATCTTGTCCTTCGTACGGTCGACGGTGACGCTGCCCTTGAGCCGCAGGATCACGTCGTGCATGGTCAGCCGCACGTCCCGGACGCGGGTGCGGGCCGGGTCGTACGCCGGGGCCTCGACGTCGGCGCGGACGCCGACCACGACCTTGCGGTACTCCACGCCGCGCTCGCGCAGCGCCTTGAGCAGGATGGCGAGGAAGTCGTAGTCGACGGTGGTGGCGTTGGGCACCCCGAGCCGGCCGATCTCCATCGGCCCGGAGCGCCACAGGGCGACCTCCTGCAGCCCGACCAGGTCGGGCTTGCGGCGGGCGATCTCGTCGGCGAGCAGCTGCGCACGGGTGTGGAAGTCGGTCTCGTCGACGATCCCGCGGGCCACGTCGTTCTCGTTGGCCACCGCGTCGAGGATCTCCGGCAGCGTCTTGCCGGCGTCGATCGCCTCCTGGGCGGCGCGCAGCGGCCGGAAGATGTCGACGCCGAGGTAGATGTTGCGCGTCATCACGCGGATCGGCGCCTTGGAGCGCGTCGGCGGACGGGCGACCCGCGTCGCGGCGGCCGCCGCGGTGGCAGAGGAGGGGGCCGCGGCCTCGTCCGCGGAGTCGGAACCGGGCGCGCCGGCGGTGGCGGCGGGCGCCAGGAAGAGGCTGGTGGCGAGCGCGAACGCCACCACTCCGGCTCGGGTGCGGGCGTGTCTCACGGGGTCCTCCACGGGTCTCGGGTGCACCGATGGTGCGCCCCGAGGGGGAGTGATGTCCATCACTCGAGGTGCGGCGGTGCTTCTCCCCGGTCTGGTCCGGTCGACCAACCACCCTCCGGCTAACGTCTGCCGGGTGCTGGATCAGGTGGGCGGGACCGAGTCGATGGTGCTGGGTGCCCTGGGCGCCGCAGCGGTCGCCGTCGTGGTCGGCCTCGTGCTCCGTCGGTGGATGGGTTGGGTGAGCGGCTGGGCGCTGGCCGGGCTGCTGTGGTGGCTGGCCGTGATCGCCCTGGTCACGCTGGTGCCGCTGGGCTCGATCGACCTGCTGATCCCGGAGGGCCAGGCGCCCACCACCTGCTCCACGGACTACGGCGGCCCCGCGCCCGACGGCTTCTGGATCCTCGGCGGCACCCAGCGCACCCTCAACACGGTGCTGTTCGTCCCGGCCGGGCTCCTGCTGGTCCTGGCCGCGGCGCGCTGGCGGGCGGGCTGGGTGCTGGTGCCGCTGGGTCTGGCACTCCTGGCCGGCTACAGCGTCGGCCTGGAGTTCACCCAGCTCGAGCTCGCCCGGATCGGTCGGGCGTGCGACGTCACCGACGTCGTGGACAACGCGACCGGCGCCGCCATCGGGGTCGGCGTGGGCCTGCTGCTGCTCCCCGTCCTGCGCCCGTGGAGTGTCGGTCGCACTCGTTAGTGTGACCTGCATGACACCCACCCCTGCGCCCAGGGACAACGTCGCGGCGATCCCGCGGTACGTCCCCGGTCGGCCGCCCACCCCGCGGCCCGGGCTGACGACGTACAAGCTGTCCTCCAACGAGAACCCGTACCCGCCGCTGCCGGGCGTCCTGGAGGCCACCGAGGCCGCCCTGACGTCGATGAACCGCTACCCCGACGCCGGCAACACCCTGCTGTACGACGCCCTGTCCGCCTTCCTGGGCGTCGACGTCGACCGGCTCGCCGCCGGCACGGGCAGCGTCGCCCTGATCTACCACCTGCTCCAAGCGTACGCGGGGCCCGGCGACGAGGTCGTGCACGCGTGGCGCTCCTTCGAGGCGTACCCGATCGCGATCACCGCCGTGGGCGCCACAGGCGTGCCCGTGCCCCTCGACGCCGAGTTCCGGCACGACCTCGACGCGATGGCGGCGGCCGTCACCGGGCGCACCCGGGTGGTGCTGCTCTGCTCGCCCAACAACCCCACCGGACCGGCGCTGACCCAGACCGAGGTCGACCGCTTCCTGGCGGCCGTGGACCCGCGGGTGCTGGTGGTGCTCGACGAGGCGTACCTCGAGTTCGTGCGGTCGCCCGACCCCGTCGACGGTGTCCGTACGCAGGCCGCGCACGACAACGTGGTGCTGCTCCGCACCTTCTCCAAGGCGTACGGCCTGGCCGGCCTGCGCGTGGGGTACGCGGTCGCGCACCCCGAGGTGGCCGACGCCCTGCGGGCGATCACGCTGCCCTTCGCCGTATCGGTGCCCGCCCAGGTGGCGGCGGTGGAGTCGCTGCGCCACCGCGAGGCGCTCGCCGGTCGGGTCGACGCGCTCGTGGGGGAGCGGGACCGGGTCCTGGGGGCCGTGCGTGCGGCGGGCTGGCAGGTGCCGGACGCGCAGGGCAACTTCCTCTGGCTCCCCTCGGGATCGCGGACGCCCGACGTCGTCGCGGCCGCGGAGGAGGCCGGGGTCGCGGTGCGCCCCTTCGGGGAGGAGGGGATCCGGGTCAGCGTCGGCGAGCCGGAGGGCAACGACCGGGTCATCGAGGTGGCGCGGGCGGTGGCTCCTCCGGCGTGAGGTCGGCGCGCCGGTCGAAGGCGCGGAAGGACGGTACGACGGTCGGCGCCATCGTCGCGACGAGGTAGACGGCACCGCCGGCCAGCAGCGCCGGTGCCACGCCCCACGCGGCGATGCCGAGGCCGGCGAGCAGCCCGCCGAACGGCATCAGGGACCAGCACAGCGCCGTGTTGAGGGCGCTCACCCGCCCCAGCAGGGGCGTCGGGATCCGCTCGAGGATCACCGCGCTCAGGATCGGGTTGAGGAAGCCCGACGCGGCGCCGGCGACCGCGTGCACCACGAGGACGGCCCACAGCGGGGCGTCGAGCGCCAGCACCAGGAACCGCGGGGCCCCCGCGAGCAGGAACGCGACCACGTACGTCGCGAACCGGGGCAGCCGTTCGGCGAGTGTCGCGGCGGCCAGGGCACCGAGGATCGCGGAGCCGGTCATCACGGTGAGCACGAGGCTCACCGTTCCGACGCCCGCGCCGGACTCCTTGGTCCACACCGGGAGCAGGACCGCGCTCCACGCCTGGTCGACCAGGTTGGTGACCGCCACCATCGCGCAGATGCTCACGAGCACGGGGTCGCGACGCAGGAAGTGCCAGCCCTCGGCGAGGTCGCCCAGGTAGCTGCCGGAGCTGGTCTCCTGGGCGGGTCGTCCGGTGCCCGCGGTGGTGGCGGCGAGCACCACGCCGGCGAGGCCGAAGGTGAGCGCGTTGACGTACAGCGCGTTCCCGGCGCCGACGGCGGTCACGACGATGCCGGCCAGGCCGATGCCGGCCATCGAGGCGGTGCGTTCGAGCGCCCCGTTGAGCCCGGTCGCCCGCTCCAGGCTGACGCCGGCCAGCCGGGACACCTCGGGGACGAGGACGCCCTTGGCCGCGTCGGCCGGTCCGCTGAGGGCTCCGGAGACGGCGACGAGCACGAGCAGGAGGGGGAAGGTGAGGAGGCCGGCGGCGTGCGCGAGCGGGATCGCCGCGAGCACCGGCAGGTTGGCCAGGTCGCACGCCACGGCGATGCGGCGGGCTCCGAGCCGGTCGAGGACGGGTCCGGAGGCGGCCTTGGCGATCACCTGCGGTGCGACCTGGGCCGCGGCCACGAGGCCGGTCTGGGTCGCGGAGCCGGTGGTGGTCAGCACGAACCAGGGCAGCGCGACCAGGGAGAGCCGGTTGCCCAGCATCGAGATGGTGTCGGAGGCCAGCATCCCCCGCAGGGGCGCGCGCCGGGTGCCGCTCGTCCCGGTCACTCGACCGGCCCTTCGGGCCACGGGAAGGTGTTGAGGTTGACCGAGAAGGTGCGGGCACCGGGCGCGTCCTCGGGGTCCTCGTCCTCGTAGAACTCCCACGCGACGGCCGCCATCCGCTCCTTGAGCTCGCGGGCACGCTCGGGGGTGAGCCGGACGACCCAGTCCGACATGGTGCTCGCGGCGCGCCACTCCTCGCTCAGCGTGGCGTCCTGCGCGGCGGCTCGCTGCAGGTTCCAGCCGTACGTGGTGGCGACGGCCTGCAGGTATGCGGCGTCGGTCTCGCGCTCCTCGGGGGTGGTCCCGGGCGCGGACCGCGTGGAGGCGTGCGCGGCGCGCCACCAGCGCTCGCGCCCGGTGCCGCGGGTGGTGTCCTCCTCGATGAAGCCGTGGGTGGCGAGCTGGCGCAGGTGGTACGAGGTGGCGCCGGAGTTGAGGTCGAGCCGGTGGGCCAGCGAGGTGGCGGTGGCCGGCCCCTCGACGCGCAGCAGCCCAAGGAGGCGGACGCGCAGCGGGTGGGCGAGGGCGCGCAACGCCTGGGGGTCGGGTGTCGTGTACGGCTGCACCTCCCCACCGTACGACTGCAAAGGGTTCTTTGCAAAGAAGTCTGTGCATCACAAACTGGTTGAAAGTGGCATTATGTGGACCATGGCCACTCAGGGGACCCAGCAGGGCAGCTACGTCGACGCCGGCAACGAGTACGTGCGGGACATGGCGTACATCGGCGACCGCATCACCGCCGAGCCCGGCCGCAGCCAGGACCCCTCGGGTCACGACAAGAAGCCCGCCGAGATCACCACGCCCACCTGGCCGGTCGAGCCGGGCCGCTACCGCCTCGTCGCGGCCAAGGCGTGCCCGTGGGCCAACCGCGCGATCATCGTGCGCGACCTCCTCGGGCTGCAGGACGTGATCTCCCTCGGTACGCCCGGGCCCACCCACGACGCCCGCAGCTGGACGTTCGACCTCGACCCCGACGGCCTCGACCCGGTGCTCGGGATCCACTGGCTGCAGGACGCCTACTTCAAGCGCGTCCCCGACTACCCCAAGGGCATCACGGTGCCCGCGGTCGTCGAGGAGTCCACCGGCCAGGTCGTCACCAACGACTTCCCGTGGATCACCCACGACCTCTTCTTCGAGTGGAAGGCGTTCCACAAGGAGGGCGCGCCCGACCTGTGGCCCGCCGCCGTCCGCGAGGAGATGGAGGAGGTCATGCGCCGGATCTTCACCGAGGTCAACAACGGCGTGTACCGCTGCGGCTTCGCCGGCTCCCAGGAGTCCTTCGACGAGGCGTACGACCGGCTCTGGACCGCGCTCGACTGGCTGGAGGAGCGGCTGTCCACGCGGCGCTACCTGATGGGAGACGCGATCACCGAGGCCGACGTGCGGCTGTTCACCACGCTGGTGCGCTTCGACCCCGTCTACCACGGCCACTTCAAGTGCAACCGGCAGAAGCTCAGTGAGATGCCGGTGCTGTGGGCGTACGCGCGCGACCTGTTCCAGACCCCCGGCTTCGGCAACAACGTCGACTTCGAGCAGATCAAGCAGCACTACTACGTCGTGCACGCCGACATCAACCCCACGCAGATCGTCCCCAAGGGGCCCGATCTGGCGGGGTGGACCACGCCGCACGGGCGCGAGGCGCTCGGCTGACGCGGCCCTGCGCCTGCGTCATGCGTACGCGCTCCGGCCCGCGGTGCGTCACACGTACCCGCCCCGTGGGCGCCTGCGTCATACGTACGCGGCTGCGGAGGTGGGC
>NZ_JBJEHY010000148.1:0-9215 GCF_051876515.1 Nocardioides sp. | reverse complement strand
GTCCTTGGCGTTGCGCTGGATGAAAGAACGGCGCTGCTCGACGTCCTCGCCCATCAGGATCGAGAAGATCTCGTCGGCCTGGGCGGCGTCCTCCAGCGTGACCTGCTTCATCAGGCGGGCGTCGGGGTCCATCGTGGTCTCCCACAGCTCGTCGGCGTTCATCTCACCGAGACCCTTGTACCGCTGGACCGGGTTCTCCTTGGGCAGCTTCTTGCCCGACTCCAGGCCGGCCTTCATCATCGCGTCACGCTCGGCGTCGGAGTAGACGAACTCGTGCTCGTGCGGCTTGTTCCAGCGCAGGCGGTACAGCGGCGGCTGGGCCATGTACACGTAGCCCTGCTCGATGAGCGGCTTCATGAAGCGGAACAGGAGCGTCAGCAGCAGCGTGTTGATGTGGTGGCCGTCGACGTCGGCGTCGGCCATCAGCACGATCTTGTGGTACCGCAGCTTCTCCGGGTTGAACTCCTCGTGCACGCCCGTGCCGAGCGCCGAGATGATCGCCTGGACCTCCTGGTTGGCCAGGACCTTGTCGATGCGCGCCTTCTCGACGTTGAGGATCTTTCCGCGGATCGGCAGGATCGCCTGGATCCGCGGGTCGCGGCCCTGCTTGGCCGAACCGCCTGCGGAGTCACCCTCCACGATGAAGACCTCGCACTCGAGGGGGTTGGTCGACTGGCAGTCGGCCAGCTTGCCCGGCAGACCACCGCCACCCAACAGGCCCTTGCGGTTGCGGGCCAGGTCGCGCGCCTTGCGGGCCGCCATACGTGCGGTCGCCGCGGCCTGCGCCTTGCGGATGATCTCCTTGCCCTCGGCCGGGTTCTGCTCCAGCCAGGCACCGAGCTGGTCGTTGACCACGCGCTGGGTGAAGCCCTTGGCCTCGGTGTTGCCGAGCTTGGTCTTGGTCTGACCCTCGAACTGCGGCTCGCCGATCTTGATCGAGATGATCGCGGTCAGGCCCTCGCGGATGTCGTCACCGGAGACCCTGTCCTCCTTCTTCTTGATCAGGCCCCACTCCTCGCCCCAGTGGTTGACCAGGGACGTGAGCGCCGCACGGAAGCCCTCCTCGTGGGTGCCGCCCTCGTGGGTGTTGATCGTGTTGGCGAAGGTGTGCACCGACTCCTGGAAGGAGGTGTTCCACTGCATCGCGATCTCGATGCTCATGTGGTTCTCCACCGACTCCGGCGTCTCCGCCTCGAAGTCGATGATCGTGGAGTTGGCCTTGTCCTTGCGGCGGTTGAGGTACTCGACGTAGTCGACCAGACCCCGCTCGTACTTGAAGACGCGCTCGAGGCCCTTCTCGGTGCGCTTGATGCCGTCCTCGCCACCGTCGATGCTGGCGTCGATCGTGCCGTCCTCGACGGCCTCGGCGACCTCCTCGGCGCTGGCGCGCTCGTCGCGGACCACGATCTCCAGGCCCCGGTTGAGGAACGCCATCTCGCGGATGCGGGTGGTGATCGTCTCGAGGTTGTACGTGGTGGTCTCGAAGATGTCCTCGCTGGCCCACCAGGTCACCGACGTGCCGGTGCCCTCGCCCTCCTCGAGCGGGCGCACCTCCTGCAGGTCGGCGTCCGGGGTGCCGAGGGTGAAGTCCTGGCGCCACAGGTGGCCGCGGTTCTTGACCTCGACCGTCAGGTGGCTCGACAGCGCGTTCACGACCGAGACGCCGACGCCGTGCAGACCACCGGAGACCTTGTAGCCGCCGCCGCCGAACTTGCCGCCCGCGTGCAGCACCGTCAGCGCCAGCGTCACGGCCGGCAGCTCCTGGCCCGGCGCGGTGCCGGTCGGGATGCCTCGACCGTTGTCCTCGACCTTGACCGACCCGTCGGACTGCAGCGTCACGACGATCCGGTCGCAGTAGCCCGCGAGCGCCTCGTCGACGGAGTTGTCGACGATCTCCCAGATCAGGTGGTGCAGACCGCGCTCACCGGTGGAACCGATGTACATGCCGGGTCGCTTGCGGACTGCTTCGAGTCCTTCGAGCACCTGGATCGCGGATGCGTCGTAGTCGACGCCGTTGGGCTTCTCGACGGTCTCGTCGCTCACGCACAAACCTCTTCGCGTTCTGCCCCCGAACCGGTGCACCGGGGGACCTGTGACATGCGGCGGGTCACGGCGGTCCGCGGGGGTGTGCCGCGGCTCCGTGACCCGCTCCCCATACTACCGGTTCCGGGCCGTCAAGACACGTACGCGTGCTCGCCCGGGGGAGGATTGTGCACTTTCTTGGCGCCTGAGGGCCTCGTGGCGCCCTTCCAGAGCCCCGAACAGGGGATCAGATGGGTCCCTGTACATCTGAGAGGCCCTCAGATCGTCTGTGGCGACTTCCTCTGCCGCACCCGGCTCAGCCGTACGTGTCGCGCGGGCCGCGGCCGTCGCGGATGCCGTACCGACCCTTCTTCCACGTCGGCAGGTGCGGGCCGAGGACCTCGATGGTGAGCACCGTCCCGTGCCCCAGCTCCTCGTTGAGACGCCGCACGATCGAGGCAGCCAGCAGCTTGAGCTGGGTGGCCCAGGCGGTGGAGTCCGTACGCACCACCAGCTTGCCGTCGACCAGCGTCTCCGGGGTGGTGTGGCTGGCGACCTCGTCGCCGACCAGCTCGGCCCAGCGGCCGAAGACGCCCTGGACCTTCAGGTCCATCTCCCAGCCGTACCGTGCCACCAGCCGGTCCAACGACGGGCCGAGCAGCTGCGGGTCGCGGTCGTCGGGGTGCGCACCGGAGACCTGGCTCCCGCCGCGTCGCCGGCGCCTCTCGCCGCCCGGGCCCTGGCCGGACGGCTTGCCCGTACGCCTGCGCGCCGGCTGGCCGGGCAGCGACGACGCGGCACGGGCGGCCGCGCGCGCGAGGTCGAGGCCGTCGGGGTCGTGGGGTGGCTCGGTGGTCGAGCCCTCCTCGGGCTCAACCACCGGCTGGTCCTCGTCGTCAGTCGACACGGGTCACCTCCCCGTCGGCCACCGCGTACCGGATGCCCTTGAGCCCCTCGGGCACGTCGGCCTCCACGGCCGCGGTGACCAGCACCTGCTCGGCGCCGGCAACCAGGTCGGCGAGCTGGCGGCGGCGTTCCCCGTCGAGCTCGGCGAAGACGTCGTCGAGCACCAGGATCGGGTCGTCGCCGTCGGCGCGCAGCAGGTCGTACGAGGCCAGGCGCAGCGCGAGCGCGAACGACCACGACTCCCCGTGCGAGGCGTACCCCTTGACCGGCAGCCGCAGGTCGGTGCTGCCCAGGCTCAGGACCAGCTCGTCGCGGTGCGGCCCGACCAGGCTGATCCCGCGGTCCAGCTCGTCGCGACGACGGCTCTCCAGCTCGACGGTGAACGCCTTCGCGATCTCCTCGAACCCCAGCTCCTCGTACGCCACCGCGCCCTCGTCGGCAGGGGATTCGGGGGAGTCACCGAGCGGGACGCTCGAGCGGTACTCGGCCTGGGCGTCGTCACGGCCGGCACCGCGCGCGACCGCCTCGTACGCCGCACCGAGGTAGGGGCGAAGGTCGGCCACCAGCCGCAACCGCGCCTGCAGCAGCTCCGAACCGAGCCGTACGAGCTGGTCGTCCCACACCGACAGGGTGGCCACGGCGGCGTCGCGGGCCGAGCCGCGAGCGACGCCCGCCGACTTCAGCAGGCTGTTGCGCTGCTTGAGGACCCGGTCGTAGTCGGACTTCACGCCCGCGAACCGCGGCGAGCGCAGCACCAGCAGGTCGTCGAGGAACTTCCGGCGGTCCGACGGGTCGCCCTTGACCAGGCTCAGGTCGTCGGGGGCGAAGACGACCGTACGGACCAGGCCGACGATCTCGCGGGGACGCGGCAGGGGAGAGCGGTTGATCCGCGCCCGGTTGGCACGCCCCGGGTTGAGCTCGACCTCGAGCACCGCCGTACGCCCGTCCTTGACGACGGCCGCACGGACCAGGGCCTGGTCGGCGCCGGCCCGGATCAGCGGGGCGTCGGTCGCGACCCGGTGCGAGGAGAGCCTCGACAGGTAGTCGATCGCCTCGACCAGGTTGGTCTTCCCCTGGCCGTTGCGGCCGATGAACGCGGTCGCACCCGGCTCGAGCGCCAGGTCGAGGTCGCCGTAGGAGCGGAAGTTGTGGAGCGTGAGATGGCTGACGTGCACGGAACCCGGGGCCTAGCTCTCCTGCGGCTCGGCCTCGGCGGTCCCCGCACCGGCCTCCCGGGCGGCCACGCTCTGCTCGGCACCGTTCGACGCCTCGGCGTCACCGCCCGCGGGAGGCGAGGTCTGCACCGCGTGCCCGCCGAACTGGTTGCGCATCGCGGCGATCGCCTTCATCGCCGGGGAGTCGTCCTGGCGGGAGACGAACCGCGCGAACAGCGCCGCCGTGATCGCCGGCACCGGCACCGCGTTGTCGATCGCGGCCTCGACCGTCCACCGACCCTCGCCGGAGTCCTCCGCGTACCCGCGGATCTGGGACAGGCCCGGGTCGTCGTCGAGCGCGTTGACCATGAGGTCCAGCAGCCACGACCGGATGACGGTGCCCTCGCGCCAGGAGCGGAACACCTCGGTCACGTTGTCGACCAGGTCGACCTTCTCCAGCAGCTCCCAGCCCTCGGCGTACGACTGCATGATCGCGTACTCGATGCCGTTGTGGACCATCTTGGAGAAGTGGCCGGCGCCCACCTTGCCCGCGTGGACCGCGCCGAACTCGCCCTCGGGACGCAGCGCGTCGAAGGCCGGCTGGACCTTCGCGATGTCCTCGGCGGCACCGCCGTACATCAGGGCGTAGCCGTTCTCCAGACCCCACACGCCACCGGAGACGCCGCAGTCGACGTACCCGATCCGCTTCTCGGCGAGCAGCGCGGCGTTGGCCTGGTCGTCGGTCCAGCGGGAGTTGCCGCCGTCGACGACCACGTCGCCCTCGGTGAGGAGCTCGGAGAGGTCACGCACCAGCGAGCGGGTGATCTCGCCGGCGGGCACCATCAGCCACACGACCTTGGGGGAGGGGAGGACCTCCACCAGCGCCTCGAGCGAGTCGACGTCGCGCAGCTCGGGGTCGCGGTCGAATCCGTGGACGGTGAGACCTGCGCGGCGCATCCGCTCGCGCATGTTGCCGCCCATCTTGCCCAGCCCGACGATGCCGATGTCCATGGGGCGAGCCTAGCCCCGAGCGATCATCTGGTGCACCGCCTGACGACCGGCCCGCTCAGGAGAGCAGGCGGCGCGGCATCAGCAGGTAGCGGAAGTCGCCCGCCGCCTCGCTGTCCGCGCTGGCCGAGATGACGACCGGCTTGGTCGCCTGGGTGAACGACAGCTCGACCTTGTCGCCGTCGATCGCGGTCAGCCCGTCGAGCAGGAACTGCGGGTTGAACCCGGTGACGATCTCGCCGCCGTCGATCTGGGCCTCGATGACCTCGGTCGCCTGGGCCTCGTCACCCGAACCCGCGTCCAGCACCAGCTGCGAGTCGGCGAACTTGAGCTGGACCGCAGTGTTCCGCTCGGCCACCAGGGCGACGCGCTTGACCGTGTCGACGAGGTCGGACTTGCTGACGGTGGCCACCGTCTGGTGCTCGGAGGGGAACAGCGACCGGACCTTGGGGAACTCGCCGTCGAGCAGGCGGGTGGTCGTACGGCGGACGCCGCCCAGACCGCTGCCCTCGAAACCGATGAGGCCCTCGCCGGCACCGCCGGAGGAGAGCGCGATCGAGATCTCCGCGCCCGAGGTCAACGACTTGGCGGTGTCGCTGAGCACCTTGGCCGGAACCAGGGCTGCCGCGGTGGCGTCGGGGGAGGCGGGGTTCCACTCCAGCTCACGCTGGGAGAGGCGGAACCGGTCGGTCGCGAGCAGCGCCATGTTGGAGCCGTCGATCTCGATCCGGATGCCCGTCAGGACCGGAAGCATGTCGTCGCGTCCGGCCGCGGTCACGGCCTGGGCGACGGCGTGCGCGAACTCGCCCGAGGAGACCGTGCCGGCGGTGTCGGGCATCGACGGCAGGGACGGGTACTCGTCGACCGGCATCGTCTGCAGGCTGAAACGCGCCGAGCCGCAGGTCAGCTGGACGCGCGGACCGTCGATCGCCATGTCGACCGGCTTGGCCGGGAGGCTGCGGCAGATGTCGGCGAGCAGCTTGCCGCTGACCAGCGCCCTGCCCTCCTCGCTCACCTGCGCGTTGAGGGTGGCCCGGGCGGAGGTCTCGTAGTCGAAGGTCGACAGGACCAGACCCTCGTCGCCGGCCTCGATCAGCAGGCCGGCCAGGACGGGTGAGCTCGGCCGTACGGGCAGGCTGCGGGCAGCCCACGCAACGGCATCGGCGAAGACGTCGCGCTCGACGCGGAACTTCACAAGTCACTCCTCATCCGGGACAGCTGGGGCGCAGGACGACGCAGAAGACACGGTCCGGCACGAGCATCCTGCCATGAGCGAATGACACGTCGTGAGCGGTTGTCCCCAGATCGGAGGCGGTCCAGAGTTTGTGAGTTGTCCGGAGAACTACAGGTTCGTTGTTGTCATAGGTTCGGTGGAAACTGTGGACAGAGGACGTTTGCGCAGGTGGTGAGCGTGACTTCTTGTCCACAGGGGGTGTGGGAACTCCTGTGACCCCACTGCACTCCATGTGCACGGCGCAGGGTTCCTGTGATTCGTCGTGCAGTGCATCCACAGGGGCTGTGAATGACAAGTCCTGTCAGCCCACACGTTTTCCACATGCCGTGGGAGTGGCTGGCTCGGGCTTCGGGTGGCTGTGTGGCCCCCGGGCTCCGTGGTGCGTCATACGAAGGCGCTGTCCCAGCCGTTCTGTCATGCGAAGGGCGCTGTCCCAGCCGTTCCGTCATCTCTCCCGTCGCGTTGCACGCCCTGCGTCATCCGGACTCGAACCAATAGGTCGCGTTCGGGATGACGCAGGGGGAGTGGCGAGCCGTACGGATGACGGCGCCAGCCCGCACACGACGGGTACGCATGACGCCCCCGTCGCCCAGGCAGCTCCCCGTTCCACCCGGTGGTCGAGCCTGTCGAGACCGACTCGCTCGACCGGCGAGGCCTCAGGGCTGGCGGGCCTGCATCTTGATGCGGTTGGTGAGCTCGCTGACCTGGTTGAACACGGCGCGACGCTCGGCGAGCAGCTGGTTGATCTTCCGCTCGGCGTACATGACGGTCGTGTGGTCGCGGTTGCCGAACTGCTGACCGATCTTGGGCAGCGACAGGTCGGTGAGCTCGCGGCACAGGTACATGCCGATCTGGCGGGCCAGCACCAGGTGCCGGCCGCGGCTCGGGCCGGTGAGGTCCTCGATCGAGACCCCGAAGTACGCCGCGGTCTGGGCCACGATGAGCGCCGGCGTGATCTCCGGCTCGGCGCCCTCGGGGATCAGGTCCTTCAGCACGATCTCGGCCAGGGTCATGTCGACCTCCTGGCGGTTGAGGTTGGCGAAGGCCGTGACCCGGATCAGCGCGCCCTCGAGCTCGCGGATGTTCGTCTGGATCTTCGACGCGATGAACTCCAGCACGTCCGGCGGTGCGGTGAGCCGGTCCATCGCGGCCTTCTTGCGGAGGATTGCGATGCGGGTCTCGAGGTCCGGCGGCTGCACGTCGGTGATCAGTCCCCACTCGAACCGGTTGCGGAGCCGGTCCTCGAGCGCCTCGAGCCGCTTGGGCGAGCGGTCGGAGGTGAGCACGATCTGCTTGTTGGCGTTGTGGAGCGCGTTGAACGTGTGGAAGAACTCCTCCTGGGTCTGGGTCTTGCCCTCCAGGAACTGGATGTCGTCGATCAGGAGCACGTCGACGTCGCGGTACTTCCGCTTGAACCGGTCCTGCCGGTCGTCGCGGATGGCGTTGATGAACTCGTTGGTGAACTCCTCCGAGGAGACGTAGCGCACCTTGGCGTTGGAGTAGAGCGAGCGCACGTAGTGGCCGATGGCGTGCAGCAGGTGCGTCTTGCCCAGACCGGACTCGCCGTACACGAGGAGCGGGTTGTACGCCTTGCCCGGCGCCTCGGCGACCGCGACCGCGGCCGCGTGCGGGAACCGGTTCGACGAGCCGATGACGAAGGACTCGAAGACGTACTTGGGGTTGAGCCGGGTCTCCAGCGCGCTGCCGCGACGGTCCGCGAGGTGGGTGGGCTCCGTCGGCTCAGGAACGGAGGGGTGGAACGCGGGAGCGTCGACCTGGCGCTCTTCGTCTCGGACCGCGGAATCCGTACGTCCACGTGGTGCATTTATCGACAAATCGACAGATCCACTTGACGTCTCCTCGTCGAGCAGCGACTCGAGGGCGGGGTTCACCGTGACGGCCAGGCGGATCTCGCGTCCGAATGCGTCACTGAGGGAGTCCTCGAGCTGTCCGCGGAGCCGACCCTCCAGCTGGGCGCGGGTGAAGTCGTTGGGCACCGCGATGATCGCCGTGCTCTCGTGCAGCGTCACGGGTTCACTGGCCCGCAGCCACGCTCGCTGGTTGGGCATCAGATCAGCCAGGATCGCTGACCACGCGCTCCCCAGGTCTGCCGGCTGGTCGTTCACTCGATGCCCCGTCATTCGTTGGATGCCGTTCATGTCACACGGCCTGTCTCCACAGATTTTTCCACAACCTGTGCATCGAGCGACGTACGCCCCCGCACTCCGCCGATCCGTGCCCGCCCAAACGCCTCATCTGCGGCGTTCCTGCAGGTCAGAGGCCCCTTGTGACAGAATGTGAACCAGGTCACAACGCCTCTTCGGGGGCCTGAGAATCGCCCTTGCGGGTCCGACCACGACTGCGAACCTAACAACCTGGGGGCACGATCCTCAAGACTTCATCCACAGGCAGCGGCCCGAACCGGCCTCGCGGGTTTGACCCTGTCGATTCTCCCCGCGTACCGTTGACCAGTCGCTCCTTGTCGACGGGTGCCGCATGTCCACGATTCATCACCTCGGTGATGCCGCGTGGGTGGGCGGTGCCGGCCGAACAGCCGTCCCCCTGGTGGGGCACCGATCCGCGCCGTGGAGTGGACAACCCTCGAAGCAACCGCAACGGAGACTGTCGTGAGCAAGCGTACGTACCAGCCGAACAACCGCCGTCGTCACAAGACGCACGGCTTCCGCCTGCGCATGCGCACCCGCGCCGGCCGCGCGATCCTCTCGGCTCGCCGCCGCAAGGGTCGCAGCCAGCTGGCCGTCTGACGGCCTGACGCCCGCGGCACCGACGTGCTGCCCGCTGCGAACCGGCTGGTCGACGGCGACTCCTTCAAGGAAGCCGTACGACGAGGTCGCCGCGCCGGGAGCACCACGCTGGTCGCCCACCTGAGC
>NZ_JBJEHY010000147.1:21681-31535 GCF_051876515.1 Nocardioides sp. | reverse complement strand
CTCCGGGCGGGCAGGAGACCTGGACGTGGTGGAGCCTCACGACGCCTCCCCCGGCACCTGCGCCACCACGAACACCCGCCGGAACGGCAGCACCACCGACCCGTCGGGGCGCGGCGGGTAGGCACGCCGCAGCCCCTCCTTGTACTCCGCGACGAAGCGCCCCCGCAGGTCGTCGGGCAGGGCGGCGATCGTGGGCCGGGCACCAGTGGCCGACACCCACGTGAACACGGGGTCCGGGCCGGCGAGCACGTGCAGGTACGTGGTCTCCCAGGCGTCCACGTCGCAGCCGAACTCCTGCAACGCACCCAGGTACGTGGCGGCGTCGTGGGCCCGCGGCACCGGCACGTCGCGCAGGTGCGACGCGTACGGCTCCCGCGCAGCCAGCGCGGCGCGCAGGGTGTGGCTGGGCTCGTCGAAGTTCCCGGGCACCTGGAACGCGAGCCAGCCGCCGGGGCGTACGGCACCGACGAGCGGGGCGAGCAGGTCGAGGTGGCCCGGCACCCACTGCAGGGTCGCGTTCGACACGAGCACGTCCACGGTGCCCGGCTCGACGGCGGTCAGCCAGTCGCGGAGGTCCTGCACCCCCCACTCCACGGACGTCGGCAGCGCACGCGCGGCGTCGACCATCTCGGCGCTGGAGTCGACCCCTCGCACGCGGGACCCGGGCCAGCGGCTCGCGAGAAGTGCGGTGAGGTTGCCGGGGCCGCAGCCGAGGTCGACGACCTCCGCCGGGGCCGCGGCGGGCGCCCTCGCCAGCAGCTCGACGAACGGTCGTCCGCGCTCGTCGGCGTACGTCAGGTAGTGCTGCGGGTCCCAGGCTGCAGGAGTCACGATTCCTCCAATTATCTTGACATCAAGACATATCCAGCATCTCCCCGACGTGTCTCGATGTCAAGAATCTCGACCCATCTGGCATGCTGGGAGCATGCGTGACGAGGTGGACGACCTGGTGGAAGCGTGGGCGCGCGAGCGCAGCGACCTCGACCTGGCCCCCGTGGAGGTCTTCTCCCGCATCTCCCGCCTGGCCCGACACCTCGACCTGGCGCGTCGCGACGCGTTCACCGCGCACCACATCGAGTCGTGGGAGTTCGACGTCCTCGCCGCCCTGCGACGTGCCGGCGACCCGTACGAGCTCTCGCCGGGACGACTGCTCCGCGAGACGCTGGTGACCAGCGGGACGATGACGAACCGCGTCGACCGGCTCGCGGCCCGCCACTTCGTGGAGCGGCTCCCCGACCCGCACGACCGCCGCGGGGTCCTGGTGCGCCTCACGCCCGAGGGCAAGGCGGCCGTCGACGGTGCGTTCACCGCCCTCCTGGCCGCCGAGGCCGAGATCCTCGCCGACCTCCCCGACGCCCAGCGCGAACAGCTGGCCGGCCTGCTGCGCACCCTGCTCGTGCCGTTCAGCTGACCCGCACGCCTCAGCGAATGCTCAAGATTCGCTGAAGATGCGCGCCCGCGTCCGCGCGCGCTGAAATCCTGCCGAGGTTCCCAGAAAGGACCTCAGCCTTGAGAAACCACCCGTTCCGCCGGGCGTCCGCCGCCCTCGTGGCCACCGCCGCGCTGACGATCACCGGCCTCGCCGGCATCCCGTCGGCCAGCGCCACCCCCGTCGCGCTCAAGCCCGCGACCCTCAAGCCCGCGCTGCTCGAGGAGAGCCTCAACGGCCAGGACGCCATCGACGCGCTCGGTGACGACCTCCCCGAGGCAGCCGCGATCAACGGCGTGAGCGCCGCGGACCTCAAGGAGCAGCTCCTCGAGGACGAGGCGATGTGGCTCGACCCCGACGGCCGCCTCTTCGCCGTCGACCCCGCCCCCACGGGTCTGGAGCCGGTGACGGAGGAGATCCCGCAGAACATCCCGGTCGCCAACGCGTTCACGCTGCACTCCAACCCGGGAGCCTCGAAGACGATCTACCTCGACTTCGACGGGGTGACGATCAGCAGCACCTACGGCGGCTGGTGGATGAGCGGCAAGGGCCTCGCAGCCGGCTTCTACGAGGGCTGGGACCCCAACAACAACGGGGCTGCCTTCAACGACGACGAGAAGAAGAAGGTCATCGAGGTCTGGCAGCGCGTGGCTGAGGACTTCTACCCCTTCGACGTCGACGTGACCACACAGGCACCGACCGGCACCTGGACCGGTTCGCACGCCGTCATCTCCGGCTCCACCACCGCGCACCAGGTCCTGTGCAACGCGACGTGCGGCGGCATCGCGTACGTCGGGTCCTGGGGCTCGAGCACGGTCAGCCGTCCGGCCTGGACCCTCACCAAGGGCGGCCTGACCTCGGCCAAGTACGTCGCTGAGGCCACCAGCCACGAGGTGGGCCACAACCTCGGCCTGAGCCACGACGGCACCTCGTCCAAGGCCTACTACGAGGGCCACGGCAACTGGGCCCCGATCATGGGCTCCGCCTACAACAAGGACGTCTCCCAGTGGAGCAAGGGTGACTACACCGACGCCAACAACACCGAGGACGACCACGCCATCATCTCCGGCAAGACCGGGTACCGGACCGACGAGGCGGGCTCGGTCTACGAGGCCAAGGCGACCCGTCGGGCGGCCACGTACGGCGAGGCGTCGATCGCAAACGGCTACGAGTACGACTACTTCCAGCTCGGCTACTGCTCGGGCAACGTGAGCGTGTCGGTCTTCAACGCACCAACCGGCCCGAACCTCGACATCTGGGCCGACCTGATCGACGCCAACGGCAACTCCGTCAAGCAGTACCGCAACACCGGAAGCATGGACGCGGAGTTCTCCCACAACGTCACGGCAGGCCAGTACTACCTCCGGGTCACGGCTGACTCGACCGACAACTACCCGTTCTACGGTTCCAACGGCTTCTACAAGTGGTGGACCAACACCAACTGCAACGGCCAGCCGCAGCTGACCGCACCCTTCGCTCCCTCGAGCGTGACGCACAGCTTCGACGCGACCACCCGCAACGCCACCGTCACCTGGGGCGCCCCGAGCGAGAACGGCGGCAGCGCCGTCACCGGCTACCGCGTCTGGATCGACGGCGGCGCGGCCGTCTCGCTGGCGTCCACGGCCCGTTCGTACACCCTCACCAACCTGGGCACCGGTCCGCACACCGTGAACGTCGTCGCGGTGAACAGCATCGGCACCAGCCCGACCGCCTCCACCACGATCGCGGCTCCCGCCCCGACCACGACGACCACGTCGCTGACCAGCACGTACACGGACGCCACCAAGCAGGTCGCCCTGCGGGCGTCGGTCTCGCCCGCGGCCGCACTCGGCACCGTCCAGTTCCGCGCCGGCACCACCGTGCTCGGCACGGTCGGCCTCGCCTCGGGCGTCGCCACCTACACCGGCGCCTACACGGGCGTCCTCGGCCAGACCGTGACTGCGACGTACGTTCCGGCCGACAAGCGGTGGACGACGTCCACCTCCGCGGCGCACTCCCCGGTCACCGCGCCGGGACCGGTCGCCACGGCGGCCGCGGCGTTCGACACCGCCACGCGCAAGGTGACGCTCTCCTGGACCGCCCCGACCGCCACCGGCAACAGCGCCGTCACCGGCTACCGGGTGCGCGTCGGCGGCATCGTGCAGACGACCACCGCCGCCAGCACGCTGAGCCACACGCTCGACCTGGCCAACGGCACCCACAGCGTCAGCGTGACCGCGGTCAACGCGCGCGGCGAGAGCGCCGAGACGACGCGCTCGGTGACCGTGACCGCTCCGGCTGCGACCACCACCACGCTGACCGGCAGCGCGTCGGGCCGTACGGTCACGCTCAACGCGACCGTCGCCCGCAGCGCCACCACGGGCTCCGTCCCGGCCGGCCAGGTCGTGATCACCCGCAACGGGACCACCGTCGCCACCGTCGACCTGGTCAACGGTGCGGCGTCGCACACCCTCACCGGGGTCGCCTCGGGTCCGGCCACGTACGTCGCCACGTACCAGCCGGGCAACCTGACGTGGACCACGTCGACGTCCGCGAGCCGCTCGGTCAGCGTCGTCGTCGCTGCTGACGCGGTGCGCAACCTGGCCGCCGACTTCTCGCCCCGGACCCGGGACGTGACCGTCACGTGGCAGGCGCCCGTCGACAACGGCGGTTCCGCCATCACCGGCTACCGCGTCACCGTCGGCGGGCAGACCACCACCGTCACCGGCACCACCCACGTGCTGAGCGGCCTGGCGGTCGGCAGCCACCAGATCAGCGTCGTCGCCGTCAACGGTGCGGGCACCAGCCCGGTCGCCAACGCCACCGCCGCGGTCTCCGCCCGTGCCACCAGCGCGACCACGCTGGACGCCCAGGTCGACGGCCCCGCCGTGGTCCTGACGGCCACCGTCACCAGCCCCGGCGACGCCCCCGAGGGCGAGGTCGTCTTCCGCAGCGGCACCGACGTCGTCGGTCGTGCGGACGTGAGCGACGGCGAGGCGACCGTACGGGTCACCGACCTGGCTGCGGGTGCGCACTCGTTCACGGCCACGTTCGAGCCGGCGGACCTCCGCTGGACGGGGTCGGAGTCCGCTGCCGCTGACGTCGAGCTGGTGCTCGCGCCCAGCGCGCCGCGCGACCTCGCGGCGAGCTTCGACGACCGCACCCGCGACGTCACCGTCACCTGGACGGCACCCGCCCAGGACAACGGCGCCACCGTCACCGGGTACGAGGTCACCGTCGGCGACGACACCGTCGAGCTGGACGCGGACACCACCAGCCACGTGCTGGGCGGCCTGTCCGACGGCCTCCACACCATCGAGGTCGCAGCCGTGAACCGCATCGGTGCCGGCACCAGGGCCAGCACGACCGTGGTCGTCGGCGAGGTCAGCAGCACCGGGGTCACCCTGACCGCGACCGCCGTGGGCCGTACGGTCACCCTGGCCGCCACCGTCGCAGGCAACCCGGTCCCGCAGGGCCAGGTGCGCTTCGACGACGGCACCACCACGGTGGCCACGGTCGACCTCGTCGACGGAGCCGCGACCACGACCGTGACCCGGGCGACGCTCGGCCAGCGCTCGTACACCGCGACCTTCGTCCCCGCCGACCGTCGCTGGGCCGAGGCCACCTCGCCCGCCTCCGTGATCACCGTCAGCAAGCTGGCGGCCACGGTGAAGGTGAAGGCGCCGAAGAAGGTCAAGCTGGGCACCCGTCCCAAGGTGCGGATCACCGTGCTCGCCGGCGGCAAGCCCGTCACCGGCAAGGTCCAGGTGAAGATCGGCAAGAAGAAGGTCACCGTCAAGGTGGTCAACGGCAAGGCGACCGTGAAGCTCAAGAAGCTGAAGAAGTCGTTCTTCACGGCCAAGCAGCTCAAGAAGAAGAAGCTGCCGCTGGTCGTGACGTTCCTCGCGACCGAGGACGTCAACAAGAAGGCGGTCAAGAAGGTCCTGCGCCTCAAGGGCTGACCGTCCCCCTCCCACGAAGGGCCATCCCGCTCGGGCGGGGTGGCCCTTCGTCGTCGGCGTACGGGGGGCGAGCGCGGGCCCGTACCGGTCTGCGGGGCGGGCTCGTTGGGGGATTTCCGACACGTTGTGGGTGTTGCAACCCCCACAACGTGTCGAAGTCCCCGCCAAGGCGGGGACTTCGACAGCGGGGAAGATGGGACGTTCCGCCGCGGAGCGGGGAACGCGGCCGGTAGCGTCGGACAACCCCCACGAAAGGCCCTCCATGCACCATCCCCGGCGTACGCTCCTTCGCTCCGTGGCACTCGCCGCGGTCGGCGCGCTGACGACCAGCCTCCTGGCCACCGCCGCTCCGGCGACGGCCGTGAGCACCGACCCCGGCGAGCCCCTGCTCCCCGCCCCGGCCCGCGGCGCCACGGCCCTGAGCGCCTTGGGCGAGGACCTGGAGGCGGCGGCCCGGATCAACCGGATGGCGGCCGACGAGCTGTCCGAGGTGCTGCTGGAGGACCGCACGATGTGGCTGGACCGCCAGGGGCACCTGTACGCCGTCGACCCGGCGGTCGACCCCGACGCCGCCGCCTCCCACGCCCACGAGGGCACCAGCGGGTCCGACGACTCCCCCGAGGTCGCCAGCGCCCCGCTCGCCGACACGTTCACCCTGCACTCCCGACCCGGCGCGGCCGGCACCGTCTACCTCGACGTCGACGGCGTGACCCTCACCTCCGGCCTCTGGGTCTCCTCCGGCCTCAGCGCCGGCGCGTACGAGGGCTGGGACCCCGCCGGGAACGGCCCGGCGTTCTCGGACGCCGAGAAGCTCATGGTCCAGGAGGTCTGGGCCCGCGTCGCCGAGGACTTCGCCCCGTTCGACATCGACGTGACCACCGAGCAGCCCGCAGGCACCTGGCGCGGCTCCCACGCCGTCATCTCCGACTCCCAGCAGGCCCACCAGCAGCTCTGCGAGAGCAGCTGCGGCGGGATCGCGTACATCGGGGTGTGGAGCACCTCCACCTCCGCCCGACCAGCCTGGACCCTCACCCGCGGCGGACTCACCACGGCCAAGGCCGTCGCCGAGGCCACGACCCACGAGGTGGGTCACAACCTGGGGCTCAAGCACCACGGCACCACCACGTCGGGGTACTACGGCGGCCACGGCAACTGGGCGCCGATCATGGGCGTGGGCTACTCGCGTGCCGTGACCCAGTGGAGCAACGGGCTGTACCCGAACGCCAACAACTCCGGCCAGGACGACGTCGCCGTGATCGCCCGTACCGCGGGCGCCCTGGCCGACGACGCGCCGGACACCGTCGCCGCCGCAGCCAGCGCCACCCCGGCGACGTCGGGGAGCGGCACCATCAGCTCCCGCGATGACGTGGACGTCATCGACCTGGGGAACTGCGTCGGCGCGGTCGGCATCGACGTGCAGCCCGCCTCCCAGGGGCCCAACCTCGACATCGAGGCGCGGCTGCTGGCCGCCGACGGCAGCACCGTCCAGACCCTCAACCCGACCACCTCCCTGGCCGCCTCGGGCAGCGCCACCGTCGTCACCGGACGCCACTTCCTGCGGGTGGACGGCATCGGGGCGGGCAGCCCCAGCACCAGCTACGACGACTACGGCAGCCTCGGCGCGTACACGTGGACCGTGACGGGCTGCGACCAGGGTCCGGTCGCCCAGGGTCCCACCGCACCCGTGGACGTGAGTGCCACCTACCGCCCGGCGACCGGCGTGGTGCTGCTGAGGTGGTCCGCTCCCCTGGACGACGGCGGCAGCGCCGTCACCGGCTACCGCGCCCAGGTAGCGGACCGCACCCGCAACCTCGGCCCTGACGTCCGGGAGGTTCGCTTCCCCGACCTGGCCCCGGGCACGTACGACGTGATACTCACCGCCCTCAACGCCGCCGGCGCCGGCGAGGCGGTCACGGTCACGGTCACCGTGACCGCCCCTGACCCGACGCGCACGCTGCTCAGCGGCACCTCGTACGGACCCGAGGTCACGCTCATCACCCGCGTCGTCCCCTCCAGCGGCGTCACCGCGCAGGGCTCGGTGGTCATCAGCTCCGCCGGGGAGACCTTGGCGACGGTGCCCCTGAGCGGCGGCAGCGCCACCTGGACGCGCACCGGCACCCCGCTCGGCACGGCCTCGTACACGGCCACCTACGTCCCGCTGGACCAGCGCTGGGCGGCGTCGACCTCGGACACCGTGGACGTCACCGTCACCGACGCCCCGGTGAAGGTGCGTCCGGTGGTCCGGGTCAAGGCACCGACCGCGACCCGCGTCGGGGCCCGACCCCGCGTGGTGGTGCGGGTCCGCGCCGCCGGCGCCACCGCGACGGGCAAGGTCCGGGTGCGGTACGGCACGAGGACCGTGACGGTACGGCTCGTCAACGGCCGCGCCGTCCTCCGGCTCGCAGCCGTACGTCCGGCCTGGGTGAAGAAGGGACGCCTCACGGTCCGGGTGCGCTACCTCGGGAACGCGACCACGTTGGCCCGCACCGTCACCAAGACCGTGCGGGTGACGAGCTAGTCGAGGACCAGTGCGGGCAAAGCGTGGCGCGAGCAGGACTCGCGCCGATAAGTTGTGCCTCCCCACGGAAGGTTGCCCATGAGTCTCGGCCCTGGACCGCGCCAGCGGCTTCTCAGTCTCACCGCCGTCGGCGCTCTGCTGGCCGGTTCGCTGGCCACCATGTCACCGGCCTCTGCAAGATCGACGGCAGCCGACGAACTGGCCGACGCGCTGCACCGGGACGAGACTCTGCAACTGGACTCCGAGGGGCGCCTGTACGCCGTCGATCCCGTCCCCCCGCTCGACCGGACCTCACTCACGTCGGCCCGACAGCGCGACTTCACCGCCCGCTCCCGGCTCACCGCTGACGCGACGGCGGACGTCTTCGCACTGCACTCGCGCCCGGGCGCCAGCAGCACCGTGTTCCTCGACTTCGACGGCGTGACCGTCGACTTCGACAACGCCTGGGTGGACGGCGGCCTGGACGCCGGCACGTACGAGGGGTGGGACCCGAACGGGGACGGACCCGCGATCACCGGCTCCGAGGAGTCCGCCGTCGCAGAGGTCTGGGCCCGGGTGGCCGAGGACTTCGCACCCTTTGACATCGACGTGACCACCGAGCAGCCCGATGGCGACTGGCGCGGGGCCCACGCGGTGATCTCCGCGAGCGCCTCAGCACGCGAACAGCTCTGCGAGAACCAGTGCGGAGGGGCGGCCCACGTCGACGTGTGGGGAGGGGAACCGACCCGCCACCCCGCCTGGACCCTGACCCACGGCTGGGACCCTGACTCCAAGGCCGTCGCCGACGCCACGAGCCACGAGGTGGGCCACATCCTGTCTCTGCTCCATCACGGCACCTCCACGGCTGACCTCTACACCGGGCACGGCTACTGGGGCCCGATCATGGGTTCCCCGTACGCCCGCCGGACCTCCCTGTGGAGCAACGGGTCGTACGCCGACGCCAACAACCCCGGCCAGGACGACATCGCCAGGATCGCCGCCAAGGCGGGCACCATCCCCGACGAACCCGACACGGTCGTTGAGGCCGCCAGCGCGGCAGCCGGCACCTCAGGCCGCGGCACGATCGCGGACCGGGACGATCTCGACGTCTTCGACCTCGGAGAGTGTGGTCCCGGCGTGGCGATCGGCGTGCGGTACGCCGAGCCTGGCCCGAACCTCAAGCTCGAGGTGCGGCTCCTCGATGCCTCCGGCGCCACCCAGCACACCATTGCCCCCGCCTCACAGTCCTCGGCCTACGACACCGTCTCGGTACCGACGGGCCGCTACTTCTTGCAGATCGATGGCATCGGGGACGGCTCGCTGCCCACGCCGCTCTTCGACGAGTACGGCAGCGTGGGTGCCTACGACTGGAACGTCACCGGGTGCGACGAGGACCCGGGACCCACCATCGTGACTCCCAGTGCTCCGGCGTCGGTGACCGCGACCCACTCCGGCGGCATCGTGACCGTCAACTGGCAACCCCCTACCGACGACGGCGGCAGCCCGGTGACCCAGTACCGGGTCCGGGTAGGCGACCAAGAGAGCATCGAACCCGCCAACTGGCGTAGCACCAGCTTCGCGGGCCTCGGTGGTGGCACCCACGACGTCAGCGTCAGCGCCCTCAACATCGCCGGGTACGGAGACCCCGCCACCACCAGCATCACCACCCCCGCGGCGCCGACAGAGCCGGTCGACGTCACCGCCGTGTACCGGCCCGGGAGCGACATGGTGCACGTGACGTGGTCCGCTCCGCTGGACGACGGGGGCAGCCCCATCACCGGCTACACGGTGCAGATCTCCGACCAGTACCGCAACGTGGGAGCCGACGCCCGGGAGGCCCAATTCGCCGACCTCGCTCCTGGCCGTTACGACGTGAGGATCGCCGCGATCAACGCTGGTGGTCAGGGCGAGTTCTCCACCGTTGCGGTCGCGGTGGACGTCACCGTCACCGACGCCCCGGTGAAGGTGCGTCCGGTGGTCCGGGTCA
>NZ_JBJEHY010000147.1:0-21581 GCF_051876515.1 Nocardioides sp. | reverse complement strand
CACGTTGGCCCGCACCGTCACCAAGACCGTGCGGGTGACGAGCTAGTCGAGGACCTCGGAGGCCTCGAGCCACTCCAGCTCGAGGCCCTCCTTCTCCTCGGCCAGCGCCGACATCTGCTGCCCCAGGGCGGCGAGCAGCTCGTAGTCGGTGAGGTTCGCGGCCATCTGGGCCTCGAGCTCCGCCTCGCGCTCCGCGATCCGCTCGAGCTGCTTCTCGACCCGGGCCAGCACCTTACGGGCTGCACGGTCCTCCGCCGACCCGGCACGCGCCTTCGCGGGGGCGTCCGCCGTCCCGGCAGGGGCGGGGGCCGGAGCCACGGCGGCGCGCTCGGCGGCTCTCTGGGAGGCCCGCTCGGCCGCCTCGGCGGCGGCGAGCATCGCCGTACGGCGCTCCAGGTACTCGTCGACGCCACGGGGCAGCATCGACACCTGCCCGTCACCCAGCAACGCCCACACCGAGTCGGTCACGCGCTCCAGGAAGTACCGGTCGTGGCTGACCACGACCAGCGTGCCCGGCCAACCGTCCAGGAAGTCCTCCAGGACGTTGAGGGTGTCGATGTCGAGGTCGTTGGTGGGCTCGTCGAGCAGCAGCACGTTGGGCTCGGTGAGCAGCAGCTTGAGCAGCTGGAACCGGCGCCGCTCCCCGCCGGACAGGTCGCCCAGGCGCGCGGTCAGCTTGTCGCCGGTGAAGCCGAACCGTTCCAGCATGGAGGTCGCCGACAGCTCCTGGCCGTCCAGGGTCCTGGTCACGCGGCGGATCGACTCGACCGTCGGCAGCACCCGGCCCTCAGGGTCGACCTCGTCGATGGCCTGCGTGAGGTGCTGGAGCGAGACCGTACGGCCGTGCTTCACCTTGCCGTGCTGCGGCGCCAGCGCGCCGGAGAGCAGGTTGAGCAGCGAGGTCTTGCCCGCGCCGTTGACGCCCACGATCCCGATCCGGTCGCCGGGGCCCAGCCGCCACGTGGCGTGGTCCAGCAGCACCCGCTCCCCGCGGGCCAGGTCCACGTCCTCGAGGTCGATGACGTCCTTGCCGAGGCGCTGGGTGGCGAACTTCTGCAGCTCGAGCCGGTCGCGGGGCGGCGGCACGTCCTCGATCAGCGCGTTGGCGGCGTCGATGCGGAACTTCGGCTTCGACGTACGCGCCGGGGCGCCGCGCCGCAGCCACGCCAGCTCCTTGCGGACGAGGTTCTGGCGGCGCACCTCGGTGGCCGCCGCCTGCCGCTGACGCTCGGCCTTGGCGAGCACGAAGGCCGCGTAGCCGCCCTCGTAGGAGTCGACCTGGCCGTCGTGGACCTCCCACGTCTGCTGGCACACCTCGTCGAGGAACCAGCGGTCGTGGGTGACGACGATCAGCGCCGACGGCAGCGTCACCAGGTGGCGGGCCAGCCAGGCGACCGCCTCGACGTCGAGGTGGTTGGTGGGTTCGTCGAGGATCACCAGGTCGTGGCGACCCAGCAGCAGCGCCGACAGCGCGCACCGGCGCCGCTCGCCCCCGGACAGCCCGTGGACGGCGCGGTCGAGGTCGATCCCGGCCAGCAGCTCCTCGACGACCTGACGCATGGTCGAGTCGCCTGCCCACTCGTGGTCCGAGCGCCCGCCCAGCACCGCCTCGCGCACCGTGTGGGTGTCGTCGAGCTCGTCGCCCTGGTGCAGGTAGCCGACCTCGAGGCCGCGGGCGCGCGAGACGCGTCCGGAGTCGGCCTCCTCCTCGCCCATGAGGACCTTCAGCAGGGTGGACTTGCCGTCACCGTTGCGGCCCACGATGCCGACCCGCTCCCCCATCGCGATGCCGAGGGAGACGTCGGACAGCAGGGGGCGGACGCCGTAGGCCTTCGAGACGCGCTCGAGGTTGATCAGGTTGCTCATGAGGTCTCGATTCTCGCAGTCGCGGGTGAGCAGCCGTAATCGAACAGGATCAACGGTCGCCCGGGGCCGTCACCGGGCCGCTGGGCGGCATTGCTCCTGTCCGGCTACGCGAGACGTGCGCCGGGGACCGGGCCGCTGGCCACCAGCGCCACCGGCTGCCCCGCACCGCGCAGGCCCGCGGCCACCGCGCCGGCCGCCGCCTCGGAGTCACACAGGAACACGCAGGTGGGTCCGGAGCCGCTGACCATGCCCCGCAGGGCGCCCTCGGCCTCGCCGCGGGCGATCAGGTCGCCGAGCGACGGCCGCAGGTCGACGGAGGCCGCTCCCAGGTCGTTGCGCAGAGCGGCGGCCACCCGGCGTACGTCACCGTCAAGGAGCGCAGCGAGCAGGGCGTCGGGGGCCGCCGGGACCGGCGACGCGTCGGGGAACAGCAGGTCGTAGTGGCGGTACACCGCCGGGGTCGACAGGCCCTGCGACGACGGCGCCACGACCCACCAGTACGTCCCGGTGTCGACGACGGGCTCGACGATCTCGCCACGCCCCAGGCCGCGGGCGGTGCCGCCCACGAGCGAGAACGGGACGTCGCTGCCCAGGTCGGCGGCGATCGCGTGCAGCGCCGCGTCGTCCAACGCCGCGGCGCCGTCGCGGGTCCACAGCGTGTGCAGCGCCAGCAGCGCCGCCCCGGCGTCCGCGGAACCACCGGCCATCCCGCCCGCGACCGGGATCGTCTTGTCGATGTGGACGTCCACGGCCGGGACCACGCCCGTCCGGGCACCGAGCAGCTCCGCGGCCCGCGCCACGATGTTGGTGCCGTCGAGGGGGACGCCGGCCGCGTCGACGTGGTCGGGCGCCGCCAGCGTGAGCCGTACGCCGGGCTCCGCCGCCGCGGTGACGGTGACCGTGTCGGTCAGCCCGATCGCGTGGTAGACGGTGTCGAGGGGGTGGAACCCGTCCTCGCGGGGTGCCCCGACGGCCAGGTGGAGGTTGATCTTGGCGGGCGCGACCACCCGTACGCCGTGGGCGCCGGGCCCGGCGGGGCTCACCACTCCACGTGCTCCGCGATCCGGGAGAACTCCTCGACGGTGAGCATCTCCCCGCGCACGGTGGGGTCGACGCCGGCAGCCTCGATGGCGCGCGCGGCCGCCTCGGAGGAGCCGACCAGCGTCTTGAGGGCAGCCTTGAGCTGCTTGCGGCGCTGGGCGAACGCAGCGTCGACGAGCGTGAAGACCTGCTCGCGGGTCGCGGTGGTCGCCGGCGGCTCGCGCCGGGTCCAGGCGACCAGGCCGGAGTCGACGTTGGGCGCCGGCCAGAAGACGTTGCGCCCGATCGCGCCGGCGCGGCGCACGTCGGCGAACCAGGCCGCCTTGACCGACGGCACGCCGTACACCTTCGAGCCCGGCCGGGCGGCGAGGCGGTCGGCGACCTCCGCCTGCACCATCACCAGGCCGCGCTCGAGCGACGGCAGCAGCGTGAGCATGTGGATCAGCACCGGCACCGAGACGTTGTACGGCAGGTTCGCCACGAGTGCCGTGGGCGCCGGCCCGGGGATCTCCTCGATCCGCATCGCGTCGCCCAGGACGACCTCGAACGCCTCGGCCTGCTCGGGGGCGTACGTCGCGATCGTCTCGGGCAGCAGCCCGGCGAGCACCGGGTCAACCTCGACGGCGATCACGCGGCGCGCGACCTCGAGCAGCGCCAGGGTGAGCGAGCCGAGTCCCGGGCCCACCTCGACCACGACGTCGTCGGCGGTGATCTGGGACTCCCGCACGATGCGGCGCACCGTGTTGGGGTCGATCACGAAGTTCTGGCCCCGCTGCTTGGTGGGGCGCAGGTCCAGCCGGGCGGCCAACGAACGCACGTCGGCCGGTCCGAGGAGTCTCGGACCGGCCGGTGTGTTCGTCATGCGCGCAAGGGTAGTGCGAGGCTCGCCCACTCCCGAAGTCGTGAGCGCGCCGGCTGCGTCAGATCAGGCCGAGCTGGCTGGCGCAGTGCGGCCACTGGCCCCACCCGGCACGTGCCTGCAGGATCTGGCCACGCTTGATCTGCTCCTCGCGGCTGTGCTGGTGCGGGAGGCCCGTACCGCCGACGGCGGCCCAGGTGGAGGCGCTGAACTGCAGGCCGCCGTAGTAGCCGTTGCCGGTGTTGGTGGCCCAGTTGCCGCCCGACTCGCACTGCGCGAGGCGGTCCCACACGGTGCTGCCACCGGCGTAGTTGGCGCTCGGCTGCTCCTTGGTGCCCACGCGCACGATCTCGGCGACGGGCTCGCGCAGCACCTTGGCCGTCACGACGGTCTTGCGGACCAGCTCGCCGTTGCGGAACGTCACCCGGTAGGTCACGTCGCGCAGGCCGTCGACGCCCTCGCGCACGACCTCGGTCTCGCCCTCGAACATCGAGGCGTCGTCCTTCTTGACGACCGCGTGCGGCACGGCCTCACCCTCGACCGACTTCGACGCCTTGCGGATGTCGGTGAAGACGATCGTGTCGCCCGCGCTCACGACGGTGTCGAGCGACGGCTTGACCTTGTCGTGCCCCTCGACCTCGACGTCGAGCTCGGCGAGCACGTCGGCGACGGTGAGGGCGCTGAGCGTCTCGGTACGCGACTTGGCGGCCGCGATCTTGACCGTGAGCTTCTTGGGGGTGACCACCTCGAGGCTCATCCCGCCGCGGCCGATGGCGGCGCTGCGGGAGGTGGACAGGGCGGCGCCGGTGAAGCGGCGGCCGATCTCCGACAGGGCGCTGGCCACGTCGGTGGAGTTGACCCAGTACGTCTTGGACTTCCCGTCGACCTCGAGCTCGAGTGGGCGTCCGAACTGCACGGTGATGCGCGAGCCGTCGCTGACCTCCTCGTCGAGGGAGGGCGCGACCAGGTCGCGGTCGGTGATCTCGATGCCCTCGTCGGCGAGGACGTCGCCCACGGTGCCGCCCATGGCGACCACCTGGCTGGCCTCACCGTCGAGGGTGAGGGTGACGTCCTTGGAGAGGGTCTGGTAACCGAGAGTGGTCCCGACCAGGGCGAGGGCGATGGTGGCGCCGACGCCGGTCAGGACCGGCTTGGACTTGCTGAGTGCTGCAATGCGAGAGCGCACAATGCTCCGAACTTCGTGCTCTCCGGGCATGGGCGACGACACAGCCCCGGGCACACGTCACCACAGGGTGACAGGTGCGAGCAGGGGACTCGCGGAGTGCCGCGGGCGACGCTCCGGGTGCCGCCGGAATCTTCCCCAATCCCGGCTGACATCACGAGACGATAACGGGCGAAACGCCTCGTACAAACTCGAACGACCGATTTCGGGGCCCCTGGGCGCCCGGATCTGCCTACCACCGGGCGTGAGTCCGGCCACGTCCGCGACAGGAGCTGCGAAGGTCACCGGGGCTCACCAGGAGCCGCCGAACGCCCTCTCGGTGGTGTCGTCGAGGGCCGCGCACAGCGCGCCGAGGTCGTCCCCGCGGACCTCCGCCATCGCCCGCACCGTGTACGGCACCAGGTAGGAGGCGTTGGGCCGTCCGCGGTACGGCGTGGGGGTCAGGTACGGCGCGTCGGTCTCCACCAGGATCCGGTCGCGCGGCGCGAGCGCGAGGGCGTCCCGCTGCGGCTGGGCGTTCTTGAACGTGACGGTGCCGGCGAACGAGAGGTACGCCCCCCGGTCCAGGCACGCCCGCGCGAACGCGGAGTCCCCGCTGAAGCAGTGCATGACCCAACGCTCCGGGGCTCCCTCCGCGTCCAGCACCCGCAGCACCTCGTCGTGGGCGTCGCGGTCGTGGATGACCAGGGTCTTGTCGAGCCGCTTGGCCAGGTCGATGTGGCGGCGGAACGACTCCTCCTGCGCCGCCATCCCCTCCGGGCCGGTCCGGAACCGGTCGAGGCCGGTCTCCCCCACCGCGCGCACCTTGTCGTGCGCGCCGGCGAGCGCCTCGATCTCGGCCAGCGCTGCCTCCAGGGTGCCGTTGGCGGCGAGCCGGGGCGCCTCGTTGGGGTGCAGCGCGACACCGGCCACGAGGGCGTCGTGGGTCGCGGCCGCCTCCACCGCCCAGCGGGCCCCGGGGAGGTCGCAGCCGATCTGCACGATCCGGGGCACTCCCACGGCGGCGGCGCGGGCGATCGCGTCGGTGGTCTCCAGCCAGTCGCCGTCGGCGATGTCGAGGTGGCAGTGGTTGTCCACGACGGGGTGCGGCAGCGGTTCGGGGGCGGGCGGGCGCTCCCGGTCGCGCCGGGCCCCCGACCTCTCCTCGGTGGCGGCACGGCTGCGGGTCGGCTCGGCGCCGGACGGCTCGCTCACTGGACGTGCACCACCTGGTACACCTCGCGCTTGGGCAGCCCGGCCGCCTTCGCGACCTGCACGATGGCCTCCTTGCGGGGAGTGCCGCCCTCCTCGAGCCGGGCCACGGCCGCGCGCAGGCTGTCGGGGTCGCTGGCCACGCTCGGCCCACCCGAGGCTCCCTGGACGACCAGCGTCACCTCGCCCCGTACGCCCTCGGCCGCCCACGCGGCCAGCTCGGCCAGGGGGCCGCGCACGACCTCCTCGTGGGTCTTGGTCAGCTCGCGGCACACGGCCGCGGGACGGTCGCCGCCGAGCGCCTCGGCCATCGCCTGCAGCGCCGCCTCCGTACGGTGCGGGGCCTCGAAGAAGACCATGGTCCGCTCCTCGGCGGCCAGCGCGGCGAGGCGGCGCGCGCGCTCGCCGGCCTTGCGGGGCAGGAACCCCTCGAAGCAGAACCGGTCCACCGGCAGGCCGCTGACGGCCAGGGCGGTGAGCACGGCGCTCGGACCGGGGACGGCGGTGACCCGCACGTCCTCCTCGACGGCGGCGGCGACGAGGCGGTAGCCGGGGTCGGAGACGCTGGGCATGCCGGCGTCGGTCACCAGCACGACCCGCTCGCCGGCCAGCAGCGCCTCCAGCAGCAGCGGTGTCCGGGCCTGCTCGTTGCCCTCGAAGTACGACACGACGCGCCCCGACAGGGTGATGCCGAGGTCGGAGCAGAGCCGCTTGAGGCGACGGGTGTCCTCCGCGGCGACGACGTCGGCGCGGGTCAGCTCCGCCACCAGCCGCGGGGGCGCGTCGTCGGCCTGCCCGATCGGGGTGCCCGCCAGCACCAGCACACCGTGAGCCTCGCGATCCATGGGCCGATCATGTCAGGCGCCGCGCGAGGCGTCCGGTGACCGCCGGGTCGCTAGAGTGCCGGACGTGACCCTGACCACCCACGAGCCCGGCGCCGACCCGTCGCAGGGACCCCTGACGGTGGCAGGCCCCGACTCCCCCACCGGCCCACCTGCGGCCGGCCGCGAGGACGCGCCGGGGCGCTCGGAGGACCCGTTCTGGGGCTGGGCCTGGGCCGTGGTCATCGCCTCGGTCGCGTTCTTCCTGCGGCGCTGGCACCTGGGCCAGCCCCACGAGTTCTCCTTCGACGAGACGTACTACGCCAAGGACGCCTGGTCGCTGCTCAACAACGGCTACATCCGCACGTACGTCGACGGCGCCGACGAGGCGATCATGTCCGGCGACACGATGACGCAGTGGAACGCCGACCCGTCGATGGCGGTCCACCCCGACGTCGGCAAGTGGCTCATCGCGCTGGGCGAGCAGGCGTTCGGGATGGACCCGTACGGCTGGCGGATCGCGTCGGCCGTCGTGGGCGCCCTCATGGTGCTGGTGATGTGCCGCTTCGTGAAGCGGGTCTCCGGGTCGACCCTGCTGGGCCTCTTCGCGGGGCTGCTGCTGGCCGTGGACGGCCTGCAGTTCGTGCTCTCGCGCCTGGCCCTGCTCGACATCTTCATCGCCTTCTTCGTGCTCTGCGGCGTGCACTGCGTGGTCGCCGACCGGCAGTGGTTGCGGGCCCGGTTCGACGAGGGCGCCACACGTGCCCTCGCCCGGCCGTGGCTGGTTCTGGGCGGCGTGTCGTTCGGGCTGGCCGTGGGCACCAAGTGGTCGGCCGCGTACGCGTTGGCCGCGTTCGGGCTGATGGTGTGGCTGTGGAGCTGGGGTGCCCGTCGCGCCGCCGGCCACCGCGGCGCCTGGTGGCGCTCGGTGGTCCTGGACGGGGTGCCGGCGTTCGTGCAGCTCGTCGGGGTCGCGCTGGTGGTCTACGTCGTGTCGTGGTCGGGCTGGCTGATGCACGCCGGCGAGTACGAGCGCACCCTGAGCAACACCCAGTACACGACCTTCGAGGGTGGCGAGCAGTGGCCCACGGCCACCGAGCCCGACGCGGAGGGCCTCGGCGAGGTCACCCAGTCGCTGCGGTCCCTGTGGTACTACCACCAGGACGTCTACACGTTCCACACCGAGTTCCTCAACGACAGCACCCACCCGTACCAGTCCTCGCCCGCCAGCTGGCTGGTGATCGGGCGCCCGGTGGGGGTCAGCACCACCCTCGACGTGCAGCCCGGCACGCAGGGCTGCGAGGCCCCGGCCGGCTCCGACTGCCTGCGCCAGGTGATCCTGCTCGGCAACCCCGTCGTCTGGTGGACCGGGTGCGTGGCGATGCTGCTGTCGCTGGCGATGTGGGTGCTCGGGCGCGACTGGCGCCACGGGGTCGCCGTGGTCGGGCTGGCCGCCACGTGGCTGCCCTGGTTCGCGTACGACGACCGCCCCGTCTACTACTTCTACGCGATCGCGTCGCTGCCCTTCCTGGTGCTCTCGATCGCCCTGGGTGTGGGCACCCTGATGGGGTCACGACCCTCAGGCCGCAGGCGTCTGGTCGGCGTGGTCGTGGGCGGGCTGGTGGCCACCGCGGCGACGCTCGCGTTCGGCTGGTTCTGGCCCGTGTGGACCAACCAGCTCCTCACCCACGGCGAGTGGCTGGACCGGATGTGGTTCACGAAGTGGATCTGACCTGCCACGATGCGACGCATGAGCGACGCCGGGGCTGACGACACCGCACGAGCGACCGCGATGGTGCACAGCACCATCCCGATCCTGGGCCACATGGGCATCGAGGTGCTCGAGGCCTCCGCCGAGTCCTCGGCCGTGCTGCTGCCGCACGCGGCGAACCGCAACCACTTCGGCACCGCGTACGCAGGGTCACTGTTCAGCGCCGGCGAGATGCTCGGCGGCCTGGTGGGTCTTGCCCTCGAGGTCGAGGGCACGGTGCCGCTGGTCAAGCAGATGGAGGTCGAGTTCCTCCGGCCGGCCACCAGCGACGTGGTCGCCCGGGCCGGGCTGAGCCCCGACGAGGTCGCCCGGGTACGCGCGGAGGCGAGCGCGACCGGCCGGGCGTCGTTCACGCTCGTGGCCACCCTCACCGACGCCGAGGGCACCGTGGTCGCCAGGACCACCGGTCAGTACCAGCTGCGCACCTTCTGAGCCTCAGGATCTCCGGCGGGCGTCATCGGTCGTGAGCACGAAGCGGACCTCCGTCCCGGCAGGCGCCTGGGCCAGCCGGTCGAGGCCGGCGCGTCCCACCACCGCCAGCACCGGGTAGCCGCCGGTCACCGGGTGGTCCTCGCCGAAGACGATCGGCCCCGAGGGCGGCACCTGGACGGCGCCGAGGACCATCGGCTCGGTGGGCAGCTCGTCGGTGGCGGCCCGCTCGAGCGCAGGCCCGTCGAGGCGTACGCCGACCCGGTCGCTGTGCGCGGAGACGTGCCAGCAGGCGCTGGTGAGCAGGTCGCGCGCCTGCGCGGTGAACCAGTCCGCCCGCGGGCCGGGCGTGCACGGCAGCAGGACGCACCCCGCCCCCACCCGTGGCACCGGGGCGTGGTCGACCGGCGGGAGGTCGTGCTGCTCGGTGCCGACCCGCAGGGTGTCGCCCTCGGCCAGCGCGGCCGGCCCGAGTCCGGAGAGCGTGTCCACCGAGCGCGACCCCAGGACCGGCTCCAGGTCGAGGCCGCCGCGCACCGCCACGTACGACCGCAGGCCGGCGACCGGGAGCGAGAGACGCAGCTCCTGGCCGGCGCGCAGGCGCAGCAGGGCGTTGAGCGGTACGGGACTCCCGTCGACGGTGAGGGACACCTCGGCCCCGGTGACCGCGAGCGCCACGTCGCCGAGCGCCCGCAGGCCCAGCCCGCCGAGCAGCACCTCGAGGGTGGCGGCGGACAGGGCGTTGCCGACGAGCCGGTTGGCCAGGTCGTGGCTGCCACGGTCGGCGGCGCCGCTGGCACCGATGCCCTGCGCACCGTGCCCGGGTCGGCCGTGGTCCTGGGGCCCGACCCACGGACCGGTGGCGGTCACCTCGACGGCGCTCATGCGGGGACGAACCTGACCGTGCGGCCCGGGTGCAGCGTCGCCGCGGGTTCGGCGTCGAGGTCGAAGAGGACGAGCTCGGTGTGGCCGACGATCCGCCAGCCGCCGGGCGTGGCGAGCGGGTAGACGCCGGTGAACAGGTCCGCCATCGCGACCGCACCGGCCGGCACGCGGGTGCGCGGTGCGTCCAGGCGCGGCACCGGGGTGCGGTGGCCGGGGCGTACGAGGTAGCCGAAGCCGGGTGCGAACCCGGTGAAGGCGACCTGCCACCGCTCCGAGCCGTGCCAGGCGACGAACTCCTCGCGGCCCATCCCGAGGAGGTCGCACACGTCGTCGAGGTCGGGCCCGTCGTAGCGCACGGGGACGTCGAGCGGCGTCGCCTGCCGGGCGGGAGGTGCGTCGAGCGGCAGGCCGGCCACGAGGGCTCGGAGGGCGTCGGGCGTCGTACGGTCGGGGTCGAGGAGGAGCAGCACCGTCCGCGCGGCCGGCACCACCTCACGCACGCCGACCAGCCGCCCGGCGGCCCGCTCCTGCTCGATCCCTGCGTGGAGGGCGAGGACCTGGTCGGTGGAGCCGACCTCGACGAGGAGGCCGTCGACGCCGGCCGGCAGGAACCTCACCAGCGCCCGTTCACCGCGCGCCCGGGAACGGGCTGACGATGCGTACGCCGGCGGCACGCAGCCGCGCGGCGACGGCACGGGCCATGCCGACCGCGCCCGGGGTGTCGCCGTGCACGCAGACGCTGTGCGGAGCCACCCGCAGCACGGTCCCGTCGACGGCCTCCACCTCGCCGTGGGTGGCCATCCGGAGCACGCGCGCGGCGATGAGGTCGCCGTCGTGGAGGACCGCCCCGGCGACCGTTCTGGGCGTCAGCTCCCCGGTGGGTTGGTACGACCGGTCCGCGAAGACCTCGTCGAACGTGGCCAGCCCGGCGTCACGGGCGGCCGCGTGGGCCTGGGAGTCGGGCAGGCAGAGCAGCCCCAGGGTCGCGTCGAGGGCGAGGATCGCCTCGACCACGGCGTCGGCCTGGGCACGGTCGCGGACGATGCGGTTGTACAGCGCCCCGTGCGGCTTCACGTACTGCACCGTCGTGCCCTCGCTGGCGGCCACGTCCCGGAGCCAACCCACCTGCTCGACGACGAGATCGACGAGGTGGGCGTGCGGGAGGTCCACGTCGGTGCGGCCGAAGTTCTCGCGGTCCGGGTACGCGACGTGGGCGCCGACCACGACACTCCTTGCGGCGGCTGCCGCCAACGTACGGGCGATCCCGTCCGGGGTGCCGGCGTGCGCGCCGGTGGACACGTTGGCCGAGGTGACCACCTCGAGCATCGCCTCGTCGTCGCCGCAGTCCTCGCCGAGGTCGGCGTTGAGGTCGAGGACCGGGCGTGACATGGCACAACGCTAGCCCGCGCGGGTGCCCGTGCCCTACGTTGACCAGCATGAGGCGGGACCACTGGCGTCGACGCAACGACTCCCTCGACCCGACGCGGGACTTCGTGGAGATCTACTTCAACGTCGTCGCCCACGAGTTCCCGTGGGACATGAGCCAGTCGCTCGGGTTCGCGCTGTTCCGTACGTACGCGGTGCCGGGGATCGGCAACCTGCTGGACCGCACCGGCGAGTTCACCGAGCGCACGCAGAAGAGGTACGACGACACCGCGCTGCTGCTCGACCCGCCGACCCGGCTGGGGTTCGACCACCCGCAGGCACGCGACGCGATCCGCCGGATCAACCAGATGCACCGCGCCTACGACATCCCCGACCACGAGTTCGCCTACGTTCTCAGCACGTTCGTGGTCGTGCCCAAGCGCTGGCTGGACGCGT
Organism: Nocardioides sp.; assembly: GCF_051876515.1. GTDB lineage: Bacteria > Actinomycetota > Actinomycetes > Propionibacteriales > Nocardioidaceae > Nocardioides. The sequence goes on along the minus strand of NZ_JBJEHY010000147.1, from coordinate 9,714 downwards.
ACGGAAAGCGGCCGCTGACGCGGCGCGAGGTCGTCGCCTCCGTGGAGTACTACCGCACCCTGGGGCGGCACATGGGGATCAAGCAGATCCCGGAGACGTACGAGGCGTTCGAGGAGCTGATGGACTCCTACGAGGCCGAGCACTTCGCCTTCGACGCCGGCGGCCGCCGGGTCGCGGACGCGACGCTCGACCTGCTCGTCTCGTTCCAGCCGCGGCTGCTGGCCCGGCCGATGGACCTGTTCAGCCGATCATTGATGGACGCACCGCTGCTGGAGGCTTTTCGTTACGTCGCCCCGCCCGCGCCGGTCGTGGCTCTCTCGCGCGGGCTGCTCGCCGCCCGCGGACGTCTGCTGCGCCTCTTCCCCGCCCGGCGCAAGCCGGTCGAGCTGGCCGACCTGCCGCAGATCAAGTCCTACCCCGACGGGTACGAGGTGACCGCGCTCGGCTCGTTCCCGGTGCCCGGGGTCGGGGCGTGCCCGGTGCGGCACGCGGTGGCAGACGAGCCGGCCTGAGCCGCCGACCCCGTTCGTCGAGCCTGTCGAGACGGTGCTTGGTCCCGACGACCTCAACCACCGGGGTCTGCGGTGGACTCGAGTCACCCGGTGACACGGATCCACCGCGCATCACGTTCGGGTACGCAGAAGGCCCCCGGCTGATGCCGGGGGCCTTCTGTGGTGGTGGAGCTTAGGGGATTCGAACCCCTGACCTTCTCATTGCGAACGAGACGCGCTACCAGCTGCGCCAAAGCCCCTCCACGTCCGAGGACGCGTCGAAAAACATAGCACCTGGGGCCAGCCCGGATCGAATCGGGTGGGACTCAGGCGCCGCTGACCTTGCGCTCGGCGCGCTCCTCGGCGGCGGCCTTGCCGGCCTTCTCGGCGACCTCGGCCTCGCGGGCCAGGGCGGAGTCGATCTCGCTGCGACCGCTGGACCAGACCCCAGTGGAGTCCAGGTCGATCGTCTGGACGGTACGGCGGGCCGCGGCGGGCTTGGAGACGTACGTGGGAAGGGTGGTCGGGACCGGGTCCCACAGGCCCGCCACGGCCTCGGTGACGACGGCGATCTCGCCGGTCTCCGGGTCGACCGTGACCACCTGGGCCATCTCCGCGACGTCCTCCGCCGCATCGTCGACGGGAGCGATCTCGCCGGCCTCCGGGTCGACGGCCACCGGGCGGGGTGCCACCTTCGAGGCGGGGCGGCGTACGGCTGCCCGCTCGGAGCGCACCATGAGGCGGCACGCAACCAGCCAGGCGACGAGCAGGGCGACGGGCGCGAACACCCACGGCCAGGCGATGACCTGCCCGATGGCGAGTCCGGCGACCACGGCGTTGCCGAGCAGGATCACGCCGAGGACCCGGCGACGACGCTGCGTGGCGCGTCGGGCCGCGGCCCGACGGGCGGCAGGCGCCAAGGCGGCGGTCGGAGCAGCTGCCTCGGAGGAGACCTCGTGGCGCGCCGGGCGGGCCTTGGTCTCCACGACGCGCTCGGACGTACGAGCCGGGGTGACGACCAGACGGGCGTTGCGGCTGTCCACGGCCTCGCGTCGGGCGAGCACCCGCATCGACTGCGAGAAGCGCTCGACGGAGCGGCTGCGCACGACCTCGTCGTGGTGCTTGAGCAGCTTGGGACCCAGGTAGGCGACCCAGGCGACAGCCAAGGCGACGAAGATCAGGGAGCTCAAGTCCGGCACGCGTGAAATCCTATGAGTGAACCCGCGTGTTGCTACGCATGTGAACGGGTGTGTCGCACAACTACTCGTGTGACAGATGTGAACGAGGGGTCAGCGCCCCAGCCTCGCCACCAGCCCGTCACCGAGCTCTTCGGCCGTGATCGCGTAGATGCGGTGGTCGCACCACCGCCCGTCAATGTGCAGGAAGAAGGGCGCGAACCCCACCTCGCGCACACCCAGCTTCTCGACCACGCGCAGCGAGTTCGTGTTCTCGGGGCGGATGCAGATCTCGATGCGGTGCAGCTGCGCGGTGGTCAGGCAGTGGTCGACGACCAGGGCGACCGCCAGCGGCACCAGGCCGCGCCCGGCGACCCGGCGGTCGATCCAGTAGCCGAGCGAGGCGAACTGGGCCGAGCCGCGCACGACGTTGTTCACCGTCACCTGACCCGCGAAGACGCCGTCGACCTCGATCACGAACGGCAGGGTGCGCCCCTGCCGCGCCTGGCGCCGCAGCCGGCGCGCCAGCCCGGCGTACGACATCGGCTTCGCCGAGACCTGCGGCGGGGCAGTCGCGTCCCAGGGCCGCAACCAGTCCGCGTTGCGCTCACGCACCTCGCGCCACGCGGCCACGTCGCTGCGGCGCAGGGGCCGGACCACGACGTCGCCGTGGGCCAGCCGGACCGGCCACCCACGCGGGCTCAGTGGTCGCTCCCCACCATCTGCTCGACCGCGTGCCGCAGCACCGGCTCGAGCACCGACAGCCCGTCGCGCACACCGCCCGACGAGCCCGGCAGGTTGACCACCAGGCACTCGCCCACCTGGCCGGCGACCCCGCGCGACAGCATCGCCCGCGGAACCCCGGCCGCGACGCCCGCCGCCCGGACCGCCTCGGCGATCCCCGGCACCTCACGGTCAAGCAGCGCCGCGGTCACCTCCGGCGTACGGTCCGTCGGGGTGAGCCCGGTGCCACCGGTGGTGAGCACCACCCGGGCGCCGGCGGCCACGGCAGCCGTGATCGCCTCCCCCACCGGCTCGCCGTCCGGCACGACCGCGACCGCGGACGCGGCGAACCCGTGCGCCTGCAGCCACTCCACGATCAGCGGGCCCGTGGTGTCGGCGTACACGCCGGCGGCCGCCCGGTTGGAGGAGACCACCACCGCGGCCGGGATCCGGGGAGCGGCCGTGCTCACGCGCGGCTCCACTCGCCCGACCGGCCACCCGACTTCGTCTCCACACGCACGTCGGTGATCACCGCAGCCTTGTCGACCGCCTTGACCATGTCGATGACGGTCAGCGCCGCGACCGCGACCGCGGTGAGGGCCTCCATCTCGACGCCCGTGCGGTCGGTCGTACGGACCGTCGCGAGGATCTCGACGGCGTCGTCGGCGACCTCGAGGTCGACGGTGACGCCCGACAGGGCCAGCGGGTGGCACAGCGGGATCAGCGCGGGGGTCTGCTTGGCGCCCATGATCCCGGCCAGGCGGGCCACGGCCAGGGTGTCGCCCTTGGGGACGCCGGCACCACGCAGCAGGTCGACGACCTGCGCGGAGACCAGGACGCGCCCCGACGCCGAGGCCGTACGCGCGGTGACGGCCTTGTCGGAGACGTCGACCATCCGCGCCGCGCCCGCGTCGTCGACGTGGGTCAGCCGGTCGGCCATCAGAACTCCTCGTCCAGCAGCAGCGCCTGCACCCGGCTGCCGGCGGGCAGCGCGGTGACGTCCTCGGGCACCACGACCAGGGCGTTGGACTGGGAGAGGTCACCGAGCAGGTGCGAGCCGTGGCCGCCCACCGGGGTGGCACGGCCGTCGGCGTGGCGCGCCCGGACGTACTGCCGGCGGCCCGCGGTGGCCTTGACCGCCTCGGTCAGCGTGACGGTGCGCGTCGGCCTCACGGCCGGCCCGACCCCCATCATCTTGCGGATCGCGGGCAGCACGAAGACCTGGAAGGAGACGTACGCCGAGACCGGGTTGCCCGGAAGCGTGAAGATCGGCACCCGGTCCTCGCCGACGGTGCCGAAGCCCTGCGGCTTGCCCGGCTGCATCGCGACCGGTCCGAACCACATGCCCTCGTCGCCGCGCAGCGCCTCCTTGACGACGTCGAAGTCGCCCTGGCTGACGCCGCCGCTGGTGACCACGATGTCCGCGCGCACCAGCTGGTCGGCCAGCGCCTCACGGAACGAGTGCGGGTCGTCGGGGACGATCCCCACCCGGTACGCCAGGGCACCGGCCTCGCGGGCCGCCGCGGCCAGGAGGAAGGAGTTGCCGTCGTAGATGGCCCCCTCGCCGAGCGGGGTGCCGGGGTCGCGCAGCTCGGACCCGGTGCTGATCACCACCACGCGCGGACGGGGGCGGGTGCGTACGGTCGCGCGTCCCACGGCGGCGAGCAGGCCCAGCTGGCGTGGCCCGACGACCGTGCCCGCCTCGAGCAGCTTCTCCCCCCGCTCGACGTCGTCGCCGACGCGTCGCACGTGCCGGCCGGGCGCGGTCGCCTCGGAGATGCGGACGCGGGCCACGCCGCGGTCGGTCGCCTCGTACGGAACCACCGCGTCGGCGCCCGCGGGCACCGGCGCCCCCGTCATGATCTTGACCGCGGTGCCCGGCGACAGCGCCAGGATCGAGGCCTGCCCGGCCCCGATCTCACCGACGACCGGCAGCTCGACCGGGTCGGCGGCGGTGGCTCCCTCGACGTCGGCGGCGCGGACTGCGTACCCGTCCATGGCGGAGTTGTCGAAGGAGGGCAGCGCCACCTCGGCGTGCACGTCCTCGGCCAGGGCGAGGCCGAGGGTGTCCATGAGCGGCAGCGGGAAGTCCGGCAGCGTCTGGACGGTGCCGAGGACGCGCTCCAGGAGCTCCTCGACCGGGACCGGGTTCTGGGCCTCAGGCATCGGCAGCCCCCTCGCGGGTCCCCTCGAGCACGGCCCCCGCGTCCACGCGACGTCCCTTGGGCTCGCGCAGCGCCACGTCGCCGCGCACCGCGACCCCGTGGCCGAAGACGACGTCGCCCGAGACCTGCAACGAGCTGGCCTGCTTCAGCGACGGCACCCCGTCGGGGAACCGCTTGTCGAACTCGCCGACGAGCTTGTAGAAGTCACCGTCCAGGTCGACGTAGGGCACCGAGTCGGCCGCCTGGTCCAGGACGAAGTCGGTGCCGAGGTCGTAGATGTCCGAGCGCAGCACGAGCAGGTCGTTGGTGGTCTTGACCGGGACGAAGCGGTCGCGCCCCACCTCGATCGTCGCGGCACCCTCGAAGACCTCGATCGCCGCGCCCATCGCGGTCTCGATCTGGATCACCTCGGGGCTGGCGGGGTCGGCCGGGTCGACCGGCTTGACGTTGCGGATCAGCGGCAGCCCGAGGATGCCCTCGCGCTGGTCGAGCACGTCCACCATGGCGCGCACGTCGAACCACAGGTTGTTGGTCGAGGTGAACCGGTGCCGGTCGAGGTCGGCGAGCGCCACCTTGTCGGCCTCGAGCGTCTGCGCCGTCTCGCGCAGCACGATGCGGCCGTCGGACTTGCGGCGCGCGAAGTGGCCGCCCTTGCGGTCCGACGGGGTACGGCGCACCGCCTCGATCGCGAACGGCGCGCCCGAGGCGGCGAACCAGCCCGCCACCCGCGGGTCCGGGACGGCGCCCAGGTTGTCGGAGTTGGAGACGAAGACGTACCGGTAGCCGAGCTCGAGCAGCCGGTCGAGGAGGCCGGTGCCACGCAGCGCGGTGTAGATGTCGCCGTGGCCGGGCGGACACCACTCGAGCGCCGGGTCCTTGGGCCACGTCGCCGGGGTGAGGTCCTTGGCCAGCAGCTTGGGCTCCTTGTTCTGCAGGAACTCCAGCGGCAGCCCGTCCACGGCCAGCGTGTCGTAGCGCGCCACGGCGTCGAGGGTGTCGGCCGAGGTGCGGAACGAGTTCATGAACATCAGCGGCAGGCGGACGCCGTACTTCTCGCGCAGGTGCAGCACCTGGCGCACGCTGATGTCGAGGAAGCTGAGCCCGCGGCGCACGCAGAGCAGGGACTTGGCGTGGTCCATCCCCATGGAGGTGCCCAGACCGCCGTTGAGCTTGATCACCGCCGTCGCCGCCAGCGCCTCGACGGCCGCCTGCTCGTCCACCTCGACGTCGGCCAGGGCCGGCATGTCGAGCGGGTCGATCGTCGCCTCCGGGATCATCCCGGTCTCGCCGTGCTCGAGCAGGCGGTAGTAGTGAGCGAACGTCTCGACGGCGACCTCGTCGACTCCAGCGGCACGCATCTTGGCGCGCGCGAGTTCCAAGCCTTGGCTACCCATGCTTCGATCGTAGGCTGCTCGCGTGACGGAGCACCCCGAACCCCATCTGCCGGGACGTCCGCTGCCCGCCAAGACCGCGCTGCGCGACCAGGTCCTCGCCGCCCGCCGCCGGCGCCCGCTGGCCGAGGAGTCCGTCTGCGCCGAGGCGATCGGCGCCCACGGGGCCGGGTGGGAATCCGTACGCCGGGCCGCGGTCGTGGCCGCGTACGTCTCAGTGGGGCGCGAGCCCGGCACCGGTCCGCTGCTGGAGGCACTGCGGTCCGCGGGCACGCGCGTCCTGCTGCCGGTGCTGCGCAGCGACAACGACCTCGACTGGGCGCCGTACGAGGGGCCGGCGTCGCTGGCGCCGGCCGCCCGCGGCCTGCTCGAGCCGACCGCCGAACCGCTGGGTGTGGACGCGGTGACGCTGGCCGACGTGGTGCTGGTCCCCGGCCTGGCCGTCTCGGCCACCGGAGACCGGTTGGGGAGGGGCGGCGGGTCGTACGACCGGGCGCTGGCGCGGGTGCCGGCCGGTGTCCCCGTCGCCGTGCTGCTGCACGACGACGAGGTCGACCTGCCCGTGCCGACCGAGCCGCACGACCGGCGCGTGACCCACGCCCTCACGCCGGGCGGGGTGCGCGCGCTCGGCCGACCCAGCGGGGAGCCGGACCGGGAGCGGGACTAGCGCCCGGTACGCGCCTGAGACTCCGTCGGGACCAGGGTGAGCCGTTCGTCCGCCGCACGGTCCACGGCCTCCCGGCTGAACGTCCAGTCCAGGTAGTCGCCCGAGACCCAGCGCTTCGTCTGGTCGGAGTAGTGCCGCGACGCGGGATGACCGGACACGCCGGTCAGGTCGATCCAGACCGAGTCGTCGAAGTCCTCCAGCGAGACCACCATGCGCATCGACGGCGCGGAGGTGACGCCGAACCCGACGGAGGCGTCCCAGCCGGTGGCGTCCACGGTCGCGCTGCCGCCGCCCGCCCGCCAGCCCGACGAGTTGAACAGCCCCGTCAGCGGGGCGACGTCGCCGAACACGTCGTGGCGCAGGTCCATGCGGTGCAGCTGCCCCCACGACCAGTCGTCCGGGTTGACCGACAGCAGGGTGGTCGCGTCGTCGCGCGCCGCGAGCAGGGCACTGCGCAGCACGTCGTCGCGGGTCTCGACCTCCTCGGTGCTCACGTCGTCCCACCACGAGGCCGAGGGCTCGTCGAGGAGGTCGTCGACGACGCGGACCCACCGGCTGTCCCCGTCGGGACGGCTGTCTGGGCGCAGCTCGTCGTCGAAGGTGCCCGAGAGCACCTCGCGCCACACCAGGTTGAAGTACGCCGCCGCCGCGGAGTCCGGGTCCTGGGTGTGGTCCCAGCCGGCCAGCAGGTCCTGCCCCTGGGACTCGTACCCGCCGGGCAGGTCGATCTCGAGCAGGAGTGGCACCAGGCGCGCGGCGATCGGGTGCGTCGTGTCGGTCTGGATCCGGGTCATGTCCTCGACCGTGAGGCCGTCACGGTTCTCCAGCTGGTCGCGGATCCGCTGCGAGCGGTAGCCGTGGTCCCAGTCGCCGGTGAGGAAGAAGGGGTAGGAGTCGTCGACGACCGCCTGGTTGGCGGTGACGATGTACCCCTCCTCGGGGTCCAGGACGCTGGGCAGAGCCTCGAAGTCCACGTGGTCGCCGGTCCAGTCGTTGGCCGAGATCCACCCCTCGGCGGGCATCCTGCCGTCGTTTCCGGGCTTGCGGATCGGGACCAGGCCGGGCGCCTGGTACCCGATGTGGCCCTCGCGGTCGGCGTACACGAGGTTCTGGGCGGGGACGGCGAAGGAGGCGGCGGCCTCCCGGAACTCCTCCCAGTCGGAGGCACGGTTCATGAGCAGGATCGCGTCGGCGGTGGGCGAGGGCGTGAGGGCCGTCCACGCGAGCGCGACGGCGTACCCGGTGCCGCGCTCGCCGGGCACCTCGGTGGGCGCGTTGGCCCCCACCGTGGCCATCTCCCGCGACACGTCGCTGATCAGGGGGCCGTGGGCCGACTCGCGGATGCGCAGGTCGAAGTCGTCGGCGCCGCGGACCTTGATCGTCTCGCGCCGCACCGTCAGCGGCCGCTCCAGGCCGTCCTGGATCCACGCGTCGTCGCCGGAGACCTGCTCGAGGAAGAGGTCGGTCACGTCGGGGCCCAGGTTGGTGAAGCCCCACGCGATGTCGGCGTTGTGGCCGATGACCACGCCGGGGACCCCGGCGAACGAGAAGCCGGCCGTGTCCAGGGTGCAGTCGGCGCTGCGCTCGGTGCAGTGCAGGCCGACCTGCATCCACACGCCCGGCTGGCTGATGCCCAGGTGCGGGTCGTTGGCCAGCAGCGGCGCCCCGGAGGCGGTGTGCTCACCGGAGACGACCCACGAGTTGGAGCCGAGCTCGCTGCCGTGACCGATCAGGGGCCCCACGGCGTCGACGGCCTGCTGCGCCGCCTCGTACGCCGCCACCTGCGCGGCCACGTGCCCGTCCGCGTGGGCCACCGGGCGCTCGATGCTCCCGGTCGTGGAGGCGTCCTGGTCGAAGGCCCCCTCCACGACCGCCCCGGAGGTGACGATCGGGGTGCGCGCACGCGCGTCGTACGCCGGGTGCAGCTGGGCGATCTCGTCGTCGGAGAGGTCGAGGCTGAGCAGCACCCGGTCCATCTCGTCGTCCATGTTGCCGCGCAGGTCCCAGGCCATCGCCTTGAGCCAGGCGAGGGAGTCGACCGGCGTCCACTCCTCGGGGTGGTAGCCCAGACCGGTCAGTCGCAGCACCGAGTACTCGGCGGCGATCTCGGCGGTGCCCCGCTCGGCGAGGTACGCGTTGACGCCGTCGGCGTACGCGGTCAGCGCCTCCTTGGTGTCGACGCGCAGGAGGCCCCACTCCTCCTCGGCGATGCGCCGCCAGCCCATCGTGCGCACCATCTTGTCCTGCTCCAGCGTCCGCTCGCCGAACAGCTCGGAGAGCCGGCCGGCGGTGGCGTGGCGGCGCAGGTCCATCTGGAAGAAGCGCTCCTGAGCGTGCACGTACCCCTGCGCGCGCATCAGGTCGGCGTCGGTCTCGCCGTAGATCTGGGGGATCCCGTGGACGTCGCGGACGACCTCCACCTCGGCGTCCAGCCCGGCCAGGACGGTGGTCCCGTCGGCCTGCGGCAGCGGGTACCGCACGACCACGAACCCGAGGACCAGGAGGAGCACGAGGAACCCGGCGACGGCGCTGAGGAGGTACACCGGGACGCGGACCCAGCGCGGGGCGAGGCGGAAGACCTCACGCCAGGACCACCCGTCATCCTCGGGCTCGGCGGGCTCCGGTGCCGGGTTGCCCGTGGGGTCGCTCACACGCTCACTCATTGGTTGGCCATTGTGCCGTACCATTGGCAGTCGGACGGGTCGAGTGCCAGCGTGTTGCACGCCGGTCTCCCTCCTCGCGGGTCCATCTCGGTGGTCCTGCGGCCAGCAACCGACAGCCTGAAGGTCGAGCCACCAATGCCCACGTACCAGTACGCCTGCACCGAGTGCGGTCACGCTTTCGAGCAGTTCCAGAGCTTCAGCGACGACGCCCTCACCGTCTGCCCCGAGTGCCAGGGCAAGCTCCGCAAGGTCTTCAACGCCGTGGGCGTGGTCTTCAAGGGCTCCGGGTTCTACCGCACCGACAACCGGTCCTCGAGCAGCAGCTCCTCGTCGAGCACCACCTCGACGAGCTCGTCGACCTCGTCGTCGGACTCCTCGTCCAGCTCGTCGTCGAGCTCGTCGTCCAGCTCCAGCTCCACCACGTCCTCGGCCACTTCTT
>NZ_JBJEHY010000146.1:0-31609 GCF_051876515.1 Nocardioides sp. | reverse complement strand
CGAGCCTGTCGTGGAGGAGACGGGTTCGGCCGCCGAGCTGCTCGAGGCCACGCCGGTCGAGGCCAAGGAGGAGGCGCCTGCGCAGGTCGTCGAGGCCGTCGCCAAGCCCGCACCGGGTGAGGCGCACACCTCCGCCGAGCTGCTCGAGCTCATCACCGGCACCGCGGTCGACTCGCCCCTGTGCATGACCTGCGGCACCAAGATGCGTCCCGCCGGCTCCTGCTACGTCTGCGAGGGCTGCGGCAGCACCTCCGGCTGCAGCTGAGCCACCTCCGTACGGCCCGGTTCCCTGGGGAGCCGGGCCGTACGGCATTTCGGCCTCCGGTCCAGTCCAGGTGGGCACCGGACCAAGGCAGGTGCCCACCTGCCTGTCACGCTCGTTGCATGGGGCGGGGGCCGGACACCACGGGAGTGACCTCGACACGGACGACGACCGCCGCGTGGGCGGGCGTCGTCCTCGCGGCGGCGTTCGCCGTCGCCGCGCGGGTGCCGTTCATCGACTGGCCGCCGAGCCGCGACGAGGCGGGTTACCTCGTGGTGGGAGGCCAGTGGGGCCCGGGAACGTCGCTGTACGGGGACTACTGGGTCGATCGTCCACCCCTCCTGATCGGGTTGTTCGGCCTGGCCGATGCCGCCGGTGGGGTCACCGCCCTGCGCGTGATCGGGTGCGTCGCATCCGTGGCCGTCGTGCTCCTCGTGGCGTGGACGGCGCGTGCGGCCGCAGGGCCCGGTACTGCCGCGGGAAGTCGTGCCGCCGCCGCGTCGGCCCTGGTGGCGGCGGGGCTGGTCGTCTCGCCCGTGCTGGGCGGACACATCGTCAACGGCGAGCTCCTGGCCGCTCCGTTCGTGGCCCTCGGCATCGGCGCGGGCGTGCACGCGCTGGGTGCAGGATCGGCGCGGGCCGCCTACGGGTGGTCCGCGCTGGCAGGAGCGGCGGGCGCCTGCGCGGTGATGGTCAAGCAGAACATGGTGGACGTCTTCGTCTTCGGGGCCGTCGCGCTCCTCGTGGCCCTCGCCGTGCGGCGCGTCGACCGTGCGACAGCGGCCCGCGTGGTCGTCGGGACCCTGGTCGGGGCCGTCGTCGTTCTGCTCGCGATGGCGGCGTGGTCGGTGAGCCGTGGGACCGACCTCGGTGACCTCTGGTACGCGTTGTACCCGTTCCGGCTCGACGCGGCGCGCACGATCGCCGACGGCGGAACCGCCGAGGTGCTGGCGCGGCGCGAGTCCATGATCCATCGCTGGCACACGGGCGGCCTCGCGCTGCTGAGCGTCTGGGTCCTCTCCGGCGCCGCCTGGCTGCGGGGCCGGGAGCCGGTGCTGGTGGGCGTGCTGGCCGTGCTCGTCTTCGACATCTACTCGATCGTCATGAGCGGCGGGTACTGGAGCCACTACCTGGCGCAGCTGGTGGTCCCCCTGGCCGTGGGCTTCGGGGTCCTGGCCGCTCGGCTGACCGGGTGGAAGCAGGCGCTCTGGGTGCTGACGGCCGTGTCGGTGGTGCTCGCGGCCTGCGTGTCGGTCCAGCGGGTCGCGGGGGAGGTCCCGCCGTCAACGAGCGAGGACGTCGGCCGCGCCATCGCTGCGGTCGCCGAGCCCGGCGACACCCTCACCGTCATGTACGGAGGTTGCCGCATCAACCACGCGGCCGGGCTGCCCTCCCCGTACCCGCACCTGTGGGGCCTACCCCTGCGCACCCTCGACCCGGACCTCTCCACGCTGACCGACCTGCTGCGCGGCCCCGACGCCCCGACGTGGGTGGTCGTCGCCTCGGCCTTCGACGTGCGCGAGATCGACGGTGGCCGGGTCCGCTGGGCCCTCACCACCGGGTACGACCGGGTGGCCGTGCTCGGTGAGCACCGGATCTTCCTGCGGAACGGGGTCGTCCGGGACGCGCCCACCGACTCGCGGCAGCCTGAGGAAGGTCTGCGGGGCGGGGCCCTGCTGACCGTTCCCCGGGACTGAGAGCCCGCCCGGGCCGCAGCTCACAGGTCGCGCACAGGTTGGTCAGGCCGCGCCGACAGGTCGTCCGCCAACACTGAGGTTCGTCCGTCAGACGTACCGAGGTGAGGAGCGGGCGCGGGAGCGGCTGTACGTGGGCATGTCGCGTGCCACGGACGAGCTCGTCGTGGTGGGGCAGCCCGACGCGATCAGGCTGATCGGTGGCGACGCGGTGGCCCAGCGGCTGGGCGTCGTCTGACGTCGTTTCGCCATCCGCGGAATGCGGGGCGCATGATGGGTGTTGTGACTTCCGTGCTCATCTCGACGGCTCCCGGAGCGCTGCTGACGCGGCGCCTCGTCGTCGACCTCGCACGCACGCACAGCACCCGCTGTCGGTGACGACTGCCGCCTGAGCGCCCCACGAGGGCCCGGCGGCCGTACGCGTCCGATTTCTCCTCGGACGGCGCCGACCCGCTGCGCCGTCCGGTCGCAGTGAAAGGCACAACCTCTTCATGAGTACCGCTGATGTGGCGCCCAAGCGCCGTGTGAAGCTTCCTTCCTTCGGGGTCCAGGTCCTGATCGGTCTGGCGCTGGGCGTCGTCCTCGGTCTGGTAGCCCGCGAGATGGGCCCGGTCGGCGTCGACGCCGAGACCGGGGTCGCCGACCCCAACTGGCTCACCGAGACCCTCACCATCGTGGGGTCGACCTTCGTGACGCTGTTGCGCGCGATCGTGCCGCCGCTGGTCTTCCTCGCGATCGTCGCCTCGATCGCGAACCTGCGTGAGGTGACCGGCGCGGCCCGGCTGGCGTGGAAGACGCTGCTGTGGTTCGCGGTCACCGCGCTGATCGCGGTGTCGATCGGCATCGTGCTCGGCCTGGTGCTGCAGCCGGGCTCGCACACCTCGGTGTCGCAGGACGCCGCTGCCGCCCCCGGCAAGTCGGGTTCGTGGCTGGACTTCCTGACGGGTCTGGTCCCGTCGAACTTCCTGGGTCTGGGTGCCGGGGCGAACCCGGACGGCTCGATCGCCGTGTCGTTCAACGTGCTGCAGATCCTGGTCGTCGCGATCGCCATCGGCATCGCCACGTTGAAGGTCGGTGAGGCCGCCGAGCCGTTCCTGGCGGTCGTACGCTCCGCGCTGGCCGTGGTGCAGAAGGTGCTGTGGTGGGTCATCCTGCTCGCGCCGATCGCGACGGTCGGTCTGCTCGGCAAGGCCGTGGCGACGTACGGCTGGGACGCGCTCGGTTCGCTGGGCACGTACTCGGTGGCGATCTACGTGGGCCTGGCTCTGGTGCTGTTCGTGGTCTACCCGGTGCTGCTGCGCGTCAACGGCCTGGGCGTGAAGCAGTTCTTCTCCGGCGCGTGGCCGGCGATCTCGCTGGCGTTCGTGTCGCGCTCCTCGATCGGCACCATGCCGGTCACCCAGTCGGTGACTGAGCGCAACCTCGGGGTGCCCCGTGCGTACGCGAGCTTCGCGGTGCCGCTGGGCGCGACGACCAAGATGGACGGTTGCGCCTCGATCTACCCGGCGATCTCGGCGATCTTCGTGGCCCAGTTCTTCGGCCTCGACCTGTCGATCACCGACTACCTGCTGATCGCGTTCGTCTCCGTGATCGGCTCCGCCGCCACCGCGGGCGTGACCGGCGCGACCGTCATGCTGACCCTGACCCTGTCGACCCTGGGCCTCCCGCTCGAGGGCGTCGGCCTACTGCTCGCCGTCGACCCGATCCTCGACATGGGCCGTACCGCCGTCAACGTCGCCGGCCAGGCGCTCGTCCCGACCATCGTCGCCAAGCGCGAGGGCATCCTCGAGCGCGAGGTGTACGACGCGAAGCGCGACGGTCAGGTGTGGCGCGAGGAGGCCGAGGTCGTGGCCGCCTGAGCACCGCTCGTTGGTCCACTCGGAACCACGACGGCCTCCGTTCCTGCTGGGGACGGAGGCCGTCGTCGTACTCGTCAGATGGACAGGACCTCTTCGGGGCGCCGATGGGCGACGGAGTCGCTGTAGCCGTCGACGGTCGTCTGGAGAAGCGCCTCGACGTCGCCGCCATGGTTGGCCTGCGCCATGCGCCGCACCGTTTCGGCGAGGACTGCGCCCGGGATCAGGACGACGGGGTATTGGTCGTCGATGATTTCGATCTGTGCCTGCTTGGAGAACGACCCGGTCGTCACGTAGACGCCGATCCACCCGCGCTTGAGGCGTGCGACGACGCGCGCCACTTGCTCGGGCGAGATGCTGGAACTGGGCTTGATGCACTTGGCTTGCCCGAGCACCACGACTGGTGTGCTGGCGCTCAGGGACCCCATGTCGATGCGAGCGATGAAGTCCACGCCTCCGTCTCCAGACGATCTGGACAGCCACCCCTCCTTGTACCGGACTCCAGACTCGCGCAGTACCTCGCTGGCCACTCGGGAAGCCAGCAACTCGAAGGCGTGCTTGCGGTCGTCGTAGAACGTGTAGAGCGTGTGCAAGGTCTCGGCCTCAACCGTCCCTGGGACGGGCTGTTGCTGCGGGGCGGACTTGACGGGGCTGGACAGCACTCGCCTCCTGATCCCTGGGATCGCCACGCGCCCTTGGCGTACCCACCGCTGCCACGCATCGGGGGAGTGACGGAGTGTTTGCTGCGCCGTCAGTGTCGGATCGCGTCGGTCATCGATCCAACGCATGTCCATACCGTCCACGCTTCCGCCCGAAACCACGGCGAGATCCAGCGCGATGTTCGGGAAGCTGCGTCCGGAGTCGGGGTCACGCTGGATGACGTGTTCAAGGCGCTCGATGATCGCGGCACCGCAGAACTCCACGTGCCCCTTGACGACCGCTCGACCGGCCCGGTGGATCGTGGTCGAACGAAACAGGAGCAGGGGCGGCGCCAGCACGCGCTCCTCGGGGCTGGTGCCTGCATGGAGTTGGGCGGCTTCGAGGAGCCAGCGATTGCCGCGCGTCGCGCCGGGGAACCCGACGGTGGTGGGCTTGTGGTCGCCGAAGTAGCGGACGTGTCCATGGTCGAGATCGAACTCGTCATGCCACGGGTTGCTTTCGTGTCCGGCCTTCCACGGGCTGGATCGAATGGCGATCACCGGCCGACGTACGCCGTCGCGTGCATGTACCCACTCGGAAGCGTTGATCCCGGACTCCAACATGATCTTGCGGTGGCCGAGGTCGGCTGGGCTCGTCAGCCAGTGGTAGTTCAGATATCCGTCCAACTCAGGGTCGACCTGGCTCGCCCCCTGGGCATAGCGGAGGACGTCGTGGACGAGCGTGAGCCTCGGCTCATCCGTGCCGCCACGTGCCGTGTTGCGCCAGCCCACGTCGGGGCGATTCTCGTCCAACGAGCCTCCTGCGTTGCACACCCGACGGCACCGTGTGTCGGGCGTCAGCTTAGGGGCGGTCACACGGCCAGCGCGACGACTTCGCGGAGATGTACGGCCACTTAGCCCAGCCTCACCTTTCTTGAACCATTCCAAAATAGCCGGGATAATGGGTGTCGTACGCGAGGAGAGAAAGGAAGTCACACCCATGACTCAGACCCTTCAGCACACCGCCCACCCGGCGTTCCAGGCCTCCCGACAGCTCGCTGACCACCTCCAGCAGATGCTCGTCGACCTGACCGACCTCCACCTGCAGGCCAAGCAGCTGCACTGGAACGTGGTCGGCAAGAACTTCCGTGACATGCACCTGGTCCTCGACGAGGTCACCGACGCTGCGCGCGAGTTCTCCGACACCGTGGCCGAGCGCATGCGCGCCATCTACGTCACCCCGGACGGCCGGGCCGCGACGGTGGCGGCGCAGACGAGCCTGCCGGCCGCGCCCACCGACGAGATCGACACCGCCGACGCGACCGACGCCATCGTGGCGTCGCTGTACGCCACCGCTGGCACCGCCCGTCGCATCCACGACGAGGTCGACGCGGAGGACCCGACGACCGCCGACATCCTGCACACCGTCCTCGAGCGCATCGAGCAGCTCGCCTGGATGATCGACGCCGAGAACCGCGTCGCCAACAGCAGCATCCCGCGCTCCATCACGGAGTGAGTGCTCGTACGAGCTGACAGCGTGGCCGGGGCCTTGGGGCTCCGGCCACGCTGCATGTTCGCGGCACCGGCCCGGACCTCAGGGCGGAGAGGGTCCGGGGGTGAGCAGGAGCACGGCCGATCTGGTCGGGAGCGGGTCGGCGGGGGAGTAGATTCGTCCCCGATGAGCGAGGACTACTGCGACCTGTGCGACCTGCCCCTCTCGACGTGCGTGCACGGCATGCCGCCGGCACCCATGGTGGAGCCGCCGGCCCCCACCCCGCGGGCGACGCGCAGCACCTCGACGCGGACCACGACCCCACGCGCCAAGGCACCCAAGAAGGCCGCGGCCGAGGTGCCCGTACGCCGGGCCCCGCGCCGCTGGACGCCGCCTGAGTTCTTCGCCCCGCACGTGCTCGCCCTCCTGCAGGAGGCCGGCGGTGAGCTCGGCAACGACGCCCTCTTCGAGGCGCTCGAGGCGAGGGTGGCCGACGACCTGATCGCCGGTGACCACGAGAGCACGCCCGAGGGCGAGCTCCGCTGGCGCCGTGCCGCCCGCGTCGCGCGCCGCAACCTGTCCGCGGACGGTCTGATGCAGACCGGCACCCCCGGGGTCTGGGTGCTCACCGGCGAGGGCCTGAGTCACGACGGGGACTTCTCCCTCTGACGCGCCGTCCGCCTGCACCGCGACTGTCGGTGCCGGCTGGTGTGATGACCCCGTGGACCTGGACGACGCCCGACGCCTCGCCGTCGACGAGATGACCCGGCACGGGCTGCGCGGGTGGACCTTCGCGTACGACCGTGCCAAGCGTCGGGCCGGAGCCACGCACTTCGCCGACCGTCGCATCACCCTGAGCCGCGAGCTCACGGGCCTCCACGACGAGGCCGAGGTGCGCCAGACGGTGCTCCACGAGATCGCGCACGCCCTCGTCGGCCCACGGCACGGGCACGACGCCACCTGGCGCGCCACCGCGCTGCGGATCGGCAGCAACGGGCAGCGCTGCCTGGCGCGCGACACCCCCACCGTGTCGGGCGCGTGGGTCGGCGTCTGCCCGGCCGGCCACCAGACCGACGCCCACCGCAGACCCGTACGCGTCAAGGCGTGCCGCCAGTGCACCGGGGAGTTCGCCGAACGCGTCTTCTCCTGGACCCACCACGGGCGAGCGGCCCCCATGCACCCGCAGTACGAGGAGGAGCTGGCCGCCCTGCGCGCGGGCACCCTGCGGGTGAGGTTCGCCGAGGGCTCGCGGGTACGGATCACCGCCCACGGCCGCTGGCACGGTGCGCAGGGCGTGGTCGTCAAGCGTGGCCGCACCCGGTACCACGTCCAGACCGGGCGGCACCTCCTCACGGTGCCGTTCGCGGGTGTCACGCTGCTCTGAGACGTCCACAGGCGTTGCCGGACGGAGTTCTCCACAGGGGCGAGTCGGCTCTCACCGCGCTTGCCTCAGGATGCCTAGCGTCGCGGCCATGCGAACACTTGTCACCTGCTTGCTCGCCCTCCTCGCCATGGCGGGCTGCGCGCCACCGTCGGGGTCCGAGGCGGCGCCTGCCCGACCCGTACGGGCAGACGATCCGTCGGCCGTCGACGCCGCGCCCGCAGGGGAGGTGCAGGTCGCCTGGACCGCTCCGGCCGTCGTGCAGGGGCCGTGGGAGGTGGGCGGGGTCGTCGTCACGGTCGAGGGCGCGCAGGCGCAGGGCTACCGGGTGGTGGGCCGCAGCGTCGACGACGGTCGCGAGATCTGGCGTCACGCCACGGTCCCCGAGGGGAGCTTCTTCTCCTTCGGCGCCGTGGGGGCCACCGACCGGGAGGGCGACGAGCACGTCGTGGTCCAGGAAGAGGTGGGAGTGGACGGCTTCGTCTCTGTGTTGGCCGTGCTCGATCCGCGCACGGGTGAGGTGCAGGGCAGGGTGCGGCCCCAGCCCTCCGAGTTGGGCACGATCTGCCCCGGCGACGTCGACCTCTGCTTCCGGGGGTGGGAGCGGGGCTGGACGAGGTGGGACCTGCGCGACCTGTCGTCACAGCGGCTGACGGCTCGCTCACCGCGAGGCACCCGGGTCACCTCGTTGGCGACCGGCGTGTACGCGAACGACTTCCCGGCCGAGCGGCTCCGGGTGGGGCGTCGGGACGGGTCGGTCCGCTGGGAGGTGGCTCTCGACGATCTGGTGCACGGCCGTTGGTGGCTCTCCAACACGACCGCCTTCGTCCGGGTGGACGACGAGCTCGGACTGGTGCTCGTGCCGATCTTCGAGACGTTGAGGATCCACGACGGCCTCCAGCGTCGGTACGACGCGGGGCGGCGTGTCCCTGTGCCCGTCACGGCCAGAGGTGTGGTCGCGCTCGACCTCGACACGGGTCAGGAGGTCTGGCGCTCCCTCGGCATCGGTCGGGAGTGTGCAGGAACCGAGCACGTGGGCCGGCCCGTCCGGTGCCGCTACGCGGGGACCGCGTTGCGCCGCAAGGGCGGTACGACCCTGTACCGCGGGATGGAGGAGGTGATGGAGGGCTACGACCCCACCACCGGCGCGACGGTCTGGGAGATCCCGCTCGCCGACGCGCTGGCCGACGAGCGGTACGGCGAGACCTCAGTCAACCCGGGGATCCTGGGCGACATCGTCGACGGAGACGAGTTCACTCTGGCCATGGGACGGGACGAACCACTGCTGGTGGCCCTCGTCGACGGCTCCACGCGGTCTCTGCCTGCCGGTACGACCACCTTGTGCAGAGCCACGCGCCCGCTGGTCTCGGGAGCCGCCCTCGACAACCCCTTCTCGGACAGCATCCCCACGGCTCGCTACGTGCGGGCGTGCGGCTTCGACGGGAGTCCGGGCGGCGGGCGGCCGAGCGCGGAGGCTCTCTTCGCCCTGACCGAGCGGATCGGGGAGGAGGTCTGGGCGGTCGCGGAGAAGCGTCGGCTGGTCGCGTACCGGGTCGTCTCCTGACGCAGGCCGGCCCCGCAGCCGACCGTTGGTCGAGCCCGTCGAGACCACGACAGGTTCGACCCGCCCGAGCTGCGGGGCCGGGGGAGCGGTCAGTTCCAGATGGCCGTGGCCCACTCCGGGTGGTCGATGAACGGGTTGCGGTTGCCCTGCCAGTTCTCGAAGATCCGGTCGTTGCGGCGCCGCTCGAAGTCGGACACCGGGTCGGCCGCGTGCCAGGCCAGCAGGACGCTGACCTTGCCGTGGAACGGGTTGGTGCCGTTGTTGGTCAGGTTGTTGAGCTCGAGGTCCCTGAACCCGTCGTCCCCGTTGTAACGGACGGCCATGTAGAAGATCATCCGGGCCACGTCGCCCTTGACCGCGTCGCGCGGCTCGAACGAGTCCGAGTCGCCCTTGCAGCCGGAGCACTGGCTGACGGCCGCGCCGCCGTTGTCGAAGTCCTTGTTGCCGCGCGAGGAGTTGACCGTGACGTCCTCCGGGCGCAGGTGGTGCACGTCGGTGCCGGGGCCGGTCGCCGTACCGAAGTCGCCGTGGGACTTGGCCCAGACGTGCTCGCGGTTCCAGTCGTCGGCGTCGCCGCCGTTGCCGGACTTGGGCAGCGACAACCCGGAGTAGAGGGTGAGGACGTTGTTGGCGTTGGCCGGGTCCTGGTCGGTGTCCTTCAGTGCCTCCCAGACCTGCGCGTACGACAGCTTCGTCTGGTCGTCGATGATGTCGTGCAGCGCAGCCTTCAGCGGCGCACCCGTCTTGCCCAGGGCGGGGCCGTAGTAGTCGTCGTGCTCACCCGGTTCGGTCGGGTCGGTCGGATCCGTGGGATCGGTCGGACCGGTGGTGCCCGCCGTCGCGAAGGCGGTGGCGTTCTTGGCGCCCGGGTGGGAGAAGTACGCCGACAGCTGGGCGGTGACGTCGATGCGCTGCCCGAGCAGGCCCGGGTTCGTCCTGAGGCCCCACGCCGACCGGAAGGTCGAGGGGATCTGGACGTACAGCATCTTGGCGGTGTCGGTCTCGCCGGCGGTGTCGGCCAGCGCGAGCGCGTAGTCGTTGGGGTACGACGATGTCAGCACCGAGGTCGTCGAGACCGGCTGCCCCACGACGTACCCGCGGACGGTCTGCGTGGAGCCGTCCTGCGTGGAGACCGCCGAGGCGACGCTCAGCGGTGTCGCGGCGTGCGTGGTCGTCCCCAGCGGGAACACGACGAGGAACAGGGTGATGACGAGGGCAGCGGCACTCCGCGGCCCCATCCCGAGATTGATGGTCATGCAGCGACCATTCCTCATCCGGAACCCGCTGGGAAGACCTCGCGTGTGAACGCCAGGTGACGGGGTGGCCCGGCCTCAGCCGCTGGTCGGCCCCTCGGCGAAGTCGAAGACGCGGCGGGTGCTGGGGACCAGGTCCAGGTTCTCCGAGGCACCGAACTGCTGCACGCTGCGACCCATCTCCGTCATCCGCCGGCGCAGCTCGTCCTCGTCGCCGCCCGACCCGTAGAAGACGTGGAAGTCGGTCTTGGCGCCCGGGAGGAACAGCTCCTCGACGATGCCGGTGATGGAGTCGGCCGCACGCCCCGGGTGGTCGGTCAGGGTGGCCACCACGATGTTCTGGACGTAGCCGTGGGTGTCCTGGGTGTCGATGGCGATCTGGGTGTGGTGGTCCATCCAGTACGCCAGCCACGCGGGGTGCTCCATGGCGGCAGGGCGACGCAGCAGCGCCAGGTTGGACAGCCAGGGCTCCGCCTCCCCGTACGGCGCCGCCGGCGGCTCCAGACGCCGCCGCTCCTCCACCTCGTACACGTCCGCCACCGGGGCCAGCACCGCCAGCGCGGCCTCGGCGTCCGGCGTCCACACGGAGATCACGGTCCGTACGGCGTCGGCGCGGGTGGTCAGGCGGAGCATCGCGTCCGCCACCGCCTCGTCGTCGACGTTCACCTGGACCCGCTCGGCGCCAGCGTCGCGCAGGCGCTGGACCAGGGAGTCCCAGTGCGAGGAGGGGTCGAGGTCGGCGGAGGGGAGCAGGGCGGCGATCAGCTTGGTGGTCACCTGGCAGAGCCTGCCACCGCCTGGCGGCCTGACCGGTACAACCACTGGTCTAGACATTTACTCGCAGTCGGCGTGTCGCTGGCCCTGCACGCTCGGGCTCTGTCCCACCTGTCCCATTCGTCACACGAAACACCGTCCCGGTCAGCGGGTGCTGAGCGGTGTGCGGCCTCGACGGCACGTGTTGTCGGTGGGCGTCGACAGCATGGCCCGCATCGCGAGAAGTGCCGGTCGTCAAGACTTTCGCCCGGCGCGTCGTGGCTTTCTGAAAGAAAAGTGACGGATGGGACTGGCGTGGCGACTGGACAAGGTGGCATTCTCTGCACGCGCCAGGAGGGACGGCGACATGCTCAGGGCGGCACCAACCCACGTGGTTGGAGGTCGGAGGGGCCTCGCGATACACCATCGCGCTGCACTTCTGACAAAATGCCGCGCGGTGTCGTCAACTCTCTTAGGTTTGGTCCACTCCAACCCTCGGGTCGGGCTGGCGATGCACCACAAACGTCGTGAGGGGTTACATGAAGATGGACAAGTCCAAGCTGAACAAGCTTGGCCAGGACTCCGGGAGTGCCATTGCGAGGTGGTCCCTGCGGCGCAAGCTTGCGCTCGCGCTGGCGGTCCCCCTGATTCTGGCCGCTGTGCTCGGCGGGAGCCGCGTCGTGAGCGCCCTCTCCGAGTCGGGCAACGCCTCGACCAGCGCCGACCAGGTGACGATCCTGGCCCCGGCCGTCGACTACAGCCGCGCCGCCCAGACGGCGATGATCGCGGCCAACGCCAGCGGTGCTGCGGCCAAGGGTGACCTGGCCGACGCCATCGACGACATCAACGCGGCAGCCGACGACCTCGAGTCCGTCTCCGAGTCGGCCGACCTGACCGAGGCGCAGCAGACGCAGGTGGCCACGCTCCTCGAGCTCAGCCAGGAGCTCCGCACCCCCGAGGCGTCCACGGTCGCCGGTGACACCTGGATCGCCCAGCTGCGGCAGGTCCAGTCGAGCGTGACCCAGCTGATCACCCTCATCATCAACGAGCAGAACGAGCCCGAGCCCCGTCTCGAGCAGCTGTCCCAGGCCCTGTCGGGCCGGCTCGCGCTGTCCATGCAGCAGTCCCTGGTCGCGTCGGGAGACGCCGGACGCGCCCTCAACCAGGACCTGTTCTCCGAGCTTGGTGTCGAGGCGGCCGCCATCGACCGTCTCGCGACCTCGCTGGGCAAGGAGGAGGGCACGATCCCGACCCTCCGCTCGGCCAACGTCGACCGGCTGCGTGCCGTCCGCGAGGGCGACAAGGACCTCGGCGGTCGCGACGCGTTCGTGCCGTACGACGAGCTGATCAACAAGCTCATCAAGGGCACCACCGACGCCCTCGCCGACAAGGCGTCCTCCGCCCGCAACTCGGCGCTGTTCAGCGCGCTCATGACCGCCGTGGCGCTCGCGCTGGCCGTCTTCATCGCACTCGCCGTCGCCAAGCTCCTCCTCGACCCGATCCAGCGGGTGCGCGAGGGTGCACGGCGCGTGGCGCACGAGACGCTGCCGGAGGCGGTCGCCCGGATCCGGTCGGGCCAGGAGCCCGAACCCATGGTCCCGATCGACGTGCACACCGAGGAGGAGATCGGTCAGCTCGCCCGGGCCGTCGACGACCTCCACGCCCAGGCCATCCACCTGGCCTCCGGTGAGGCCCAGCTCCGTGCCACCGTCGGTGAGATGTTCGTGACGCTCTCGCGCCGCAGCAACTCGCTGATCAACCAGCAGCTCACCCTCATCGAGCGTCTGGAGCACGACGAGGAGGACCCCAAGCGCCTCGAGAGCCTGTTCCGTCTCGACCACCTCGCCTCGCGCATGCGTCGTACGGCGGACAGTCTGCTGATCCTGGCCGACGCGCCGGGAGCCTCGACCGGTGGACAGGGTCTGTCCGTCAGCGACGCGATCCAGGCGGCGAGCGCCGGTGTGCAGGACTACCACCGTCTGCAGGTCTCCTCGCACCTGAGCACGCTGATCTCCGACGCGGCGGCCGGCGACGTCGTCCACCTGGTCACCGAGATCATCGACAACGCCCTGGCGTACTCCTCGCCCAACGACGCCGTGCGCGTCGACACCTCGATCGACTCCTCCGGCGCGGTCGTGCAGATCGCCGACGCCGGCATCGGGATCCCGGAGGACGAGCGCGCCTCGCTCAACCGGATGCTGCGCGAGGGTGGCGAGGCCACCCCCGAGACCGCTCGTCGGATGGGCCTCTTCGTGGTCAGCCGCCTGGCGAAGCGGCACAACATCGCCGTGCAGCTGCTCCGCGGCGAGTTCGGCGGCACCATCGCCCGCATCGTCCTGCCCGCCACGATCCTTCCCGAGCTGCCGCAGCCCGCCGAGCCGGTCGTGCACAGCTACGAGACCGACGAGGCCCCGCTGGCCAGCAGCCCCGCCCTGTACGAGGAGCTGGCCGAGGTCGAGGCCACCGAGACCACAGCGGGTGGTCTGCCCAAGCGCGGCAGCCGCCGTCACTCGCGCAAGGACACGCCGGAGCAGCCGGCCCGGGGCAGCAAGCTTCCGCTGGAGGAGGCGCCCGCGGTGGCTGCCGAGGCGCTCGTGGAGGAGCCCACCGTCGAGGTGGCTCCCGTGGCACCCACCCCGCCCGCGGCCTCGCCCGCGCCGAGCCTGGCCGGCGACGGCCTGCTCCCGCGACGCCAGCCCGGTGCGCAGATGCCGCTCACCTCGCCCGACGCGCTGATCCCGGCGACGCCGGCCAGCACCGAGGGTGGTTCGCTCTTCGGCCGGTCCAGCACTCCGCCGCCGGCCGAGCCCGAGGCCCCTGCGGCCCGTGCCGCCGAGCCGGAGCTCCGTCCGGACGACACGGGCGAGTTCGAGCAGGTGGCCCAGGTCGTTCCGATCTCCGCCCTCGCGGGTGTGCGGGCCGAGGCGGCCGAGAAGGCCGAGGCCGAGGCGCGGGCACGCGGGTCGATCGCCAACGCGTTCACCGCGGCTCCCAAGAAGGCCAGCCAGGACCTCGAGGCGTCCACCGCCCCGGAGCCGACGATCGAGCAGGCTCCCGAGCCCACGCCCGAGTCGGTCGTCGAGGCGCCCCTCGCCACGCCGCCGCCGGAGTCGCCGCTGCGTCCCTCCGCTCCGCTCACGCAGTCCACCGCGCTGGACGACCCCGCACCGGCCGCGCCCTCACTGGGCGGTCTGGGCGGCGGTCTTCCCCAGCGCACGCGCGGTGCGGCGCCGCAGATCAACCGGGACATGCCGGGCCTGCCCAGCACGCCCCGCAGCGGTCGCCGCGAGGAGGAGTCGCCGATCTTCTCCTCGATGCGCTCGGGCTGGCTCAGCAGTGACGGCTCCACCCAGCAGTTCGCCGACGACCAGGTCGACCAGGGTTGGGCCCGCGCCGAGAGCGCCACCGAGAAGCTCGAACCCCTCAGTTCCACCGAGCACGGTCTCCCGGTTCGTCAGCCGGGTCAACGATTGGTGCCCGGAAGCATCGCAAAGCCGACTACGGTGGGTCCGCGTGACCCGGAGGCCATCAAGGCCAAGCTGTCGTCGGCAGCCGCAGGTATCTCCCGCGGTCGCAAGGCAGTCCAGAGTTCCACCCAGCACACGGAAGCAGGCCCCTCATGATCTCCGAGCACCACACCTCTGCGTCGGGCGACGAACGAGACCTCGACTGGTTGATGACCCGATTCGTGGCTGACGTGGCCGACGCCGCGCACGCCATCCTCGTCTCGGCCGACGGTCTGCTGATGGCCGCCAGCACGAGCATCCCCAGCGAGCGGGCCGAGCAGGTCGCTGCCGTCTCCTCCGGCCTCGCCAGCCTCGCGGTGGGTGCGGCCCGACTCTTCGACGGCGGCGCGGTGCTGCAGTCGATCGTCGAGATGGAGATGGGCTACCTCATGCTCATGGCCGTCGGGGACGGGTCCAACCTGACCGTGCTCACCACCGAGCAGGCCGACATCGGCCAGGTCGGCTACGAGATGGCTCTGCTGGTCGACCGCGTGGGTCGCACCGTCGAGGCCCAGGCTCGAGTCAGCTCCGGGCTGTGACGGTCCAGCCATGACTTCCCCGGACAACTTCCAGGCGGACGACGCCCCTCGTCCCCGTCTGGTGCGCGCGTACACGATCACCTCGGGCCGTACGCACGTTGCAGTGGACCTCCCCATGGAGGCGACGCTGCGTCTGCAGCCCGGCCGCGACGGCCGCGGACTGCCCCCTGCCTCCGTGCAGGTCCTCGAGGTGTGTGACCGCCGGTCGGTCGCTGAGGTCTCCGCCCTGACGAAGATGCCGATCGGCGTCGTGCGCGTCCTGCTGGGGGACCTGCTCGAGCAGGGTGTCATCAGGATCCAGGCCACCATCACCGAGAAGACCTCCAAGGATGAGCGGATCGAGCTCATCGAAAGGACCCTCCGTGGACTTCGCAACTACTAAGGACCGCCAGGCGGCATCGACCAAGATCGTCGTCGCCGGAGGATTCGGCGTCGGCAAGACGACGTTGGTCGGTTCTGTCTCGGAGATCGACCCGCTGCGCACCGAGGCGCTGGTCACCAACGCCTCCGAGGGCGTCGACGACCTCGCGGCCGTGCCCACCAAGGGCACGACGACGGTCGCCATGGACTTCGGGCGACTGACCCTCGCCGAGGACCTGGTGCTGTACCTCTTCGGTACGCCCGGCCAGCGCCGCTTCTGGTTCATGTGGGACGACCTGTGCCGTGGCGCCATCGGTGCCATCGTCCTGGTCGACGTGGCCCGCCTCGACGACTGCTTCTCGCCGCTGGACTACTTCGAGTCGAAGGGCATCCCCTTCATCGTCGCGGTCAACCAGTTCGACGGCGTGCCGCAGTACCCGACCGAGGAGATCGCGAACGCGCTCGCGCTGTCGCCGGACATCCCGATCATCAACATCGACGCCCGTGACCGCGAGTCCTCCAAGGGCGCGCTGGTGCGCATCACCGAGTACGCACTCGAGCGCCTGCGCGAGTCGCTCGCTGCGACCGTCAACTGAGATGGCCATGACGTACGGTCCCCGCACCCGTCGGGGAAGGATGGTCGCCGCCGCGGCGGGCCTCCCCCTGATCCTCGCGGGGCTGGCTGGCTGCGGAGGGGAGGAGGCCAAGGCGACTGCCGCGGCCCCCGACCCGACGCTGGTCTACCCGACGGCGCTCACGGTGTGCACCGACACCCCGTACAAGCCGTTCGAGTTCCAGCGCAACGGCATGGACGTCGGGTTCGACATCGACGTCGCGCAGAAGATCGCCGACCGGCTCAAGGTCCGCATCGACGTCGTGGACGTCGACTTCGACGCCATCACCTCGGGCGAGGTGCTCAACAACGGCACCTGCGACATGGCGATCTCGGCCATGACCATCACCGGCGAGCGCGCCCGCGTGGTCGACTTCTCCAGCAACTACTTCAACGCCGCGCAGAGCCTCCTGGTCGACCCGGGCTCCGGCATCGGCGAGGTCGGTGACCTCGGCGGCAAGCGGGTGGCGGTCCAGGAGCAGACGACGGCCGACGGCCTGCTGGTCAGCGTCGCCCCGTCGAGCACCGAGATCGTCCGGCTCAAGGACCTCTCGGCCATCCGTGCGGCCATGTCCGACGGCTCCGTGGACGCCGCCATGGTGGACAACGGCGTCACCACCTCGCTGCTCCGCGGCTCCTCCTTCGAGGTCGTCGAGGAGGTCGAGACCGGTGAGCAGTACGGCATCGCGGTCAAGAAGGACGGCAACGCCGACCTGCTCCGCGTGATCAACGACGTGCTCGCCGAGATGCGCGGGGACGGCTCGTACGACGAGATCTACAAGAAGTGGTTCGGGGCCAAGAGCGGATCCTGACCCACACATGACACGAGCGCCGACCCCGGTGGGGCGGCGCTCGTGTCATGTCCGGATCAGTTGATGTACCAGAGTCCCAGCAGCGTCGGGACGAAGCCGATCACCAGCCACCAGCTCAGCGGCTTCTTGCCGTGGATCAGGCGCGCGATCCCGACGGCGATGACGCCGAGCATGCCCGCCATGACGCAGAGCATCTCCTCGGCCCCCGGCTGCGGGTTGTCGATGATCTTGGTCGCCAGGATCAGGCCGAGCGCCAGGTGGAGCACCGTCGACACCGCGAGGGTGGAGGCGACCCATCGCTGCACGTTGGTCAGGCTGCGCTTCTCGGCCACCTGGTTCGGCGCCGTGCGTGGCGCGTCGAGGTCCATCAGGTGCCGCGCCCTCCTGGGCGCGGTGGCCGGTTCGGTGGTCACGGGGACGGGTTGCTCGTTCATGGTGCTTCCATCATGACACCCCCCGGGGGGATGCCTCCAGCCGGGTTCTGGTCACAGGCGCCCGGGCCGGCCGCCGCTCTCCACAGCGGGGCGTGCGCGCGTGTCGGGGGCACTCCGACGGGCACGACCTCTCTGAGAACTGACCGGGGAGGATACCCATGACCACGAACAGGACCGAGCACCCACCAGCCCGCGGGACCGGTGCGCCGCAGCCCGCTGCCGCGCCCCTGCCCTGCCCGCCACCCGGAGAGGCGCTGCGCCTGTCGCCTCCGCTGGCCGGGCGGTCCGGGGACTGGCTGCGGGACCACCCCCTCCGGCTGCGCCGGCTGGGGCGTCCCGGGCTGGCCTCGCCGTGGCGGACCTGCGGCGACGGCTGCTGCCTGGTGCTCCACGGAGCGGTCCCGCCACATGCCGCGGCGCAGTGGCTGCGGATCCTCCTGGCAGCCTTCGAGGACGAGGGGCACACCACCACCGGCCACCTCGTCCTCCCGGGTCGCGGGGCGCAGGGCGCAGTCGTGCTCAGCGTCGAGAACGGCGAGGTCGCCGAGTCGGTCCTGGACGTCGGGGCGTGAGGTTCAGCCGGGGAGGATCCCGGCGGCGCGGGCCGGTTCCGCGTACGCCTCGGCAAGGGTCGCCACGGTGTGGTGGGCGTTGAGGCCGCTGGGGTTGGGCACGACCCACAGCTGGGCGCCACCGAACGGTTCCGGCTGCAGGCCGGCGACGGCCTTGCGCTGCCCGAACGCGCTCCGGTACGCCGTGATCCCGGCGATCGCGACCACCGCTGGCCGGACCCGTTCGACCAGCGCGAGCAGCTCCGCCCCACCGGCGACGAGCTCCTCGGTGCTCAGCTCGTCGGCGCGGGCGGTGGCCCTCCGGACAAGGTTCGTGATCCCGATCCCGCGCGCTCGCAGGTGCTCGCGGTCCTCCTCGTCCATGCCGGCACCCGGGTCGATGCGCCGTTCGACGATGCCGGCGGCGTGCAGGGCCGGGTAGAAGCGGTTCACCGGGTGCGCGAAGTGCGTCTGCGTGGCGGCCGTCCACAGTCCCGGGTTGATGCCGACGAACAGCAGGCGGGGTGACGGTCCGAGGAGGTCGGGCACCTCGGCATCGCGGAACGACTCGAGCTCGGCGCGGCTGAAACGGGGCACCACCGCAGCCTAGGAGACGCGCCGACCCGGGGAACGAGGCGCCTCCGGGTGCCGTCCCACTGGCATGCTGACACCTGTGATCTCGGGACCCCTTGCCCGCCAGGGCCGCACCGGCCGTACGCGCCGCCACCGCCTCGTGCCGGCCGCCGCGCTGGCACTCGCAGCCCTCGTCGCACTCACCGGCTGCCAGTCGTCCGAACCCGAGCAGTCGCGAGCTACGGAGGACACCATGACCCCCAGCCCGGACGAGACGGCGTCCCCCGGCGGCGAGCCGCCGACCACCGGCCCGTTCGACGGCTTCGACAAGCTCGTCGTCTCCGGAGACGCGGGCGCGGAGAAGATCTCCCTCGTCTCGCACTCCTCGGCCAAGGGCCAGCTGAGTGGTACGGCGACGCGGATCGACGACGCAGCCGCGCTCGACCAGTTCAACGCCCAGTTCACCAAGCCCATGCGCGCCAAGGTGACCCGGGCGGTGCGTGAGCACCGCGACGGGGACGGGCTGGCCACGTACGTCGCGGTGGTCGAGGTCGGGTGCGCCCCGCCCGTGGGGGTCCGGATCGACCGGGCCGGCGACGAGCTGACGGTGCGTACCGAGTCGTCGAAGGAGACGATCAGCTGCCTGGTGGCCGTCACCTACGTCCTCGTCTTCGCGGCACCGCCCGCGGCCTGAGCCGGCCTCGGCAGCCGGACCCTGGCGTCGACGGGCCGGGCCGACGTACCGCGGCTCCTCCGCCAGCCCCGCCCGGGCGTCTCGTAGGGTGCTGGACATGACGTCGGGGGTGTGGAACTCGTTCGTGGAGGGCGACAACCTCGACGTGATGCGCGGCCTGCCCGACGGCTCGGTCGACCTCGTCTACACCGACCCGCCGTACAACACCGGCAACGACTTCGCCTACCTCGACTCGTACGGCCCCCGCGCCGACCGCCATCCCGTGTGGACGGCGATGATGCGACCGCGTCTGGTGGAGGTGCACCGCCTGCTGAGCGAGTCCGGCGCCCTGTTCATCAGCATCGACGACAACGAGGCGCACCACCTCCGGCTGCTGCTCGACGAGATCTTCGGGGAGCAGAACTTCCTCGCCCAGGTCGTGGTGAACCTCAACCCGAAGGGGCGCCAGCTCGGCCACGGGTTCGCGACCAGCCACGAGTACGTCCTCGTGTACGCCCGCCACGCGCGCACCTGCGTCGTCGAGGCGACCACCGCCGACACCGTCGTGGAGTCCGACTTCTCACGCACCGCACCGGACGGACGCCGGTTCCGGTACCTGCCGCTGCGCAACACCAACAAGCGGTTCAACCCGGTCAGCGCCCCCACCCTGCACTACCCGCTGTACGGCGACCCCGGCAGCGGTCGCGTCGCCACCGTCCCCTTCGACGGAGCGCACGAGATCAAGCCGGTGTTCGGCGACGGCAGCCCGGCCGTGTGGCGCTGGTCGCCGCCGCGCGTCGAGGAGCGGCCCGACGACCTGGAGTGCCGCACCATCACCGGCCGGCTCGGCGAGCGCGTCGACATCTTCCAGCGCGACTGGCTGCACGCCGGGCGACGCAAGAAGCTGCGGACCATCTGGCTGGCCGAGGAGGTCGGCTCCACCGACACCGCCGTCGCCGAGCTCAAGGCGCTGGTCGGGCACACCTTCGAGACCCCCAAGCCGACCGGCCTCGTACGCCGCATCCTCGGCACCATGCCCGCCGACGCCCGGGTGCTGGACCCGTTCGCAGGCTCCGGCACGACCGGGCACGCGGTCGCGCTGGCCAACGCCGCCGACGGGGGCACCCGCCACTGCCTGAGCATCGACGTCGGCGAGCCCACCCGGCCCGGGTCCAGGGCGGCCGCGCTCGGCCTGGCCACGGTCGCCGACGTGACCCGCAGCCGGTTGTCGGCCGTCGCCGAGCAGGTCGGGGGAGGGCTCCACCTGTCCTGAGGGCGTGCGTGCGTGCGTCATGCGTACGCGCCGCTCAGCTCGCTGCGTCATGCGTACGGGCTTGCGGAGGGCCTGCGTCATGGGTGCGGGCTCGCGAAGGTCTCTGCGTCATGCAGACCGGCACCTATTGGTTCGGCTGTGCATGACGCAAGCCCCGTGCGCGAGGACGTTGGATGACGCAACCCCCGGGGCCACGGCCTCGGATGACGCAAGCCCCGGTGCCCCGGTTCGCATGACGCAACCCAGAGCGCGCCTCAGGAGAGCGAGTCGCGCAGCTCGGAGACCACGGAGTCGACCACGGCCACCAGGTCGCCTCCGGTACGTTCCGCGACGGCGCGCTGACGCTGGTACGACGCGCCCGAGGAGACGATGTCGGCGACGCCGTGCAGCTCCTTCTCGCACTCGAGCCGACAGGCCACCGGGGTCAGCCGGTCGACGAGGTCGTTCAGGTCGTCGGTGACCAGGCGTTCGTCGTCGGTGCTGCGGATGATGATGGCGTCCAGGCCGTAGCGAGCCGCGCGCCACTTGTTCTCCTGCACGTGCCACGGGGGCAGCGAGGGCAGGGTCTCGCCGGCGGCGAGCCGGGTGTCGAGGTCGACCACGAGGCAGTGCAGCAGGGCCGTCACCGAGGCCAGCTCGTCGATGCGGCTCAGGCCGTCGCAGACGCGGTGCTCCACGGTGCCCAGGTGCGGTGCGGGGCGGATGTCCCACCGCACGTCCGCCATCGAGTCGATCACCCCGGTGGTGGTCTGCTGCCCGATGCACTCCTCGAAGTCCGCCCAGCTGTCGAACTCGAACGGCAGGCCCGCGGTCGGCAGCTGCTGGAACATCATGGCGCGGTTCGAGGCGTACCCGGTGTCGACGCCCGCCCACACCGGCGAGGAGGCCGTCAGCGCGAGCAGGTGCGGGTACGAGGTCAGCAGGGCCGAGATCACGGGCATCACCCGGTCGCGGTCGGGCATCCCCACGTGCACGTGGACGCCCCAGATGAGCATCTGGCGACCCCACCAGCGGGTGCGGTTGATCAGCTCCTCGTACCGTCCGCCCTCGCTGAGCTGCTGCTCGGACCAGTTCGCGAACGGGTGCGAGCCCGCCCCGAACAGGTCCACGCCCACGGCGTCCGCGGCCGGCAGCACCACGTCGAGGGTGCGGCGCAGGTCGTCCATCGCGTCGCCGGCGGACCCGCAGATGCCGGTGACGACCTCGACGGTGTTGCGCAGCAGCTCCTTGTGCAGCCGCTCGGGCGAGGCCAGCCGGGGTGCGGCCTCCGCGAACAGCGCGTCCGCGGAGTTCGCGAGGTCGCGGGTGGTGCGGTCGACCAGCGCGAACTCCCACTCGACACCCAGCGTGGGGGCGGCGGAGGCGTGGAAGTCGATGTGCACATGACCATGCTAAGGACTGGCGCCGGAACGGGGTGCAACCATGGACACATGGCAGAAGAGGACCAGGGGCTGACCTCGCGGCGAGAGGTGTACCTGACACTCGACCTGTGCCTCCGCGTCGGCGAGATGCTGCTCGCCTCCGGTGCCGGTGCCGCGGACGTGACGGCCACGATCCGTACGCTCGGGCAGCACCTCGGGCTCAGGCACGTCGAGATCGACGTCAACTTCACGGTGCTCTCGATCAGCCACCAGCCGAGCCCGGAGGAGGTGCCCGCCACGATGGTGCGGGTGGTGCACCGCCGCGACCTCGACTACGCCGACCTCACCGCCGTCGACCACCTGGTGCAGGACCTCCTCTCCGACCGCACTGACCTGTACCTGGCCCGCACCCGGATGGCGACCATCGTCTCCACTCCGTCGTCGTCGCCGCGGTGGCTGGTCTCGCTCGCCTGGGGCGTGATGTGCGCGGCGGTCGCCGTCTTCCTGGGCGGTGGCCCGGTCGTGGCCGCCGTGGCCTGCCTCGCGGCGGTCCTGATCGACCGCATCCAGGGCGCCATGACGAAGCGCCGCCTGCCGCAGTTCTACGTGCAGGTGGCGGGGGGCGTCGTGGCGACCGCCTTCGCGATCGCCATGGCGGTGCTCGACCTCACCGCCGACCCCTCGCTCGTGGTCACCGCAACGATCATCATGCTGTTGGCCGGCATCGGGTTCATGGGCGCGATCCAGGACGCCCTGACCGGCTTCTACATGACGGCCACGGCGCGCATCCTCGAGGCGTTGCTCGCCACCGCCGGCATCGTGGCCGGCGTCAGCCTCGGCATCACCACGGGAGAGCTCCTGGGCGTCGACCTCGGCCGCCTGGTCCCGGGACGTTCCGGCGTGGTGGAGATCGTGCTGCTGGTCGGCGGCACGGCCGTCGCGGCGGCCGCGTTCGCGGTCGCCACCAAGGCGCCCTGGCGCGCGGTGCTGCCGGTGGGCGTGATCGCCGCCGCAGCCTCGCTCGTCTCGCACGGGCTCGCCACGGTCGACGTGGGACGTACCTGGCAGACCGGGGCGGCGGGGCTGCTGATCGGCCTCGTCGCGTACGCCGTGGCCGGGCGCGTACGCGTGCCGCCGCTCGTCGTCGCGGTGCCGGCGATCGTGCCGTTCCTGCCGGGCCTGGCGATCTACAAGGGGCTGTCGCTGCTCGCGGAGGGCGGCGCGCAGGTCTCCTTCGGCATCCTGTCCATGATGACGGCCGCCTCCGTCGCGACCGCCCTGGCGGCAGGCGTGATCCTGGGGGAGTACGTGGCGCAGCCGCTCAAGCGCGAGGCGCGGCGGCTCGAGGAGCGGCTCTCCGGCCCGCGCCTCGTCGGGCCCCTGCGTCCGCTGACCCGGGCCGAGCGAAAGCTGCAGCGCCGCCGGATCGCGGAGAGCGCCGCGGACGAGGTCACCGACTGAGGTCGGCGAGCACCGCCAGCCACCGCTCGTGGGTGCCGTCGTACGGCGCCGCACCCGCCCGTACGGCGGCCAGGACCGCCTCGGCACTCACCCGCGCGCCCGCCACGACGTCGTCGGGGTAGCCCAGCGCCACCTGGTGCGTGGCGAACTCGTCCTCGTCGTCGAGGCGCACCTCGCCGTCGGACATCCGGATCACGTCGAGGTCGAGGTCGACGGCCTGCACCGTGGTCCCGTCCCACTGCACCGGTGAGGTCATGTCGACGTACACGTCGCACCAGATCCCGGGCGCGTGGAACGTCGGCGCCGCCCAGGTGCCCGGCGCGACCAGGCTCACCGAGTCGACCTCGGTGTCGAAGGCGAACCCGGGGCGGGCCTGGTGGGTGCCGCGGGGAAAGCCGACCCAGGTGCCGTGCTCGTCGCTGCCCAGCACGGTCCCGTCGAACTCCCAGTGCGGACGGCCGTCCCACTTCGTGAAGCGGAACCGTGCGCGAGCGCCCGAGGTCGGCACCGTCACTGGGCGTCGGCGGGCGTGGCGCGGGCGACGACGTCCTGGTAGCGGGCGCCGGCGAACCGGGCGAAGTTGTGCAGCAGGTGCGCGTCGGCGCCGATGAGTACGCGGGGCTTGCGCCGCGACATCCCCGACAGGATGGTCCGGGCGGCCTGCTCCGGCGTCGTACGGGCCAGCACCTCGTCGAAGGTGGAGATGGTCCGGGCGCCACGGTCGGGGTCGGCGAAGCGTCCGTTGCGGACGATGCCGGTCGCAATCCCCCCGGGGTGCACCACCGTCACGTCGACCGGGTGGCCGGCGGCCAGCATCTCCTCGCGCAGCGCCTCGGTGAGACCCCGCACCGCGTACTTGGTGGCGTTGTACAGCGACTGGCCGGGAACCGACAGCAGGCCGAACAACGACGACAGGGTGACCACGTGGCCCTCGCCCGAGGCGATCAGGTGGGGCAGGAACGCCTTCGTGCCGTGCACGACGCCCCAGAAGTTGATGCCGACGATCCACTCCATGTCGGCGTGCTCGAGCTCCGCGAACTGGCCGGTCAGGGAGACGCCGGCGTTGTTGACGAGCACGTTGACGCGGCCGTGGTGCGCGACCACCTCGGCGGCCCACGCCTCGACGGCCGCACGGTCCGCCACGTCGACCGTGGTGGTCAGGACGTCGCGCGCCCCGGCGGCACGGGCCAGCTCCGCGGTCTCCGCCAGCGGACCGGGGGTGATGTCGCTGAGGGCGAGCAGCGCGCCCCGCGACGCCAGCGCCACGGCCAGCGCGCGCCCGATGCCGGAACCGGCGCCGGTGAGCGCGACCACGGCCCCGGAGAAGTCCTTGGCCTTGCGCAGCTGGGGGAGTCGGGTGCTCAGGGGAGACGGCATGGCCGCGACCCTAGCGGCCGCGGCCGACCGGAACCCGGTGCAATCGGCCCAAGTGGTCCAGACCTGCGCGGTCGGATCTGGCCTCCTCGGCAGGAAAACCGTCACGTCGGCGGCGTGGCGCCGTCCCTCCTGCATGCTGGATGAGAGTGCCCCCGCTGGTCCGAGCCCGGGAGTTGGTCGCATGGACGTGACGGCGATGTCGCCCGACGAGTGCGTGGGCCTGCTCGGGCGGGACTCGGTGGGACGGGTCGCGTTCGTGACGCCCGCCGGGCCGCGCCTGACCCCGGTCACCTACGTCAGCGACGCCTCCTCGGTCACGTTCCGCACCACCGCGTACAGCGAGCTGGCGACGTACGCGCCGGAGACGGAGGTGAGCTTCGAGATCGACCACCTCGACCGCGACCACCGGCGAGGGTGGAGCGTGGTCGCCCACGGCACCTGCGAGCGGGTCGAGGACGAGGCGCAACGCCGTCGCGCGCTCGACCCCGTCGAGCTGCAACCCTGGGCCGGAGGCGTACGACCCGTGGTGCTGCGCGTCCGGTGGCGTGAGATCGCCGGTCGCAAGGTCGGCGGGGCCTCCTCCGGCCGGGGCGCGATGGGTGACCTCAGCCCCTGAGGGGGAGCGTCACCCGGAACTCCGTCGACCCGGGCGCGGAGGCCACCCGTACGGTGCCGCCGTGGGCGTCGACGATCGCCCTCACCAGCGCCAGTCCCAGCCCGGTGCCACCGCCATCGGTGCGGGCCCGCGACTCCTCCCCGCGGGCGAACCGGTCGAAGACGTGGTCGAGGAGCCCGGGCGGGATGCCCGGCCCGTCGTCGTGGACGCTGAACCCGTCGGCGTGCTGCCGCACCGTCACCGTGGTGCCGGCGGGGGTGTGCAGGCGCGCGTTGGTGACCAGGTTGGTGACCACCTGACGCAGCCGGTCGGGGTCGCCGACCACGTCTCCGGGCGCCTCGGAGAGCTCCAGCTGCCAGCGGTGGTCGCCGGCCAGCACGCGCGCGTCGTTGACCACCTCGGCCAGGAGCAGCGGCAGCTCGACGTCCTCGCGGGCCAGGGGACGCCCTTGGTCGAGGCGGGCGAGCAGCAGCAGGTCCTCGACGAGGGCACCCATGCGGGCCGACTCGGCGCGGACCTTGTCGAGCGCCTGGGGCGTGGTGTCGGGCTGTCGCTCGGCCAGCTCTGTGTAGCCGGCGATGGTGGCCAGCGGCGTACGCAGCTCGTGGGAGGCGTCGGCGACGAACTGGCGCACCTGCTGCTCGCTGAGGTGCCGTGCCCGCAGCGACGTCTCGACGTGGGCGAGCAGGTGGTTGAGGGCCGAGCCGACGCGCCCCACCTCGTCGCCGTCGTCGGCCAACCGGTCGGGCACGCGGTCGGTGAGGGCGATCTCGCCACGGTCGAGGGGCAGCGTGGCCACCCGCCGCGCCGTGTCCGCCACCTCGCGCAGCGGGCTCAGCGAGCGGCGTACGAGGACCGCGCCGGCCCCACCGGCGACGGTCACCGTGAGCAGGGAGAGCAGCACCTCCCAGCGCACCAGCGACCCCAGCGTGTCGTCGACCTCGGCGGTCGGCAGCGCCGCGAGCACCCGCGCCGAGCCGTCGCCGGCGGCGAGGACGCGGTAGCGACCCAGACCGGGCAGGCGCACGTCGTGCAGGTTGCCGTCGACGGGCACCTCGGCGAGCACGGCCAGGGCCTCCTCGTCGAGCCGCTCGTAGCTCGCCTTGCCCTGGTCGACCGCCACCAGGACCTGCCCGGCGGAGAAGGTGCCGCTGAAGCCGGCGGTGACCGTGCCGACCTGCTGGCCGGCGGCGCCCGGTGAGCCGCCGTCGCGCGAGGGCGGCGGGGAGCCCTGGCCGTACGCCCGCGAGAAGGCGCCGCGGACCTCGGCGTCGAGGCGGTCGTGGAGCACGCTGCTCATCACGAGCGTGGTGGCCGTGGAGACCAGCACGGCAGCGACGGTGACCAGGGCGACGAGCAGCAGCACCAGCCGAGCGGTGAGGCTCAGCCGCGGCCCAGCGCCGGGGGCGCCGGACGCGGGGGAGTCGGTTGCGGGGGAGTCGGTGCTCATCGGTCCCTCACGTGGCCGGCTTGAGGACGTACCCGGCGCCGCGGACGGTGTGGATCATCGGCTCGCTGCCGGCGTCGATCTTCTTGCGGAGGTAGGAGATGTAGAGCTCCACGACGTTGGCCTGGCCACCGAAGTCGTAGTTCCACACGCGGTCCAGGATCTGCGCCTTGCTGAGCACGCGCCGCGGGTTGCGCATCAGGTAGCGCAGCAGCTCGAACTCCGTGGCCGTCAGGGTGACCGACCGGCCGCCCCGGAAGACCTCGTGGCTGTCCTCGTCCATCACGAGGTCGCCGACCTGGAGCACGTTGCGGTCCTCGGTGACGCCGACCGCGGCCCGGCGCAGCAGCGCCCGCAGCCGTGCGACGACCTCCTCCAGCGAGAAGGGCTTGGTCACGTAGTCGTCGCCGCCGACCGTCAGGCCGCTGACCCGGTCCTCGACGGAGTCGCGGGCGGTGAGGAAGAGGACGGGTACGTGGGCGTGCTGGGCGCGCAGCCGGCGCAGCACCTCCAGACCGTCGAAGTCGGGCAGCATGATGTCCAGGACGACCGCGTCGGGGCGGATCTCCGAGGCGGTGGCGACGGCGTCGCGTCCGGTGTGGGCCAGCGCGACCTCCCAGCCCTCGTGGCGCAGCGCCATGCCGAGCAGCTCGGCGATGTTGACCTCGTCGTCCACGACGAGGACGCGGACGGGGGAGCCGTCGGGGCGGGCGAACTGCATGGGTCCATCCTGACCGGTGAGTCTGTGTGGTTCCTGTGGAACCTCTGTGGAGTCACGCCGGGACCTGCACTCATCGGCGGGCCACGGCACGCGCACAGGTCGCGCACAGGTCGGGTGGTCAGCCTGTTGCCATGACCGAGAACACTCCCCGCCAGGGCGGCGCCGCCGAGGTGCCGCAGCCGTCGCAGCCCTCGCCGCAGGCCGAGCAGCCTCCGGCCACCCCGCCCGAGTCGCAGCCGGGCCAGCCGTACGAGGGCCAGCCGCACGCGGGCCAGCCGTACGCTGGCCAGCCCTACCCGGCCCAGGCGTACGCAGCGGCCAAGCCGCCCCTGCGTCAGCGGATCGCCGCGCGCCGTTTCACCTGGAAGTCGCTCACCGCTGCCGCCGTCGCGGCCCTGCTCCTGGGTGGCGTCGGAGGTGCCGCGTTGCACTGGGCGCTCGACGGCCGCGACGACCGCCCGGGGTTCTCCGAGCGCGGGCCGGGCGACTTCGGCCGGGGGCCGGGCGGGGACCGCTCCGGCATGCCGCAGCGCGGCGGTCAGGGCCCGGGCGACTGGGGCCCGGGGCAGGAGCTGCCCGCGCCGCCGGACTCCACCGAGTCCACCCCGCCGCAGCAGACCCCGACGCCCGACCAGGGTGACGCCCAGGAGGACTCCGGAACGTCCTGAGCCTCGGCGGGCCGCACCTCGCCGCAAACCGATTGACCCCCGCGCGCAGCCGTGGGCGACAATGGCCGACGTTGTGCAGATCCAGTACCCCGCCGAGCTCCCTGTCTCCCACCGTCGCGACGACATCGCGGCGGCCGTACGCGACCACCAGGTGGTCGTCGTCGCCGGTGAGACCGGGTCGGGCAAGACGACCCAGCTGCCCAAGATCCTGCTCGAGCTCGGTCTGGGCACCGAGGGTCGGCTGATCGGCCACACCCAGCCGCGCCGGATCGCCGCGCGCAGCGTCGCCGAGCGCATCGCCGAGGAGCTGGGCACCGAGCTCGGGGACGTGGTGGGCTACCAGGTCCGGTTCACCGACCGCACCTCGCGGGCCAGCCGGGTCAAGCTGATGACCGACGGCATCCTGCTCGCCGAGCTGCAGCGCGACCGTGACCTGCGCAAGTACGACGCGATCATCATCGACGAGGCCCACGAGCGCAGCCTCAACATCGACTTCCTCCTCGGCTACCTCAAGCGGCTGCTGCCCCGCCGCCCCGACCTCAAGGTCGTCATCACCTCGGCGACCATCGACGTGGAGCGGTTCTCCGAGCACTTCGACGCCCCCGTCATCGAGGTCTCGGGGCGCACGTACCCGGTCGAGGTCCGCTACCGCCCGCTGGTCACCGGCTCGGGCGACGAGGTCGACGACGAGGGTGAGACGGTCCAGCGCGACCAGACCGAGGCGATCGTCGACGCGCTCCGCGAGCTGTCGTCGGAGGGCCCCGGCGACGTGCTCGTCTTCCTGCCCGGCGAGCGCGAGATCCGCGACACCGCCGACGCGCTGGCCTCCCTGGCCAGCGACCGGCTGGAGGTGGTGCCCCTGTACGGCCGCCTCTCGGCCGCCGAGCAGCACCGGGTCTTCTCCGCACACTCCTCCCTCGTACGCCGGGTGGTGCTCTCCACCAACGTCGCGGAGACCTCGCTGACGGTGCCCGGGATCCGCTACGTCATCGACACCGGGCTTGCGCGGATCAGCCGCTACTCGGTCCGTACGAAGGTGCAGCGGCTGCCGATCGAGCCGATCAGCCAGGCCTCGGCCAACCAGCGCTCCGGCCGGTGCGGCCGCGTCAGCGAGGGCATCGCGATCCGGCTGTACTCCGAGGAGGACTTCGAGGGGCGTCCGGAGTTCACCGACCCCGAGATCCTGCGGACCAACCTGGCCAGCGTCATCCTGCAGATGGCCTCGCTGCGGCTCGGCGACATCGCCCGGTTCCCGTTCGTGGAGCCCCCCGACCAGCGCAACGTACGCGCCGGCCTCGACCTGCTCGACGAGCTGGGCGCGCTGGACGCCTCGACGGGAGGGAGGGCCTCGACGGGCTCGACCACCGGGGCGGCGGGTGCGCGCGGGCGGCACCCCGGCGTACGCCTCACGAAGGTCGGGCAGCGACTGGCCCGGCTCCCGATCGACCCCCGCCTGGGGCGGATGATCCTGGAGGCCGACCGGCTCGGCTGCGTCCGCGAGGTCCTCGTGATCGCCGCGGCGCTGAGCATCCAGGACCCGCGCGAGCGGCCCGAGGAGCAGCGGGCCCAGGCCGACCAGCTGCACGCCCGTTTCAAGGACGACAAGTCCGACTTCCTGACCTGGCTCAACCTGTGGCGCCACATCCGTACGTCCCAGCGCGAGCTCTCCTCCAGCGCCTTCCGCCGGATGTGCCGCCGCGAGCACCTCAACTACCTGCGGGTGCGCGAGTGGCAGGACTACGAGTCCCAGCTGCGGCAGGTCTGCAAGGAGATGAAGATCGAGGTCGGCCAGCCCGCCGACCTGCCCGACGCCGACGGCATCCACCAGGCGCTGCTCTCCGGCCTGCTCTCGCACGTCGGGGCGCTGGAGGAGCGGGAGAAGCCCGCCCCGGGCACCGGGGGACCGGGCCGCGGCAAGGACCGGCGGCCGGGTCCGCGGGAGTACCAGGGCGCGCGGGGCGCGAAGTTCGCGATCTTTCCCGGCAGCGTCCTCAAGGGCTCGAACCCGCAGTTCCTGATGAGCGCGGAGCTGGTGGAGACCTCGCGCCTGTGGGCGCGCCAGAACGCCGCCATCGCGCCGGAGTGGGCCGAGCGGCTCGGCGCCCACCTGGTGAAGCGGACGTACTCCGAACCGCACTGGTCGATGAAGCGGGCCTCGGTGATGGCGCGCGAGAAGGTCACGCTGTACGGCGTCCCGCTGGTCGCCGACCGGCCGGTGAACTTCGGTCGGATCGACCCCGAGCTGTCCCGCGAGCTGTTCATCCGGCACGCCCTGGTGCAGCGCGAGTGGCACTCGCGGCACCGGTTCCTGGCCGAGAACGCCCGCCTGCTGGCCGAGGCCGAGGAGCTCGAGCACCGGTCGCGGCGCCGCGACATCGTGGTGGACGAGCACACCCTGTTCGACTTCTACGACGCCCGCGTCGGCAAGGACGTCGTCTCCGGGGCGCACTTCGACGCCTGGTGGAAGCGGGAGCGGCAGAAGCGGCCCGACCTGCTCACCTTCGACCCCGACATGCTCACCAACGACGCGGCGGCCGACGTGCGCGCCGCGGACTTCCCGACGCAGTGGCACGACTCGGTCACCGAGGGGCTGACCTTCCCGATCTCGTACAACTTCTCCCCGGGCGAGGTCGACGACGGCCTGACCATCGAGGTCCCCGTCGCGACGCTCAACCGGGTCGAGGCCGACGACTTCTCCTGGCTGGTGCCGGGGCTGCGCGAGGAGCTCGTCGTCGAGCTGATCCGGTCGCTGCCCAAGAACCTGCGCGTGGGCCTGGTGCCGGCGCCCAACGCGGCGCGCGAGTTCCTGGCCTCCGTCCCGGCGGGATCCGAGCCGCTGCTCGACGCGTTGGAGCGGTTCGCCCGCGGGACGCGCGGGGTCGTGGTGCCCCGCGAGGCGTGGGACTGGAGCAAGGTGCCCGCCCACCTGCAGCCGACCTTCTCCGTACGCGGCGAGGACGGCCGGGAGACGGCCCGCGGCAAGGACCTCGACGCCCTCAAGGCACCGCTGCGCGGCGAGTTCGACGCGGCCATCGCCGAGGTCGCCGCCGACTCGGGCGTCAGCGCCACCGGCCAGACCACCTGGACGTTCGGCGAGCTGGAGGAGTCCTTCACCCAGAAGCGGGCCGGCCACGAGGTGCGCGGCTACCCGGCGCTGGTCGACGAGGGCTCCACGGTCGGCGTCGCGGTGCTCGCCTCGGCGGAGGAGGCCGCGGCCAGCCACCGCCTCGGGCTGCGTCGGCTGCTCGTGCTCGCCCTGGGGCCGGCGCCCAAGGTCGAGTCGTTCGGCCTGGACCAGCGGGACCAGCTCGCGCTGGTGGCGACGCCGTACGACTCCGTGGCTGACCTGGTCGCGGACGTGCGGGTGGCGGTGGTCTCGGACCTGGTCGACGACCGTGCTGGATCCGGTACGGGCGTCCGCAGCCCCGAGGCGTTCGAGAAGCTGCTGGAGGTCGTACGGGCCGAGGTCGACGGCGGTGTGCGCGCCTGCCTGGGCGACGTCGTACGCGTGCTGGCGGCCTGGCGGGAGGCGGACCGTGCCCTGTCGGGGCGCGCGGACCTGCACACCCTGCCGGCGCTGACCGAGATGAAGGCGCAGGTCGCGCGGCTCATGGAGCCCGCCGACCCGGCGGAGCGGGCCGGGTTCGTCGGCCAGGCCGGTGCCCGCCAGCTGCGCGAGTACACCCGCTACCTCAAGGCCGTGGTCGAGCGACGTGCACGACTCGAGGGCG
>NZ_JBJEHY010000145.1:0-9321 GCF_051876515.1 Nocardioides sp. | reverse complement strand
GGGGCACCGAGCTGGCGCCCGACGACGCCGAGCGCGGCGTGAAGTCCAACCGGGACGCCGTGGGCACCTTCGAGCACCGCGCCGCAGCCGTCGTGGTGACCTCGGGCGGGATCGGCCACAACCACGCCCTCATGCGAGCCAACTGGCCCACCGAGCGCGTCGGGCCCGCGCCGCAGCACATGATCAGCGGCGTCCCCGCGCACGTCGACGGCAGGATGCTCGCCATCACCGAGTCCACCGGCGCCAACATCGTCAACCGCGACCGGATGTGGGCCTACGTCGAGGGCATCCACAACTGGGACCCCGTGTGGCCCGACCACGCCATCCGCATCCTCCCCGGCCCCTCGTCGATGTGGTTCGACGCCAACGGCCAGCGCCTCGAGGGCATGTCCGGCGTCCCGGGTGCCGACTCCATCGGCTCGATGAAGAAGATCCTGTCCACGGGGTACGACTACTCGTGGTTCATCCTGACCCAGTCGATCATCGAGAAGGAGTTCGCCCTCTCGGGCTCCGAGCAGAACCCCGACCTGACCGGCAAGGACATCAAGTTCATGGCCACGTCCCGCCTTGCCAAGGGCGCCCCCGGCCCGGTGGAGGCGTTCAAGCAGCACGGCGAGGACTTCGTGGTCGCCGACAACCTGACCGACCTCGTCGCCGGCATGAACGAGATCTCCCGCGGCCCCGCCCTCGACGTCGACGACATCGAGCGCCAGATCGTGGCGCGTGACCGCGAGCTCGGCAACAAGTTCGGCAAGGACGTCCAGCTGATGGTGATGGCCAACGCCCGCCAGTCGCTGACCGACAAGCTGATCCGCGTCGCCAAGCCGCACCGCATCCTCGACCCCGCCCACGGCCCGCTCATCGCCGTACGGCTCAACATCCTGTCCCGCAAGACCCTCGGCGGGCTGGAGACCAACCTCGACAGCCAGTGCATCGCGGCCGACGGCACCCCGGTCCCCGGCCTGTACGCCGCCGGCGAGGTCGCCGGCTTCGGCGGTGGCGGCGTGCACGGCTACAACGCGTTGGAGGGCACCTTCCTGGGCGGCTGCATCTTCTCCGGTCGGGCCGCGGGGCTGGCACTGGCGCGCCGCTGAGCGGCCGCGCGGGAATCAGCGCGGGGTGACGGTGAGGGTGAAGTAGTTCGACCGCAGGCCCAGCGTGGAGCGTACGGTCGAGCCGCTCACCTCGACGCTGCCCTTGCCGCCGACCAGCCGCGCGGTGAGCACGCGCCCACCCCAGGCCCCGTCGCCGTCGCGGCGCAGCACCTCGACCCGGCGCAGGTCACCGATCTGCGGCCACGCCTTCTCGATCGCCTTGTCGGTGAAGGCGACCTTCCAGGTGCGGTACGGGTTGCCGCTCCACCGGTCGTACGGGTCGGCCTGCGCCGCGAGGTACGGCTGGCTGCCCTGGGCGGCCTGACCACCGTTGCTGGCCGAGAACTGCGTGAAGGCCGGCTTCTTGTCGTGCCACAGCCCCTGGCCGGCGGTGCGCCGTACCGCCGCGGTGGCGGCGGAGTGCTCGGCGGCGACTCCGCCGTACACCTGGCACATGGTGGTGTCGCACAGGTGGTAGCTGCGCCTGGAGTTGTCGAAGCGCTCGCGGGCGGCGTACGTGCGCGCCGCCACCGCCTGGGCGCTGACGGCCTCGGTGTGCCACAGCGCGGGGATCTCGAGCGGCA
This sequence comes from Nocardioides sp., assembly GCF_051876515.1. Taxonomy (GTDB): domain Bacteria; phylum Actinomycetota; class Actinomycetes; order Propionibacteriales; family Nocardioidaceae; genus Nocardioides. Next base: position 7,643 of record NZ_JBJEHY010000145.1, on the reverse strand, counting down.
CCACACCGCGCAGGTAGCTCTGCAGCGACAGCACGTTCACCGTCTGCCGCGTCCCGCCACCGGTGGGGACAGCCGAGCGGAGGCGACCGCGGTACTCCACCGTCCGGCCCGGCAGCACCAGGGTGACCTTGCCGGCGCTGGAGCTGAACTCGGCCTCACCAGCGACGGTGCGCCAGGTCGTCCAGCCCTTCGTACGACGGAACTGCACGCTGGTCCGGGTCTCCTTGGCCACCAGGCGCCACTGCGAGGCCTTCGTGGAGGTCGGCAGGGTCCAGGAGGTCCCCGTCGACACCTTGCGGACGGACAGGCCGCGTGCCGCCTGGACCGTCACGTCGCCGTCGGTGTCGGCGCTGAGGAGCACCTTGATCTGGCCCTTGGTCTCGGCGACCTTGGTGCCCGGGTAGTAGAAGCCGACGATCTGCTTCCACGTCCGTCCCTCGCGTGCCGCGCCCTCGGCGCCGTACTGGCTCATGCCGTACCCGTGGCCGTACCCGCGCCCCTCGAACGTGAGCGTGCTGTTGCCGTCGACCGGCCAGGAATCGTCCGCGCGCGCGGCATGGGCGGCGCTGGGGAGTCCGGTGGCGACGACGGTCGCAGCCAGGGCGACTGCGGCGGTCAGGAGGCGGGCGCGAGGCATGGCAGAACGACGACTCTCTCGTGATCAGTGGGACGTCTGTGACGGGGGTGAACCACGATCACAACACGAGGAGCAGCCGGGGTCACCCCCTTCGCGTGAACTACAGATCTGTAATTCACCGGGTGCGAGTCCCCACCGTGCACGCTGGCAGGTGGGGCCGCGAACACCTCAGACGCGGTGCAGGCGACGGGCCGCCTCGGCGACCGAACCGCTCATCGACGGGTAGACGGTGAAGGCCTGCGCCAGGTGGTCGGCCGTCAACGACTCGGCGACCGCCAGGGACACCGGGTGGATCAGCTCGGAGGCCCGGGGACCGACGACGACGCCGCCCACCACGATGCCCGTGCCGGGCCGGCAGAACAGCTTCACGAAGCCGTCCTTGACGCCCTGCATCTTGGCCCGCGGGTTGCCGGCCAGCGGCAGCATCACGACCTCGGCCTCGATCTCGCCGGCGTCCACGGACTTCTGCGACCAGCCGACGGTGGCGATCTCGGGAGCCGTGAAGACGTTGGAGGAGACCTTCTTGAGGTCCAGCGGCGCCACCGCGTCGCCGAGGAAGTGCCACATGGCGATGCGGCCCTGCATGGCCGCCACCGAGGCGAGCATGAGCACGCCGGTGCAGTCGCCGGCGGCGTACACGCCGCGGGCGCTGGTCCGCGAGACCCGGTCGACCTTGATGAATCCGCCGTCGTCGGTGACGACGCCCACGTCCTCCAGCCCGAGGTCGGCGGTGTTGGGCACCGAGCCGAGCGCGAGGATGCAGTGGCTGCCGGAAACCGTACGGCCGTCGGTGAGGGTGACCGTGACGGTGTCGCCGTCGCGGGTCACCGACTCCATCCGGGACTCCCCCAGCACCTTCATGCCACGGCGCACCGAGACGGCCTCGAGCACGGCGGAGGCGTCGGCGTCCTCGCCGGGCAGGACCCGGTCGCGGGAGGAGACGAGGGTGACGTCCACGCCGAGGGCGAGGTACGCGCTGGCGAACTCGGCGCCGGTGACACCGGAACCGACCACGATCAGCTTCTCCGGCACCTCGTTGAGGTCGTAGACCTGCTCCCAGGTGAGGATCCGCTCGCCGTCGGGCTGCGCGCTGGGCAGCGTGCGCGGAGCGGCACCGGTGGCGACGAGGATCGCGTCGGCGTCGAGCGTCTCGGTGCTGCCGTCGGCCAGCGTGGCCACGACGCGGGTGTTGGACTGCAGCCGGCCGCGCCCCTGGACGACGCGGACGCCGTCGCGCGCCACCCGGCGAGCGATGTCCGCCGACTGCTCGGCCGCGAGCGCCTTGACCCGCTCGTTGACCACCTGCAGGTCGACCTCGAGCTCGGCCTGGCTGTCGCGCGACTTCTCCGGGAGCCGGATGCCGAGCACCCGGGCGCGCCGGACGTCGCTCATCAGCTCGGCGGTGGCGATCAGCGTCTTGGAGGGCACGCAGTCGGTGAGGACCGCGGAACCGCCGAGCCCGTCGGAGTCGACGAGCGTCACCTGCGCCCCGAGCTGGGCCGCGACCAGCGCCGCCTCGTACCCGCCGGGGCCTCCCCCGACGATGACGACGTGCTGGCCGGACCGGTCGAGCTCACTCATGGCGCTTGTGTCCCCGCCCTGCTCAGAAGTTGATCATGTGGCCGGAGATGCCGTGCACCGCTTCCTTCACGGCCTCCGACAGGGTCGGGTGCGCGAAGACGTTGCGGGAGACCTCGTCGGTCGTGAGGTCCCACTGCTGGGCCAGCGTGAGCACCGGCAGCAGCTCCGTGACGTCCGGGCCGATCATGTGCGCGCCGAGGATCTCGTTGTGCTCGGCGTCGGCGACGACCTTGACGAAACCGACCGCCTCGCCGAGGCCCTGGGCCTTGCCGTTGGCGGCGAACGGGAACGTCGAGGTCTTGACGTCGTACCCCAGGTCCTTGGCCTGCGCCTCGGAGTAGCCGAACGAGCCGATCTGCGGCTGGCAGTACGTGGCGCGCGGGATCATCGCGAAGTCGACCGGCATGGTCTCGGCGCCGCTGATCGTCTCGGCGGCCACGATGCCCATCGCCTCGGCCACGTGGGCCAGCATCATCTTGCCGGTGCAGTCACCGATCGCGTACACGTTGGGCACGTTGGTGCGGCCGTACGCGTCGATCTCGATGGCGCCACGGTCGGAGACCTTCACGCCGGTGTTCTCCAGGCCGTAGCCGGTCACGCGCGGGGCGAAGCCGAACGCGGAGAGGAACTTGTCGGCCTCCAGCACCTGCTCGTCGCCGCCGGCGGCCGGGGCCACCGTGACCTTGACGCCCGAACCGGTGTCGCTGACGGACTTCACGGCGGTCGAGGTCAGGATCTTCACGCCGAGCTTCTTGTAGTGCTTGAGCAGCTCCTTGGAGATGTCGGCGTCCTCGGCCGGCACGATCCGGTCGGCGAACTCGACGATGGTGACGTCGACGCCGAAGTTCTTCAGCACGTACGCGAACTCGACGCCGATGGCGCCGGAGCCGCCGATGATCATCGAGCCGGGCAGCTCGGAGTCGAGGATCTGCTCCTCGTACGTCACGACGTTGCCGCCGATCTCGACACCCGGGAGGGTGCGGACCGTGGCGCCGGTGGCGATGATCAGGTTGTCGAAGCTGTAGGAGGTGGTCTGGCCGTCCTGGACCACGTCGACCGAGGTCGGGCTGGTCAGCGTGCCCCAGCCGTGGATCTCGGTGATCTTGTTCTTCTTCATCAGGAAGTGGACGCCCTTGACGATGCCGGCCGACACGTCGCGCGAACGCTTGTGGGTCGGGCCGAAGCTCATCGTCGCGTCACCCTCGATGCCGTACTTGGCCTTCTCGTGGGTCAGCGTGTGGGCGAGCTCGGCGTTCTTGAGCAGAGCCTTGGACGGGATGCAGCCGACGTTGAGGCAGACACCGCCCCAGTACTTCTCCTCGATGACCGCGACCTTCTGGCCCAGCTGCGATGCGCGGATGGCGGCGACGTAGCCACCGGGGCCAGCGCCGAGGACAACGGTGTTGAAGTGCGTCTCGCTCACGCACCCAGAGTAGTTGCCCGGCGCCGACTGAGCACACCCGGGACCCCGAGGCCCCCGGACCCCGGACGCACCTGGCGGGCTGCGTCGGGGCTACCGGCTGGTTACCCTTCTCCTGTGACGCTGTACGCCGCCTACGGCAGCAACCTCGACCCGACCCGGATGAGCGAACGCTGCCCCCACTCCCCGCTGCACACGACCGGGTGGCTGGCCGGGTGGCGGTTGACCTTCGGCGGCGAGGAGCACGGCTGGGACGGCGCCCTGCCGACCCTCGTCGAGGACCCGCTGGACCAGGTCTTCGTGGCCGTGTACGACGTCAGCCCCGAGGACGAGCGGCTCCTGGACGGCTTCGAGCAGGCCGACACCGGCCTGTACCGCAAGACCCGCGTGCGGGTCTCGGCGCTGTCGGGGGAGCTGCTGAGCTGGGCCTACGTGCTCGACGCGTACGAGGGCGGCCTGCCCTCCGCGGTCAACCTGGGCATCCTCGCCGACGCGGCCGAGGCCGCCGACGCCCCCGCGGACTACGTACGGTCACTGCGCCGACGCCCCTGCCGCTCGATCGAGCAGTAGCCCCACCTCCGGCGCCGTCGGCCTCAGAAGTTGAGGCGCACGTCGAGCTCGTCGCGACTCATCCCGCTGGCGAAGAGCACGTCGGCGGCCAGCGAGCGGACCTGGGCGACCACCGCAGCCCGGTTGAGGGTCATCTGGTCGGTCAGCGCGCCGACGGCGAGGCGTACGGACTCGACGAGCTCGTCCTGGGCGCGGGCGTACGCGGCAGGGTCGGACAGTCCGGCCTCGAAGATCTGCACCCCGCGGGCCAGGCACTCGACGGCCTCGCAGAGCTCATCGCCGCCGGTCTCCCCCATCCGCAGCATCGAGGAGACGCGGCGCGCCAGCACCCGGGCGTCGCGGATGGCGTTGTCGATGTCGACCAGCACCTGGGCGTAGCGGGCGACCTCGGTGCGCTGGTACCAGCGCACGGGTGACATGTGGGCCACCTCGGTCGCGGCGGCAGCCGTGGCGGAGGCGCTGTTGACCTGGCTCTGGAGCCCACGTGCACGCTCGAGGGCGGCGTCGGCCTGGGCGGCGTCGCCGGCGCGCAGGGCCCGGGCCACCTGCTCGAGGATCCCCTCGAGGTGCTCCAGCAGGGGCCGCACCTCCTTGTCGATGTCGCGGGTCGCGTTGCGCGGCAGCAGCAGCACCATCGCGAGCCCGCACGCCCCGCCCACGAGCGAGTCGACGAAACGGGTCATCGCGGGGTTGTCGGCGCCCACGGCCGGCACCACAGCGGCCAGCAGGACCCCGGAGTTGGCGGCCTGGGTGAGCGAGACGCCCTTGAGCCCCATGAAGACCGCCGCCGAGAACGTGAGCACCACGATCAGCGCGAGCTGCCACGCCCCGCGCCCGGTGGCCAGGATCAGCAGCTCACCCACGAGCACCCCGACCGCCACTCCGAGCACGAGCTCGACCAGGAGCCGGTGCCGCAGTCCGACACCGGCGAGCAGCACGATGACCGCGGCGACGGGCGCGAAGAACGCCTGCTCGTGGCCGAGCAGGTGAGTCGAGATCGCGTACGCCGCCGAGGTGGCCGCGGCGAGCCGCAGCAGCTGACGCCAACGTCGCCCCACCGCAGCGAAGCGTTGCCGCACGGTGAGGCGCGGCGGCAGCTGGGGCAGCCGCAGCGCGGGACGTTCACCGGACACGTACAGATCCAACGTCACCGGTGCCCGGCGGGCAAGGTGAGAGCCCTCACCCCGACCCGCTCACTGGCCGGTGTGGCAGCAGGCCTCGACGTTGTTGCCGTCGGGGTCCCGTACGAAGGCGCCGTAGTAGCCGGGGTGGTACTCCGGCCACAGGCGCGGCTCGTGAAGCACCTCGGCGCCCGCCGCGACGGCCTCGTCGAACCAGGCCCGCACCGCGGCCGAGTCGGGAGCCGAGAAGGCGACGTGCACCTCGCGGTTGGGCCCCACCCCCTCGAAGGTGGAGATCCAGAAGGCCGGCGCGTCGGTGCCGTACCCGATCGCCACCTCGAAGTCCTGGAGGCGACGGTGGCCCAGCACCCCGAGCACACGGTCGTAGAAGGCGCTGGCGCGCTGCATGTCGCTGACGTTGATGCCGAAGTGGTCGATCATGTCGTCCACCATGCCGGAGGCCACCGACAGTTATCGACCCTCAGGCCAGGGTGAGCTTGACCGCGAAGGCGAGGAACGCCGCACCCACGGCGCTGGTGGCCCCGGCCGCGAGCCGTCGGCGGCGCCGGAATGAGGCGGCGAGCCGGGTGCCGGTGAAGATGAGGACGCTGAGGTACAGAGCGCTGACGAGCTGGCACAGCAGGCCCAAGAAGGCGAACGACACGACAGGGTGGGCGTACGCCGGGTCGACGAACTGCACGAAGAAGGCGACGAAGAACAGGATCGCCTTGGGGTTGAGCAGGCTCACCACCAGCGCGCGGCGGTACGGCGACTCGACCCCGGCCGACGCCGGGGTGGACGGAGCGGTGATCAGCTGTTCCACCTCGTTGCGGCGCCGCCAGGTCTGCCACGCCCCGCGCAGCATCCCGAAGGCGAGGTAGGCCAGGTAGGCCGCACCCGCCCAGCGGACCACCCCGAAGAGCAGGTCGTTGGCGCGCAGCAGCGACGCCACACCGGCGGCCGAGAGGACCATGAGGACCGCGTCCCCGGTCCACACGCCCGCCGCGGCCTGGTAGCCCGCGCCCACGCCGCGTCGCGCGGCGACGGAGAGGACGTACACGGAGTTGGGGCCCGGCAACAGCACGATCAACACGAGACCGATCAGGTACGTCGGCAGATCCACCACTCCCAGCACCGGGCAATTCTCGCACCGCCGCGGGGTGCGGTTGACGTGTTTCGCAGCACAGCCCGTCGGGGCGGCGGGGCGGCTGCCGACGTCGTTCAGGACTGGCCGACGGGGTCGGTGCTACCTAGGATCGTCGGGTGACCGACACCGTCTCCCCTGCCCAGTCCGACCCGTTCGAGCTCGCCGCCCAGGCCGCGGCCCGCCTGCGCGACCTGACCGGGGTGGAGTCCCACGACCTGGCCCTCGTGCTGGGCTCCGGATGGCTCCCCGCCGTCGACGCGCTCGGCCCCGCCACCGCCGAGGTCAACACCACCGACCTGCCCGGTTTCCACGCCGCCGGCGTCGCCGGCCACTCCGGCAAGATCCGCTCGCTGAAGGTCGGCGACAAGAACGTGCTGGTGTTCCTGTCGCGCACCCACTTCTACGAGGGCAAGGGCGTCCGCGCGGTCGTGCACCCGATCCGTACGGCCGCCGCCGCCGGCGCCCGCGCGATCGTGCTGACCAACGGCTGCGGCGGACTCAAGGAGACCTGGACGCCCGGCACCCCCGTGCTGATCAGCGACCACATCAACCTCACGGCGACCTCCCCGATCGAGGGCGCCAACTTCGTCGACCTCACCGACCTGTACAGCCCGCGCCTGCGCGCCCTGTGCAAGGAGGTCGACCCCACCCTCGACGAGGGCGTCTACGTGCAGTTCCCCGGCCCCCACTACGAGACCCCCGCGGAGGTCCGGATGGCCGGCATCCTCGGCGGCCACCTGGTCGGCATGTCCACGACCCTCGAGGCGATCGCCGCGCGCCAGGCCGGGATGGAGGTGCTGGGCATCAGCCTGGTCACCAACCTCGCCGCCGGCATCTCCGGCGAGCCCCTCAACCACGAGGAGGTCCTCGAGGCCGGCAAGTCCGCCGCGACCCGCATGGGCGGCCTCCTCGGGCAGATCGTGCCGCGGATCTGACGCTCCGCGCTCGTGCCGGGAGCTGTCCTGGGCTGCTCCCGGCGTTGCCTTGGGCGAGGCGAGCGGTGGTCTGGTCCGCCGGGCCGGGACTGTCAGAGGGCGTCCCTAGCGTTGCGTTCATGTTCGAGACGAGCGCGGCGACAGACACCCCGGTGGAGGACCACTCCACCCGTGGGCTGCTGGCGCGTGCTCGGGCATCCTCAGCCGCTGCACAGCGCGCGGAGGCTGAGGT
>NZ_JBJEHY010000144.1:0-31713 GCF_051876515.1 Nocardioides sp. | reverse complement strand
AGGTGCTGGGAGCCGACGACGCCGGCTCCCGCGTGCTCGACGTGCAGTGGCGTACGGACCACCTGGCCAGCCTCGGCGTGGTCGAGGTCGACCGCCGGGACTACCTCGCGTCCGTCGGCCAGGCGCTCCTCGCACCCCTGCCGGAGGCGTTCTCCTCCTGAGGAATTCAGAGGTGTAGTCCGCGGCCTGAGAGGGTAGGAACTCCTGCGGGGGCGCCTCGTCGCGCCCCCGTCACAGTCACCGACACCGGGGGGAACCCAACCATGAAGCGTCTCGCTGCCGCCGCCGTTCTGGCCGTCACCGCCACCGCCCTGACCGCCTGTGGAGGCGGTTCGTCCGCTCCGGCCGACGCCAAGGAGAGCGACTTCTGCAACGCCTACGTGGCGCTGTTCGACAAGACCTCCGACGTCGACCCGGACGACTACGACGCCCAGGCCAAGGCCATGCAGGAGTGGGGCGACGGGCTGGCCGAGGTCGGCACGCCGGAGGGCATCTCCGACGACGCCCGCAAGGGCTTCGAGAAGGCCGTCGACCTGATCCAGGACATCGACGCCAAGGACATCGAGAAGGCCACCGAGGACGCGGGCGACTCGGCCGCCGACCCGTTCTCGAGCCTGGAGATGTCCGAGGAGGAGGAGAAGCAGAGCGAGGAGCTCGGCACGTACGTCCAGGAGACCTGCGCCACGCAGATCGAGGAGGCGATGACCAAGCTCATGCAGGACGCCGCCGAGGGCATGGGCGACGAGATGGACAAGGCGCTCGAGGACAGCGACGTCGACCTGTCCGAGCTCGAGAAGCAGCTCGAGGAGCTCGAGGGTCAGGAGTGAGGTCGACCGACCTCCACCCCTACCCGGTTACCGCTGGGTAGCAGTACGTTGGCTCCCGGACCGCACCCGCGGTCCGGGAGCCGCGGCCATTTCGGGGGCCGCAACCCATCACACGAGGTGGCCCAGATGCGCCCAGTCCTGCCCGTGGCGGCCGTGCTGCTGATCACCGTGCTGTCCGGATGCGGCGAGGAGACGCCCGACCCGCCGCGCGACGCGACCAAGGCCGCGTTCTGCGAGGCCATCCAGAGCGGCGTCCTGGCGCACGAGCGTGACGAGGAGCAGGCGCTGCGCGAGTACGCGGACCGTCTGGCCCGTACGGGCACGCCGAGCGACATCCCCTCGGAGGCCCGTGCCGGATTCGAGCAGACCATCGAGGAGGCGCACGAGGGTGAGGACTCCGAGCTCGAGCGCAACGAGGCGACCGGCGACGAGTTCGACCGCGCCAAGCGTCAGACCGACCACCAGCTGACCGGGGTCGAGGGCATGATGGCGATCAACCAGTACGTCATGCGCACCTGCCGGGGACGGTTCACCGCCCACGAGTAGCCGCGGGGCGGCTCACTTGAGCAGCTTGGACATCCGCCGGTCGGCCAACGGCTTGCCGCCCGTCTGGCAGGTCGCGCAGTACTGCAGCGACGAGTCGGCGAACGAGACCTCACGGACCGTGTCGCCGCACACCGGACACGGCTTGCCGGTGCGTCCGTGCACGGCCATGTTGGTCTTCTTCTCGCCCTTCAGCTCGCTGGCGGCCAGCCCCCGGGAGCGCTCGACGGCGTCGCCCAGGCACGTGCGGATCGCCGCGTACAGGGTGGCGAGCTCCGCCTCGTCGAGGCCGTCGGCCGGCTTGAACGGTGACATCCGCGCGGCGTGCAGGATCTCGTCGGAGTACGCGTTGCCGATGCCGGCGATGGTGCCCTGGTGGCGCAGCACCCCCTTGAGCTGCTTGCGGCCCTCGGCGGCGAGGATCTCGGCCAGCACCTGCTCGGTGAACTCCTCGGACAGCGGGTCGGGGCCGAGCCGCGCGACGCCCTCGACGTCGGCGGGGTCGTGGACGACGTACAGGGCGAGGCTCTTCTTGGTGCCGGCCTCGGTGATGTCGAGGGAGGCCTCGTCGTCGATGACCACGCGCGCGGCGAGGGGGCTCTTGGAGCTCGGGCGCGCGGGAAGTGCCGGGGCCTCGTCGCGCCAGCGCACCCACCCGGCGCGGGCCAGGTGCATGACCAGGTGCAGCCCGGAGGCGTTGATGTCGAGGAACTTGCCGTGCCGGGTCACGCTCTCCACGAGCGTGCCGTGAAGCGCCTGCAGCGGCGGGTCGTACGTCTTGAGGGCGCTGAACGCGGCCAGGTCCACGCGGGTGATCGCGCGGTCCACCAGACGCGAGGACAGGTCCTGGGCGAGCGCCTCCACCTCGGGCAGTTCGGGCATGGGCCGAGTCTAGGCGCGCGCGCCTCCGACCGTCCGAACTCACTGGTCGCTGGAAAAACCGTCCTGGGCGAGCGAGAATCGAGCATGGCCCGTCCACCCCGTACCCAGATCTTCCGCGACGCGCGGAACGGTGAGCGGTACCTGCGCGTGACGTGGCACGGCGACCTGGCGGTGCTCTCGCTGTGGCGGGACAACCTGTGCGTCGGCACGTTCCGGCTCGACGCCGACGAGGTCCCCGACATGGTCTCGCTGCTGCGCGGCGGTCTCGACGACGCGTACGAGGACGCCCGCGAGCGACGCGACCGGGCCGCAGGGGAGGGCCCGCACGGGCATCCCTCCGCGCACGCGGGCTGAGCCCTACCCCCGCGACACGCCGATCGGGCTCGCTACGGATCTCTAAGGAATTGTCTAGAGAGCCCGATACCTTGCCATCGTGGATCCGATTCGCAACCCGTACGCGCCCGGCGCCGGCCAGCGCCCGCCCGAGCTCGCCGGCCGTGACGAGCAGCTGAGGACTTTCGACGTCGTCCTCGAGCGCGTCGCCAAGGGCCGCCCGGAGCGGTCGATGGTGCTCACCGGTCTCCGCGGCGTCGGCAAGACCGTGCTCCTCAACGCGCTGCGCTCCGCCGCGGTCCGCAAGGGGTGGGGGACCGGCAAGCTGGAGGCCCGGCCCGACCAGGGGCTGCGGCGCCCGCTGTCGAGCGCGCTGCACCAGGCCGTACGCGAGCTCGGCCACCGCGACGAGGAGTCGGTCAACCACGTGCTCGGCGTCATCAAGTCGTTCGCGCACCGCGACGCCGGCGCCGGCGCCAAGCTCAAGGACCAGTGGAGCCCCGGCATCGACGTCGCCGCCGTACGCGGTCGCGCCGACTCCGGCGACATCGAGATCGACCTGGTCGAGCTGTTCACCGACCTCGGCGGTCTGGCCGCCGACGTCGGCAAGGGGATCGGCGTCTTCATCGACGAGATGCAGGACCTCGGTCCCGACGACATCTCGGCGCTGTGCGCGGCCTGCCACGAGCTGAGCCAGTCCGGGCTGCCCGTGATCGTGGTCGGCGCCGGCCTGCCGCACCTGCCCGCGGTGCTGAGCGCCTCGAAGTCGTACTCCGAGCGCCTCTTCCGCTACCAGCGCATCGACCGCCTCTCCCGCGAGGCCGCCGACTCGGCGCTGACCGTCCCGGCCGCCGACGAGGAGGCCGACTACGAGGACGGCGCCCTGGAGGCGATGTACGCCGCCACCGGCGGGTACCCCTACTTCATCCAGGCGTACGGCAAGGCCGTGTGGGACCTCGCGCCCCGCTCGCCGATCACCGCCGCCGACGTCGCCGTCGCCGCCCCCGAGGCCGAGGCCGAGCTGGCGGTCGGCTTCTTCGGTTCGCGGTACGAGCGCGCCACCCCCGGTGAGCGCGACTACCTGATGGCGATGGCCGACGTGGCCCTGGCCGCGGCCACCGAGGCGGAGGGCGAGCCGGAGTCCGTGCCGACCGCCGACGTCGCGGCAACGCTGGGCAAGAAGCCGCAGTCGCTCTCCCCGGCGCGCGACTCGCTGCTCAAGAAGGGCCTGATCTACTCCGGCGAGCGCGGCCGGATCGCGTTCACGGTGCCGCACTTCGGGAGGTACCTGCGCGAGCGCGGCTGAGGGTCGGCCCACCCGATCACTGAGGCGAGTCAGCGGGCGGGCGTTCCCACCCGCACCTCGTCCTCGCCGAGCGCCAGCCGCAGCCTCGCCAGCGCGTCGCGGGCCTGGGACTTCACCGTCCCCACCGCGATGCCGAGCGTCTCCGCGGTCTGCCGCTCGGTGAGGTCGTCGAAGTAGCGCAGCACCACCACCGCCCGCTGCCGCGGGGCCAGCGTGCCCAGGGCAGCCATCAGCGCGAGCCGCTCGTCCGTGTCGTGGCTGGCCAGAGCCTGCTCGGGGACGTCGGCGGTCGTGACCTCCCGCCAGCGGCGCCGCCGCCAGCGCGAGACGCTGGTGGTGGCCAGGACTTTCCTCACGTACGCCTCCGGGTCGGCCGCGATCCGCGACCAGTGCGGCACGACCTTCACCAGGGCGCTCTGCACGAGGTCCTCGGCGTCGTCTGCGTTCCCGGTGAGTAGGTACGCCGTACGCAGCAGGGCAGGGCGACGGGCCGCCACCCACTCCTCGAACCCGGCGCGGGTCGGTTCAGGCACGTCGCCTCCTGCGCCACCACAGGATCCCCGCCACCGCTGCCACGAGCAGGGCGCCGCCGCCCCACAGGTACGGCCGGCGGGGGTCGGAGGTGCCCTCCCGCGCGACCGGCTCGCGCAGCGGGGCCGACCACAGGTCGTTGGCCAGGTTGGGCGGGTTGAAGATGTCCCCCTCGCCCCGGATTTCGAGCCGGTCGAACTCACCCGTCGTCACGTCGACCACGTGCACCCAGGTCCGCCAGTGGCCCACCACCACGTGCTGGTCGTCGACCCAGCCGAGCAGCTGGCGGGGCTCGTACCCGTCGTCGAACTCGAGCGGCATGGGCCGGGTGCGTTCCGGGGAGTCGCCGACCCAGAGCACGTACGGGTCGTTCCCCGTGGCGCCGTCGCGGATCCACGCGAACGAGCCCTCCGTCGGGGACCAGGAGGCGTCGATGACGTCGCCGGGGAGCGTGTCCGTCGACTCCTCACCCGTGGCCGGGTCCGTCCGGACGACCGTGTCGCCCGCCAGCCGTACGACGCCGGTGGGGGCACTGCCAAGGGGGTTCCAGCGGGTGCCCTCGGGGGTGAGGTCGACGGCCTCCCCGGTCTGCACGTCCAGGGCGAGCAGGTGCGCCTGGTGCTCCTGGTCGGCTCCCTGGACGTAGCTGGCCAGCAGGTGACGCGAGTCGCCGGAGAAGGCGAGCTCTCCGTCGTAGGCGGCCCGCTTGGGAAACCGTGGCTCGAAGCGGGTGACCTCGCGGGTCGCGGTGTCCATGACGGCCCACCCGACCCGGCGGTCGCGAGGGGCCTGCTTGTCGAGGAAGGTCCAGCCGATCTGCGTGCCGTCGGGGGAGACCGCGAAGGTGTAGACCTGCTGGCCCCGGCGAATGTCGGGCAGGTCGGTCCACGTGGCGCGGCCGTCGATCGCGGAGACGGTGAAGAGCTCCATGTCGGGCCGTGAGTCGGTGATCCCCATGGGGTGTGCCCGCGTGGCCACACCGATCGCGGCGACCGGCCCGTCCGGCCCGGTGGCCTCGGACCACGCGCCGGGGGCGTTGACCCGGGTCGGCAGCGCGGGCACCACGAGCTCGGAGACCGGCTGCGGGCCCTCCCGGTCCCCGACCCACGGCACCAGGAGCGCCACCACGGCGACCACGGCCACCGTCGCCGCAGCCGCGGCGGTACGACGGCGGCGCGCGCGGCGTACCCCGCGGGTCCAGATCTCATCGGTCCCGCCGCCGCCGGGTGCCCCGGCAGCCAATTCGGTCAGTCGTTCGGCCAGTCGCTCCACGTCTACGCCCTCCCCCTCCACCTCCTCCTACGCCGCGAGCGACGCGGAGGGAGGGGTGGTTCCGCGGAGATCCTGCCTCACTCCAGGGTCATGTCGACCTCGGGCGACCAGTACGCCTGCATGTGGCGGATCAGGCCGTCGTCGTTGAAGTGCATGACCTCGATGACGGAGATGCGGGCGTTGGACTCGCCCACCTTGGTGATCACGTCGAACGCGAACGCCGCGGAGTCGCCGGCGGCGTGGAACTCGCGCAGCTCGGCGGCGGTCTCCATCGCCTCGAAGGTGGCGTAGAAGGCGCCGACCTCCTCGCGGCCACGCTTCGGCTCGGTGCCCACGGGGTCCTCCAGCACAGGGTCCGGGCCGTACATCTCCATGATCTGCGCGGCGGTGCCGTTGCCGATCAGGTCCATGTACTGCTCGACCTTGGCGCGTCGTTCGTCGATGCTGAGGGCCATCACCACTCCTGAAATGAGAACACGTTCTAGGTCGGACCCACCGTAGCGGTGACCGAGACTCCCGGGAAGAGTCTGCGGCCGCCGGCCGGCGTGGCCCGGATTTCGGTCAAGCACGCCGTCGCCTGTGCAGTCAAGCCACCAAATGGGGTTGCGGCAAGGCGGCTGTCGGGCGTCTGCTGGGACGCAAGGGATCCTTGGTCCACCTACTGCCACAGGAGCACCGTGCCCTCCACCCCCACCGGTATCGCCTACGAGGCCGTCCCCGGCCCCGGCGGAACCGTCCCGTTGCTCTTCCTGCACGCCGGCATCGCCGACCGCCGGATGTGGGACGCCCAGTGGGGCACCCTCGCTGCCGACTACGGCGCCCTGCGGGTGGACCTGCGCGGCTTCGGTGAGTCGGACGTGGCGCCCCCCGGATCCTTCTCGCACGTCGCGGACGTGCTGGGCGTGCTGACCCACTCGGGCGTCGACCGGGTGCACCTGGTGGGGTCGTCGTTCGGTGCGGGGGTGGCCGTCGAGCTCGCCCTGACCCTGCCGCACGTGGTCGCCTCCCTCGCGCTGGCACCGGTCGGCGGCAGCCTGCTGGCCGAGGCCACCGACGACCTGCGGCGCTTCGTCGCAGCGGAGGACGCCGCGCTTGCCGCCGGGGACCGCGAGGCGGGTGTACGCCTCAACGTCGACACCTGGCTGGTGGGGTCGGGCCGTCACCGCGGCGACCTGCCGTGGGGCGTGGTGCAGGCGGTCTCGGAGATGCAGCGTCGCGCGTTCGAGGTCGACGAGGCGCTGGGGGAGCTGGACGAGGTCGAACTCGACCCGCCGGCGACCGAGCGGCTCGAGGAGCTCTCCCTGCCCGTGACGGTGCTGCTCGGCGGGCACGACCTGGAGGCGACCAAGCTGGCCACGCGGCACCTGCAGGCGTCGGTGCCCCACGCCGAGGTGGTGGAGTGGGAGGGCGTGGCCCACCTGCCCAGCATGGAGCGGCCGGCCGCCTTCGACGCGCTGGTGCGCGACCACGTGGCCCGGGTCGGCGCCTGACCAGCGGGCGGGAATCCCACCTCTTCTAAGTCTAGTCAATTACTCTGTTATGCATGTCCGCCCCGCGCCCCCGCCATGACGCCCTGACCGGCATCCGCCTGTTCGCCGCGATCTGGATCGTCCTGCACCACATCCAGCTGGCCCACAAGTCCCGTCTGGCCGCGGCGTACCCGGAGGCGTACGAGCTCGCCGCCCCCGTCCTCGAGCAGGCCAACCGGGGCCTGGACCTCTTCTTCCTGCTGTCCGGCTACGTGCTCGGGCTGAACTACCTGGAGCGTCTCGGCGGCCGGTTCGACCTGCGGGCCGTCGGCCACTACTTCTGGCTGCGGGTGGCCCGGATCTGGCCCACGTACCTCGCCCTCACCCTGTTCGCCGGCGCCCTCATCGCGCTGCGTGCCTGGCGCTGGCAGTCGACCAGCACCGACGAGCTGACCGTGGCGTCCTTCGTCAAGCAGCTGTTCCTCGTCCAGCTCTGGGACCGCCCCTCGGGGGCCGGGACCAGCTGGGCCGGCCCGGCCTGGTCGCTGTCGGCCGAGTGGCTGGCGTACGCGCTCTTCCCGCTCATGGCCCTCGGCGTGCACGCCCTGACCCGCCGCCTGGGCGCCCGCGGCATGGTGGTGGCCGCGCTCGTCGCGCTCACCCCGATGCTCACCGGGCTCCTCGTGCACCACCGGTTCTCGTACGACTTCGGCTGGGCGCCGCGGGTGCTGTGCCTCTTCCTGGCCGGCATGTGCGTGGCGGCGGCGGTCAACAAGGTCACCCCGACCGAGCGGGAGCGGCGGGTCGCGGGTGCGCTGGCCCCGGCCATCGTCGTGGGCGTGCTCGTCTGGATCGCGCTCACCGAGACCGTCCTCCCGGGCTGGTACGCCGGATACATCGCGTTCGCGTGGCTGCCGTTCGTGGTCTGCCTCAGCATCGGGCGCGGCTGGTTCGTCAGCGCCCTGAGCCACCGGTGGGTGGTGCTCGGCGGCGGCGCGTCGTTCGCGCTGTACCTGCTGCACGGACCCATCCTCAAGCTCTTCCGCGATCTCACCACCGAGACCCGGTTCGTGCTGCCCGACGCGCTGCAGGCACCGGCCGAGGTGGCGCTGCTGCCGCTGCTGGTGCTGGCCTCCTGCGTGATCTACACGCGCTACGAGGAGCCGGCCCGGCGCGTGCTCAGCCGTCTGGTGTCGCGGCGACGCCCCGAGGCCGCAGCACCGCAGGCAGTTCACGCCGCCGAGGTGCCCGCTCCCGCGGCGGTCGTCGCCGAGCCGCTGCGAACTGCCTGAGCCGTCGCCCCCCCGGTACGACGAAGGGCCCCGACCAATCGGTCGGAGCCCTTCGTGCGGACGGATCAGGCGCTCGCGCCCTCACGCTCGGCGAGGATGTCGAGCGCGATGTCGATGATCATGTCCTCCTGGCCACCGACGAGGCGGCGACGGCCGACCTCCATCAGCAGGTCGCGGGTGTCGACGCCGTACTGGGCCGACGCGTTCTCCGCGTGGCGCAGGAACGACGAGTACACGCCCGCGTAGCCCAGGGTCAGCGTCTCGCGGTCCACCCGCACCGGGCGGTCCTGCAGCGGACGGACCAGGTCGTCGGCGGCGTCCTGCAGCTTGAAGACGTCGCAGCGGTGGTTCCAGCCGTAGATGTCGGCCACCGCGATGAAGGGCTCGATCGGGCAGTTGCCCGCGCCCGCGCCCTGACCGGCCAGCGAGGCGTCCACGCGGTAGACGCCCTCCTCGACGGCGACGACCGAGTTGGCCACCGACAGCGAGAGGTTCTCGTGGGCGTGGATGCCGATCTGCGTCTCCGGGTTGAGCACGTCCTTGTACGCACGCACGCGGGCGGCGACGTCGGGCATGGTCAGGCGGCCGCCGGAGTCGGTGACGTAGACGCAGTGGGCGCCGTACGACTCCATCAGCTTGGCCTGCTGGGCCAGCCCGGCCGGGTCGTTGAGGTGCGACATCATCAGGAAGCCCGAGACGTCCATGCCGATCTCGCGGGCGGTCTCGATGTGCTGCTTGGCCACGTCGGCCTCGGTGCAGTGCGTGGCGATGCGGACCGAGCGGACACCGAGGGAGTACGCGTGCTTGAGGTCCTCGACGGTGCCCACGCCGGGCAGCAGCAGCGAGGTGAGGACGGCGTTCTCGATGACGGAGGCGGCCGCCTCGATCCACTCCCAGTCGGTGTGCGAGCCGGGGCCGTAGTTGACCGAGCCGCCGGTCAGACCGTCGCCGTGGGTGACCTCGATGGCGTCCACGCCGGCCTCGTCGAGGGCCTTGACGATCTTCTTGATGTCCTCGGGGTCGATCCGGTGGCGGATCGCGTGCATGCCGTCACGCAGGGTGACGTCCTGGATGTAGAGGTCCTTCTTCTCGGACATGGCTCAGGCGTCCTTTCCGGCGTTCAGCGCTGCCGCGATCTTCTCGGCCGTGCGCAGCGCGGCCGACGTCATGATGTCCAGGTTGCCGGCGTACGCGGGCAGGTAGTGGGCGGCACCCTCGACCTCGAGGAAGACCGCGACCTTGTGGGTGACGACGACCTCGCCGACGCCCTTGCCGAGCAGGGTGTGCACCGGCTCGCCCTCGGGCAGGCGGGTGTACTGCACCTCCTGCTTGAGGCGGTAGCCCGGCACGTACTCCTGCACCTTGGCGACCATCGACTTCACCGACTCGCGGATCTTCTCGCCCAGCGCCTCGTCGGGGTCGTTGACCAGCGCGAACACGGTGTCGCGCATGATCAGCGGCGGCTCGGCCGGGTTGAGGATGATGATGGCCTTGCCCTTCCAGGCGCCACCCACGGCCTCGATGGCGTGCGACGTGGTCTCGGTGAACTCGTCGATGTTGGCGCGCGTGCCCGGGCCGGCCGACTTCGACGCGATGGACGCGACGATCTCGGCGTACGGCACCTCGGTGACCTGCGAGACGGCGGCGACGATCGGGATCGTGGCCTGGCCGCCGCAGGTGACCATGTTGACGTTCTCGAGGACGTTCTCGGCGTTGATGTGCTCGTCGAGGTTGACCGGCGGCACCACGAACGGGCCGATGGCGGCCGGCGTCAGGTCGACCAGCTTCTTGCCGTACGGCGCCAGCTTGGCCGCGTTGGCCTTGTGGGCGCCCGCGGAGGTGGCGTCGAAGACGATGTCGATCTCGTCGAAGCCGTCCATCGCGATCAGGCCGTCGACACCCTCGTGGGTGGTGGGGACCTTGAAGCGGCCCGCGCGGGCGAGGCCGTCGGAGTCGGGGTCGATGCCGACCATCGCACCCATCTCGAGGGTCTCGGACAGGCGCATCACCTTGATCATCAGGTCGGTGCCGATGTTGCCCGACCCGATGATGGCGACCTTGGTCTTCTTGCTCACTGCTCAGCCTTCCTTGGAGAACGTCGCGGTCACCGAACCGAGGTCGGTGAGTTCGGCGCGGACGACCGCGCCGGCGGGGACCGGGTGGACCGGCCCGAGGGCGCCGGACAGGATGACCTGCCCCGCGCGCAGGGGCTCGCCGTACGTCAGCGCCGCTTCGGCCAGCCAGGCGACCGCGGTGAGCGGGTTGCCCAGGCAGGCGGCGCCGGTGCCGGTGGAGACGACCTCGCCGTCGCTGGTCATCGTCATCTCGACGGCGACCGGGTCGAACTCGTCGAGCGTCAGCCTGGTCTCGCCGAGGACGTACAGGCCGGAGGAGGCGTTGTCGGCGACGGTGTCGGCCAGGCGCACCTCCCAGTCGAGGACGCGGGAGTCGACGATCTCGATGGCGGCGCGGGCGTGGTCGATGGCGCCGGCCACGGACTCGGCGGTGAAGGGGCCCTCGGTGAGGTCCGCCTTCAGCACGAACGCGATCTCCGCCTCGGCGCGCGGCTGCAGCAGCCGGTCCATCGGGACGACCTGGTCCTCGGTGTACTCCATGTCGTCGAGCAGCACGCCGAAGTCGGGGGTGTCGACGCCGAGCCACTCCTGGACGGCCTTCGAGGTGAGGCCGATCTTGCGGCCCACGACGGTCGCGCCGGCGGCGGTGCGGTCGCCGATGATGATCGACTGGACGGCGTACGCGCCGGCGACGTCGTCGCCCTCGAGCAGGTCGGTGAGCGGGGCGATGGGCACCCGTGAGCTCTCGGCCTGCTGCAGGCGCCGGGCCGCGGCCTCGACGGCAGCGTCAGTGGCGGTGGGGTTGGTCATGGGACCAGACTCCCCGGTGCGGGCACCCGGGAGAAGGGTGGGGTTCCGGTGAGCGGAACTCGGGTGCATCATGGGGCGCATGGCGTCGCCTTCCACCCCCGAAGGGCCGGCTCTCCCTCCCGAGCCGGCCGAGCCGGTCCTCGACCGCTCCAGCGTGCTCGGGAAGGTGATGACGGTGCTGGAGGCGTTCGCCGCGGACGACGCCGGCGTCGGGTTCGCCGAGCTGCAGCGCCGCACCGGGCTGCCCAAGGCGACGCTGCACCGGGTGGCCGGCGACCTCGTGGCCGCGCGGCTGCTGGTGCGTGTCGACGGGGACTACCACCTGGGGTCGCACCTGTTCCAGCTCGGCATGCGCGCCTCGGTCGAGCGGACCCTGCTCGAGGTCGCCACCCCGTTCCTCGAGGACCTGTACGAGCGGACCCACGAGACCGTCCACCTCGGGCTCCGCGAGGGTGCGGAGGTCGTGTACGTCGCGAAGTTCGGCGGGCACCGTGCGGTGCAGACGCCCTCGCGGATCGGTGGGCGGATGCCGGTGCACGCGACCGCGATCGGCAAGGCGCTGCTGGCGTACGCGCCGGAGCAGGACCGGATCGCGGTGCTCAGCGGGCGGCTCGAACGGTTCACGCCGCGCACCGTGACGGCCCCCGGGCGGCTCCGGCAGCAGCTGGACGCGGTCAAGGAGCACGGGGTCGCGTTCGAGCACGAGGAGTCCAAGCTGGGCGTGGTCTGCGTCGCCGCACCCGTGCTCGACACCGAGGACCGCCCGGTCGCGGCGATCAGCGTCGCCGGGCTGGCGACGCGGTTCCGGCCCGCCGAGCACGCCGCGTCGGTGCACGCCGCGGCCGCTGGGATCGCGGCCACGCTGGCGCGACGGAAGGCGCTGGGGTAGCGCTCAGTCGCGCACCAGCATCGTCACGCCCAGCCCGACCATCATGGTGCCGCCGGCGACGCTGAGCGCGTCGAGGCGCTTGGGCTGCCGCGCGAACCAGGTCCGCGCCTGCCCGGCCAGCAGCGCCCACACGGTGTCCGAGGCCACCGCCATCACGGCGAACACCAGCGCCAGCACGGCCGTCTGCAGCCCCACCGCCCCGCCGGGGTCGGTGAACTGCGGCAGGAACGCGGCGAAGAAGACGATCGTCTTCGGGTTGGTCGCCCCCACCACGAACCCGATCCGGACCGGGTTGCCGCGCGCGGGCGGGGCTCCCATGTCCATCGCCTGCCGCGCGTCCGCGCGGTGGCGGATGGCCTGGATGCCGAGCCAGATGACGTACGTGGCGCCGACCAGCTTCACCACCGTGTACGCGGTCGCACTCGCCGCCACCACGGCGCCGAGGCCGACGGCGACGAGGACGCCCTGCACGGCCAGGCCGAGCGCGTTGCCGACCACCGACAGCAGGGCGTCGCGCCGACCGACGGTGAGGGCGCGGCCGATCGTGAAGAGCAGGCTCGGGCCGGGGACCTGGATGAAGAGGAACGAGGCGACGAGGAAGGTGGCCCACTGGGTCGAGGACGGCATGGCAGCAGTGTGCGTCCGGGCGGGGTGGGATGCCAGCGGGTTTCGACAACGGGTGGCTCGGGGGCTAGGGTCGGCCACCGAAAGGGAGTAGTCCCCAACAGTCGTGTCGACACACTGACCTCCGGGTCCGGCACGGCAGGCCACGCAGGTGGCGGACGAGACTTTCGACCAGTTCGCACGTCCTTGACGCGCCTGGTCGAAGGCTGCGTCCCTCAGGGCTCACCTCCGGCCGGGCCGGAGCAGAGAGAGAACCCCATGTACGCCTTCCTGTTGAGCACCGCGGTCATCTTCGTCGCCGAGCTCGGTGACAAGAGCCAGCTGATGGCGATGACGTTCGCCGCCCGCTACAAGGTCCGCGACGTCCTCATCGCGATCACCGCGGCGACCGCGATCGTCCATCTGGCCTCCGTCGGCATCGGGTACTGGATCGGTGACGCGTTCGCCGGCTACCAGAACTGGATCTCGATCGTGGCCGGCATCGCGTTCTTCGGCTTCGCCGCCTGGACCCTGCGCGGGGACGAGCTGACCGAGGACGAGGCCGCCAAGGCCCGCAACTCCACCGGCATGGCGATCGTCGCTGTCGGCACCGCCTTCTTCCTGGCCGAGCTCGGCGACAAGACGATGCTCGCCACCATCACGCTGGCCACCCAGGAGGGCTGGCTCGGCACCTGGATCGGGTCCACCCTCGGCATGGTCGCGGCCGACGCGCTCGCGATCGGCGTCGGCGCCCTGCTCGGCAAGAAGCTGCCCGAGAAGACGATCAAGATCGGTGCCGCCGTCCTGTTCGCGCTGTTCGGTCTGCTCCTGGTCCTCGACGGCGCCGGGGTCTTCTGACCCGTACGGCTTTCCGGGACGTCGCCGCGCGGACGGCCCTCGCGCGTGCCAAGATTTGGCCATGTCCTCCCTCGGTCGTCGGCCGGGCTCGCCCGTCCCGCGTCGTCGTTCGTTCCGTCCCCAGGTGGTCGCCCACCGCGGCAGCAGCCACGACCTGGCCGAGCACACGCTCGAGGCGTACGTGAAGGCGCTCGACGAGGGGGCCGAGGGCCTCGAGTGCGACGTACGGCTGACCGCCGACGGCCACCTGATCTGCGTGCACGACCGGGACCTGCGGCGTACGGCCCAGCGCAAGGGCCTGGTCTCCACGATGACGCTGGCCGAGCTCGACGAGCTCGACTTCGCCTCGTGGAAGAACCCGTGGGGCGACATGGACGACGAGGCTCCCGACCGGGACCCGGAGACCGGGCGGGTGCTGACGCTGCGGCGCCTGCTGGAGACGGTCGCCGACTACGACCGCCGCGTCGAGCTCGCGATCGAGACCAAGCACCCGACCCGGTACGGCGGCCTCGTGGAACGGCGGCTCGTGGAGTCGCTGGGCGACTTCGGGTGGGACCGTGCCGGTGGGCCGGCGAGGATCATGAGCTTCTCGTTCAACGCGGTCAGCCGGGTCAAGAAGCTGGCCCCGGAGATTTCCGTGGTGATGCTGGTGGAGAAGGCCCACCACTGGCCGGTGCTGCGTCCGGTGGTGGGGGACGACTGGATCATCGGGCCGGGCATCAAGGAGCTGCGCGACCACCCCGGGCTGGGGCGCTACCTGCTGCGCGACGACCGCGAGATCCACGTGTGGACCGTCAACACCGCCGAGGACCTCAACATCTGCCGCGACCTGGGCGTCACCGCGGTGATCAGCGACCGGCCGGCGCACATGCTCAAGCTGCTGGGGCGTACGGCCGGGAGCTGACTCCGTACGGTCGCCGCCGGGGCGGCTCCGGCGGTCCTCGGGCGGTAGGTTCTGCCGCATGGCCAAGAAGTCCCGCAAGACCCGTTCCGCCGCCGAGACCGCCGAGGGTGCCGTCGCGCCCCGCCAGCCCTGCCCGTGCGGCTCGGGCCTGCGGTACAAGAACTGCCACGGTTCGGCGAGCGGCCCGCGCCCCGTCGCGCGCCCGTTCGAGGGGCTGGCCGGCGAGTGTGACGTCGTCGCGCTGCGCGAGCTCGTCCCCGCCGCCACCGCCCCGCTGACCCTCGTCGAGGGCGACCGCGAGGTGCGCCTGTGCACGCTGCTGCCGATGGCGGCGCCCGCGATGGTGCGCGAGTCCGGCGCCATCTGGCTGGGCCTGCAGGTGCAGCACTCGTACGGCGACCCGGCCCGCGACCTCGGCGCCGTGCTCGAGGCGGCGCTGGCCACCACGGAGCCCGGCATCGTCGGCCTGACCACGCCTCCCGGCCCGGGCAAGCGCCTGCAGGACCTCGTCTCGAACACCTCGCTGGACGTCACCGTCCACGAGGGGTTCGGCTACTGGATCGACGACGTCGAGCACGACTCCTCGATGGAGGCCGCGCTCGAGCAGGCCAACGAGGCCGCGATGCCGACCCTGCGGCTGGAGTCGGTCGAGGCGGCGTACTGGACCAACGTCGGCACCAAGGAGCACCTGCGCTGGGTGATGCCGCACCCCGAGGACGCGCTCGTCGACGCCCTCGCGCGGCTGCACGCCGCCGGTCAGGACCGGCTCATCGACGAGGGCCGCCTCGTCGGCATGTTCCGTGCGCACGGCCTGGTCGTCCCCGTGTGGGACCTGCCCGTCGGCACCGGCGCCGAGGTGCTGGAGAAGCCGGCCGCCGCGTTCGCCGCCGCCCTCGAGGACGCCCTCGCCGCGACCGGCGACCTGTCCGCGGAGGAGCGTTCTGCGCGCGCCGGGCTGGTCAACCGGCAGGTGACGATCCGCTGACGCGTACGCCCGGAGCGTGGCGTCCGACCGCAGGTGAGCATCACCTGTGTGACCTCCGTCATGTATCCGGGTGAATTACCGCGATTCCTTTGGTGGGAAGGTTCCTCGCCGGTAGGGTTTCGTCAGACCCGGTTGCTGTTGTGTCCCCCGTCAACAGCAACCGGGTTCTCCAATTTCGTGGGGTGCCGGGGGCGTCGGCCGCCGGTCCGCGTCATGCAGATCGTGGGCACGGACCGGTTCGTACGACGCACGTGCCCGCCCGTTCCCGTGACACGCCCCGCGCGGAGCCCCACCATGGGGTGCAGCACGGGCTGGCCGAGCGGGCCGCCGACGACCTCGGAGGTCACATGACGACGGGTACGGCCGCCCCGGCGGCACGCAGGTTCTTCCGGTACGCCGTCGCGCTCGGCATCGCCGTCATCGCCGGGTTCTTCCTCGGCACGTGCACTGGCGCTCCTCGGCGCGGGCCGGGGAGCTGCTGGTGATCGCGGTCCTGGAGATCCGACGCGGCCGGGGAGGGGTCAGGCCAGCGCCCAGGGGTCCTCGCGCCGGAACACCGTCGGGAAGCTGACCCGTACCCCGTCGCGGGCGGCGAGGCGGTCGATCACCCGCATCGACGCGTCGAGGTCGTCGCCGACGTAGGGCAGCGCCCGCAGCGGCTGGTCGAGGCCGCGGAAGAAGTCGTCCCAGTGGGTCAGCACGACCACGCGGGCGCCGACGGCGCGGACCACGTGCTCCCAGTACGCCTCGACGTACGCCTCGTCCTGCACCCCCAGCTGACCGATCCCGAGGTAGACGACCTCGGCAGACTGGCCGGTCAGTGCTCCCTCGACGTACCCGGCGCTGCCCTGCAGCAGCGCGGTGCGCCCCGAGGCGTGGGTGGTCAGGATCGACCAGGCCTCCCCGCACTTGTACGCCCGCGCTCGGGCCGGCGGGACGACCGGGGCGTCGATGGTGCCGGGGTAGCGGTCGGGCGGGCAGTGGTGCGAGGCGGTGAAGCGCAGCGTCCACGCTCCGAGGGAGACGGTGTCGCCGTCGCCCACCTGCGTCATCCGGTCGGCCGGCAGGTCGCTGCCCCGCCCGACCTGGATCGTCGAGGAGCCCCCGACCAGCCGGGCGCCCGTGCGCTGGGCGACCACGGGCGAGTCCATGACGTGGTCGAAGTGGCTGTGCACCGGCACGACCGCCTCCAGCGTCGTCACCCCTGCCCGTGACAGCGCCGCGTCGATCCGGCCCAGGTCGGGGCTCAACCGGCGCAGCCCCACGGCGGGCAGCGACGGACGGGAGAAGAAGCCGTCGGTCATCACGGCGCTGCGGCCGTCGGTGAGCAGCAGCGACGCCACGCCGAGGAACGTCACCGACAACTCGCCCGCCGCCTCCGGCACGTCGAAGCGGTCGCCGTACGCGGAGATGTCGGGCCGGCCCGGTCGCAGTCGCATGTCGGGAGGGTAGTGGAGTCCAGCGCCCGCGGGGCTAGGTCTGCCCGTCCCACTCCTCGCGCAGCAGCGCGTACTCGTAGCTGGGGGTCCAGCGCCCCTTGGACCAGAAGTCGTCAACCCGGTCGACCTCGCGCCGCATGCCGAGCCGCTCCGCGAGCGCCGCGGACCGCTCGTTGTCGCCGTCGAGGTTCGCGACGATCCGGCGAACGTCGTAGTGCTCGAACGCGATCCGGATCAGGGCCCGCGCGGCCTCCGTGGCGTAGCCGAGACCCGCGTGGGCGGGGTGGACCGTCCACCCGAGCTCGGCGGTGAGCAGAGCGGTGCCCTGCAGCATCAGGACCAGGTCCCCGACCGCCCGGCCGTCGGCCTCGACGGTCAGCGCGAGGGTGCGGTGCGGGACGCCCGGCTCGCGCCGGCGCCACAGCATCACCTGCACCTCGGCGGGCGTCATCGGCTCGGTCAGCAGGTAGCGCATGAACGCCGGGTCGCCGTACGCGTCGGCCAGGTCCGCGGCGTCGGACAACCGCGGCTCGCGCAGCACCAGACGTTCGGTACGGACGGGGAGCTCGGGCGGGACCGGGGAGAACCACCGCGTTCGGACCTCGTCGACCCACGTACGCCGCAGCGGTGCCGCCCCGTCGGGGCCGGCCGCGTCGTGGGGCGGCAGGGGCAGCAGGACCTGGTCGAGGCCGCGCACCCCGAAGCCACCCTCGACCGCCTCGTGCAGGGACGCCAACGCGTCGTGGCGCCGGGCGGTCCCGGCCGGGGCGTCGGCCAGGACCGCGAGCGCTGCCGCTGCCTGGGCGACCCGGCGCTCCGCGTCCACGACGAACGTCGGCAGTACCGAGACCAGCTCGGTCCGTCGGCCGGCGAGCACGTCCGCCCAGGTGGCGCGGGCGCGCTCGGGGGAGAAGCCGACCTGCTGCAGTGCGTCGACGTACCAGGCCTCGACGTGCTCCGGTCCGCCCGCCAGCTCCACCAGTGCGAGGTGGTCCCGCGGCACCATCGCGGTGCCGTCGGGGAGCACGTACGACGGGGGCGGGAGGACACCCGCCGTGGTCAGGCGCAGCGACTCCTCGCCGGCGGGCACGAAGTGGGCCCTGGCGTACTCCTCGTCCTGAGGCGTCATGGCTCCACCGTGCCACAGGCAGTTCGGCGCCGCAGCCGTCGCGGTGAGCGGGGATGGCGAGGACCGGGCCGCGAACTGCCTGCGCCGTGGTGCCCCCGTACCCTTCGAGACGAACCGGGCGGGAAGAGGAGCACCCATGAGCGCGACCGTGTGCGTCGTCGGCGGGTACGGCGAGGTCGGCCGCCAGGTCTGCCACCTGCTCGCCGTCCGCCACCCGGACCTGCGGATCCTGGTTGCCGGGCACGACCCCGACCGCGCCCAGCAGGTCGCGGCGACCCTGCCGGACTCCGCCGCCGTCGCGGTGGAGGTGCGCGACGCCGACCCGTTGGCCGGTGTCACCGAGCCCGTCGACGCGGTCGTGGTCCTCTCCGGGGACCCCGGCCTCCGGCTGCTGGGGTCCGCGCTGGCCCGCGGTGCTGCCGTCGTCGACGCCTCCGAGCAGGTCCTCGCCGTGGACGCGGTCGCCGACCTCGTCGCTGCCGCCGCAACCGCTGACCCTGCCGGTTCCGGCACCGTCCCACCCGTGGTGCTGCCGGTCGGCTGGGCGGCCAGCGCCGCCGCCGTCGCGGTCGCCGGTCTGCTGGCCGACGGCACTGCGGCGGAGCCCTACGACTCGGTCGAGGTGTCGGCGCTGCTGCGCCACGACGACCGGGTGGGTCCGGCGGCTGCCGCCGCGTGGGTCGACCTGCACCGCAGCTTCGTGGTCTGGGAGGAGAAGCGCCGACGCCTGGCGCGAGGCTTCGCCGAGCCGCGCCGGACCGCGTTCGACGCCGGGACGTTCCGCGCCCGACGCGTCTCGAGCGGCGAGCAGGACACCCTCGTCGAGGCCGGCATCGCCCAGGGCGTGGCGGTGCGGCTGGCGTACGACCACGCCCCCAGCGCACTCGGCCTGGCCGCGCTGGTCGGCACCGGCGCCTGGGCGTTCCTGCCGCGGTCGGTGCGCGCGAGGCTGCTGACGGTCGACGCTGAGTCGGGCACCCCCCACGAGGTCCGGGTGCTGGCCAGGCGCGGCGAGGCCGTACGGCACCTCGTCCTGCGCGACCCGGCCGGCCGGGCGCACCTCGCCGCAGCCAGCACGGTCAGCCAGGTCGAGCGGGTCCTGGGCCTCGGCGGACGGGTCGTCCCGCCGGGCGGGCTCAGCTACCCCGAGCAGGCGCCCGACGCCGCCAAGGACGTCGAGGCGATGCGGCAGATGGGCGTCGAGGTCGTCGAGGAGTGAGCAGCGCTCAGGCGTTGCGGAACGGGTCGGCCGGGTAGACGCCCAGCACCTTCACCTCGGTGGTGAAGAACTCCAGCTCCTCCAGCGCGCGCTTCAACCCGATGTCGTCGGGATGCCCGTCGACCTCGGCGAGGAACTGGGTGGCGATGAAGTGCCCGCCGACCATGTACGACTCGAGCTTGGTCATGTTGACGCCGTTGGTCGCGAAGCCGCCGAGCGCCTTGTACAGCGCCGCCGGGAGGTTGCGGACGTTGAAGATGAACGAGGTGACCACGGGGCCGTTGCCGGCCGGCGCGCGCACGTAGTCGCGCGACAGGATGACGAAGCGGGTGGTGTTGTGCTCGGCGTCCTCGACCTCGTCGCGCAGGATCTCCAGGCCGTACACCTCGGCGGCCAGCGGCGGCGCCAGCGCGGCCATCGTGTGGTCGCCGGACTGGGAGACCTCGCGGGCCGCGCCGGCGGTGTCGCCGGCCACGACCGGCCGGGCGCCGATCTCGCGGATGATCCCGCGGCACTGGCCCAGCGCGTGCACGTGGCTGTGCACCGTCTCGATGTCCTCCAGGCGGGTGCCGGGCAGGGCCATCAGCGCGAACTGGATCCGCAGGAACCGCTCACCCACGATGTACAGCCCGGAGTCGGGCAGGAAGTGGTGGATGTCGGCGACGCGACCGGCCAGCGAGTTGTCGATCGGGATCATGGCGAGGTCGGCCTCGCCGTTCTGGACGAGGGCGAACGCCTCCTCGAACGACGCGCAGGGAACGTGCTCGGCGTCGGGGTACGCCTGGCGGGCGATGATGTGCGAGTTGGCTCCGGGCTCACCCTGGTAGGTGATCCGCTGGGGCTGGGAGGGCGCGTTCACGGTGCCGATTTTGGCACGCTGCGCCGCGCCGGACCCGCCGGGACCGTCCAGCGGTCGTAGGGTCGGCCCGTGCAGCCGCTCGACATCGTCACGCTCCTCGTCGCCGTCGCCGCCCTCCTGCTGGGGGTCGTGGCGGTGCTGGGCCAGTTCCGTTCCTCCGAGCCGACCCGGGGCGACGCCGACGCGTTGCCGAGCGACGTGGAGGGTCTGCGCCGGGAGGTGGCGGCGCTGCAGGGCGAGACGGCCGACGCGCTGCGGCACCTGGCGGTGGTCCGGTACGACGCCTTCGGCGACGTCGGCGGGCACCTGTCGTGGTCGCTGGCTGTCCTCGACGACGGCGGCAACGGGGTGGTCCTGACCTCCATCCACGGCCGCAGCGAGGCGCGGACGTACGCGAAGTCGATCGCGGACTGGAGCTGCGAGCAGCAGCTGAGCCCCGAGGAGGACGAGGCGATCTCGCACGCGAGACCGTCCGACCGCCGCTAGTCTCCGGCCCATGAACCCGTTGCGTCCCGTCGCGCTCGCTCTCGGGGCGCAGCCCTGGCTCCCGAAATTCGCGAAGGTCATCGTGGGCCTGGACCGCGGCATCCAGGGCGCCACCAAGGGTCGCCTGACGCTCCTCCAGATGGCGGGGCTGCCCGAGCTGATGCTGTCGGTGGTGGGCCGCAAGTCCGGCCTGGTACGCACCACGCCCCTGCTCTGCGTCCCGCACGACGGGGGCTGGCTGGTCGCCGGGTCCAACTGGGGTGCACCGTCGCCCCCGGCCTGGGTCGGCAACCTGCTGGCGGCCGGCGAGGCCAGCGTCAACTGGCACGGCACCGACGTGCCCGTCACCGCGCGCCGCGTCGAGGGCGCCGAGCGCGAGGCGCTGTGGGCCGTGATGCTCGGGACGTGGCCCAACTACGCCAAGTACGCGGAGCGGACCGACCGGGAGATCCCGGTGTTCAGGCTCGACCCGCGCTGAGAACGGGTCAGTCCCGCCCTCCCAAACCGGGGGCTACCGTCTGGTTCGCCGCAAGATTCCGTCGAACTCCCGTACGGAGACGACTCAGCGGCTGGAACGCCGCGTCCGCGCGCTGCCACCGTCGAGAGATGGTGATCATGTGGCTGACCGGGGTGCTGGTGGGAGTCGTCGGCCTGCTCGTCCGCTGGCGCACGCCACAGCGGTCGGGGTGGCTGCGGATGCTGACCATGTGGTGCGCCCCGCTGCCACCGCTGGCCCTGGCGCTCGACACGCCGGCGCTCAACGACCGGCCGGTGCTGCTGGTCCTGACGGTGTTCGCCGGGTCGAGCCTCGTGGTGGCCGCCTTCGGCCAGCTCGCCGTACCTCCCGGGCGGCCCGGGAGCGTGGCGTGGTGGGCGGTCATCCTGGTCTCGGCGCCCGCCTCGGTGGTCGCGTACGACCTGGTCGACGGCGTGCTCGAGGGCTACCCGGCGTGGGGCCCGGTGCTCGACCACGCCGCCCTGGTGGTGCTGTGGACCGCGATGCTGGCCGCGCCGCTCCTGCTCGGCGTCTCCGCCCCAGGAGCGGCGCGACCAGCCCACGCCCACGTCAGCGGAGGCTGACCCGCACGACCTTCGAGACGTTGCCCGCCTTGTCGGTGGCCCGCACCTGCAGCACGCGGACCGTGCTCAGCGTGCTGCGGACCAGGGGCGCCCGGTAGGTCTTCCACGTCCCGGTGTCGCTGGTGCGGAACTGGATCCGCAGCACCCCGGAGGTGGCGTCGGCCGCCTTCAGCGTCACCGTCCGGGCGGTGAGCCTCGAGGAGAGGGTCGGCTTGACGGTGTCGACCTTGACGGTCCGCTTGAGCCGGGTCCGCTCCCCGTACGGCGAGGTCGCGCGCAGGGTGACGGCGCTGCGGCCCTGGGGCAGCGCGACCGTCTTCGTGACGTCCACCCAGGTGCCGTCCTGCAGCACCTGGACGGGCGCGGTCTCGCCGGTCAGCAGCACCGTCGCGGTCGGACGCAGCGCGGCACGGCCGACCCACCAGCCGGCTCGGCCAGCCTTGCCCGCGGGAGCGAACGCCAGCGTGGCGACGCGGGCCTCGAACAGCGCGGCGAGGCCGTTGGAGTCGAGGTGGCCGAGCAGCGCGTTGGCGCTGGTGGGGATGGTGCGCCAGTACTGGTTGGAGCCGGTGTGGCGGTTGTACATGCCCGGCCGGTACGTGGAGCGGTTGAGGTCCATCGCCAGCGTGGGCGTGGTGGCGCTGACGACGTGGCCGTCGTCCTCGAGGATCCAGCCCTGACTGGTGTCACCGGTCCGGCACGCCGTGGCCGTCACCGGCGTACCGACGCGCAGGCACAGGTCGGGACGGTCCGTGGGGTGGATCCGACCGGACTGGTCGGCCCACCACGACTCCGCCGAGGTGCCCGTGCAGCCGGCGGCCGAGGTCGTCGTGCGTACGGTCGTGGAGCCGTCGGCGGCCTGGTCGAGGGTGAGGCACTTGCCGCCGTCGACGGTGACCTGCTGGCCGGTGGGCAGCACCGAGGTGGCGGAGTCGGTGTAGCCGCGGGCGGTGAGGAACTCAAGCAGCGTGGCCGCGTTGCCGTTCGTGGCGTTGCCGAACGTGCTGCCGCGCTCCGAGAGGTACGCGGTGACCGCGGTGGCGTCGGAGGCCAGGCCCAGGATGCGCTCCGCGACCGTGCGGGCGGCGCGCGACAGCGACGACAGGTCGTCGGACCAGCCCTGCAGCACCACCAGGCTGGCGGCCGACAGCGACGGGTTGGCGACGTCGGCCTGCGCGGCGAGGAGGGGCTGGAGCCGCTTCATCTCCTGCGTGCGCAGCGCCTCGTACCCGCTCTCCTGACCGACCACGACAGGCTCGGCCAGGGGCTCCAGGTCGGTCGCGATGGTGATCGGCGCACCCAGGGCAGTGGTCACGCCGTTCTGGCGGCAGGCGACCTGGGCCCCGGTGGGCCGGTCGGACTCGGCGATGTTGACGTTGAGCTGCTTCACGCCGTCGTTGGCCGCGATCTCGACGTACCGGGTGGGCTTCTGGGCGAAGTCGACCTGCACCCAGCAGCGACGCGTGGCCGACACCTCGGTCGGGTCGACCTGCGGCAGGTCGAAGGTGACGCCGTAGTTTGACCTGAACGCCGGGTAGAGCAGCGACTGCTCCGGCTTGGCCGGGTTGTAGCCGCCCAGCAGGGTGAAGACGCTCCCGCCGACGCGCTCGGGACGAGGACGGTCGAACGACGGGTTCAGCTGCGTGGCGTCGACCCAGGCGCCGGTCGCGGCGTCCCAGTCGCGGTAGCCGCTGGGGTAGTCGGTGTCGGCGGTGACGGACTTGAGGTTCGCCTGGATGCGCTTGAGGCTGTACCCGGTGTGGTGGGTGTAGTCGGACAGGTTGCTGGTGTCCCACCCGCCCGACATGGCGTCACGGTTGAAGTTGAACTTGCCGGCCAGGTTCTCCGACAGCGGCACCCCGTTGACGGAGCCGTTGCGGCCGAACGCGGCGGTGTCGAGGTTGGAGCGCATCCGCTGGCGGAAACCGATCCAGCCCCAGCCGGAGTCCATGTGGTGGCTGGCGTTGCGGACCCGGTCGTCGCCGGTCCTGGAGTCGTCCCAGCCGGGGAAGTGGCCCAGCCCGTAGGAGTGGCCGAGCTCGTGGCTCAGCTCGTTGCCGACCGAGTCGTACAGGGTGGCCATGCCGTTGCCGCCGGACAGGCCGTGGCTGTGGCGGCCGTTGGCGTACAGGCCGGCGGAGTGGTGGATCACGCGCTGGTTGGTGACCTGCGGCTGCGACTGGTTCATCGGCGAGGAGGTGATGCCCCACGTGGCCAGGTTGATCCCGGTGGAGACCTGGGCCTTGCCGACGTTCTCCCGCATGTCGCCGGAGTAGACGTCCCCGTTCCCCGGCGCCGGGTTCTTGGCGTCGTAGATCGCCCCGGAGGCCACGATGACGCGGTCCAGCTCGACCTTCTCGTACCTCGCCATCGTGAGCCGTGCGACCGGGATGGTGGAGAAGTAGTCGGTCGCGCCCCAGGCCGGGTCCTTGATGAACCGGTGCCCGTCGCCGTCGGGGGCGTTGGTCAGCATCCCGAGCTGGATGTTGTTGACGACCAGCTCCTTGGGGGCGGCGACGTCGACGTGACGCAGCGTGCCCACCGTGCCGGAGTCGTCGACGAACCGGAGCTTCATCCCCGGTCGCACCCACTGCCACGGCAGCCGCACCGACCACGCCTTGAGCGAGTACGCGACCTCGCCGCGCTGGTCGACGCCCTGGTCGGAGCGGGGGAGGAGGCGGGGGTGGTTGAGTGCGACGGTGCCTTGGAGGGCGCCGTTGACCGTGACCCGGACCCGGACCCCGGACAGGGGCGTACGGGGGGTGAGCAGCAGCAGCGTCTCGCGCTCGGCGGTGATGTCGGGGCGCTCGGCGGCGGCGTTGCCCGTCGGGTCCACCGAGGTGGCCTGCACGAGCTCGACCTGGCCGGCCAGGGCGCCCGTGAGGTCGTCGCGCACCGGGCGCTCGGCGCCGGTGCGGGTGGTGTCGTGGAAGCCGATGTCGGCGCTGGGCAGGTGGTCCGGCGAGACCGGGAGGATGGTCGCGCTGGTGGAGGGCCCCTCGGCTGCGTCCGCTGGGAGGGCGGGCGAGGCGAGGACGGAGAGACAGAGGAGGGCGGCGACCGAGGGCGCGCAGGCGCGCCTCAACCGCTCCCGTGGGATGGGAGTCATGAGGTCCTTCGGTGTGGGGTTGGTGGCCGGTGGGGTCGGCCGGGTGCTGGGACCGGGGTGGGGACCCGGCTCAAACATCTGATGTCCGATCTTAGGGACGCGAGATCGCCCGTGTGGCCGAAATCGACCGACTCGCGGTATGACGGCCCCGTCCGCCGCTCACGGCTCCAACGTGTAGCCCAGCCCCGGCGAGGTGATCAGGTGCCGCGGTGCGGCCGGGTCGGCCTCGAGCTTGCGGCGCAGCTGGGCGGCGTACACCCGCAGGTAGTGCCCCTCGGACTCGTAGCCGGGGCCCCACACCTCGCGCAGCAGCTGCTCCCGGGTGACCAGCCGGCCGAGGTGCCGGGTCAGCACCTCCAGGAACTCCCACTCGGTCGGGGTGAGGCGCACCTCCTCCTCGGCGCCACCGCCACCACCGTCCCCGCCCGCGGTGCCCGACCTGAGCACCCGCTTGCGGGCCAGGTCGATGCGCAGGTCGCCGACCACCACCACCGGCTCCTCGTCGCCCGCGTGCGCGGCACCCCGTCGTACGGCGGCGCGCAGCCGCGCCATCAGCTCGTTCATCGCGAACGGCTTGGTCACGTAGTCGTCGGCGCCCAGGTCGAGCGCCTCGACCTTGTCCTCCCCGTGCTGACGTGCCGAGAGCACCACGATCGGCACCTCGGTCCAGCCGCGCAGGCCCGCGATCACCTCGGTGCCGTCCATGTCGGGCAGCCCCAGGTCGAGCAGCACCACGTCCGGGTGCTTCTGGGCCGCGGCCCGCAGGGCGGAGGCGCCGTCGGAGGCGGTCACGACCTCCCAGCCCTGCGCGCGCAGGTTGATCGCCAGCGCGCGGGCGAGCGCGGGCTCGTCGTCGACCACCAGGACCCGGGCGTGCGTCACGGCTCCGACCTCCTCCCGTCCTCGCTGCGCGGCACCTGCACCACCAGCGTCAGGCCGCCGCCGGGGGTGTCCTCCGCGCTGATGGTGGCACCGATCGACTCGGCCAGGCCGCGGGCCACCGCGAGGCCGAGCCCCAGGCCCTCGGTGCCGGAGTCGGAGAACCGTTGGAACGGCTCGAACATCCGCTCCCTCGCGCGCGCCGACAGGCCGGGGCCGTGGTCCACGACGCGGATGTCGAGGCGGTCGCGGTGGACGTGCACGGTGACCCGCACCGGCCCCGTCTCGGCGGGGGACGCGTGCCGTACGGCGTTGCCGACCACGTTGGCCACGACCCGCTCCAGCAGCCCGGCGTCGGTCACCACCAGCGGCGTCATCTCCGCGACGTCGAGCACCACCTCGTCGGCCTCGTGGCCCGAGACCGCGATCGGCAGCACCTCCTCGAGGCTCACCGTGCGCAGCTGCGGCACCACCAGCCCCGAGGAGATCCGGGACAGGTCGAGCAGGTTGTCGATGAGGTGCTGCAGGTCCGCCGCCGCCCCGCTCGCGGCGGAGAGCAGGGCCGTACGGTCGTCGTCGTCGAGCCCGCCGAGCAGCAGCCCGTCCACCGAGGTGCGCATCGTGGCCAACGGGGTGCGCAGGTCGTGCGAGACGGCGCGCAGCAGCGCGGTGCTGGTGGCGTCGGCGCGCTCCAGGACGACGGCGCGCGCCTCCCGCTCACGCAGCCGGCGGTACTCCAGGACCAGCCCCGCCTGCAGGGCGAACGCCTCCACGACGCGCATGTCGGAGGCCTTCAGCTGCCGCCCGGTGAGTGCCAGCACGTGGTCGTCGTCGACGCGTACGGAGTGGTCGGCCGACTCGGGCGTCGCCGCGGGCTCGGCGCCGTCCCCGGCCACCTGGACCCACGCGTTGCCCTCGTGCCGCAGCAGCGCCACCGCGTCCAGGCCGAAGGTCTCCCGCAGCCGCGAGGCCACCGCGTCGGCCGTGTCGGCGCCGGTGAGGACCGACTGGGCCAGGCCCCCGATCGTGGCGGCCTCGGTGCGCGCCTGCAGGGCCTCGGCCGTACGCCGCGCCGCCAGGTCGACCACGGAGGCCACCGCGACCGCCACGGCGAGGAAGACGGCGAGTGCGACCAGGTTGCCCGTCTCGGAGACGGTGAACCGCCCCACGGGCGGGGTGAAGAACCAGTTGAGGCAGGCGAAGCCGACGGCGGCGGCGAGGACGGCCGGGCCGCGGCCGCCGACCAGCGCCACCAGGACCGTCAGCGCCAGGTAGCAGAGGACCTCCAGCGGCAGGTTCCCCGTCGACCCGGTCAGCCGGAACAGCGGCACCGCGGCCACCGGGAGGACGCACGCGAGAGCCCAGGCGAAGGTCAGTCGCTCACGCCCCAGCGTGGAGCGGCGACGGCCCGCCAGGGACGCGACCCCCTTCTCGTCGTGCGGCACCAGGTGCACGTCGATGCCGCCGGAGAGCTGGGCGATGCTGGTCGCGGTCGAGCGGGTGAAGAGGCGCTGCCAGCGTCCCCGCCGCGAGACCCCGACGACGACCAGGGAGGCGTTGACGCCGCGGGCGAAGTCGACGACGGCCTCGGCGACCTGCTCACCGACGACGGTGTGGAAGGTGCCGCCGAGGTCCTCGGTGAGCCGTCGCCACCGGGTCAGGTCGGTCGGTCCGCCGCTGAGCCCGTCGTGGCGCAGCACGTGCACCACCACCAGCTCGGTGCCGGCGCCCCGCTGCGTGATCCGGGCGCCCCGGC
This sequence comes from Nocardioides sp., assembly GCF_051876515.1. Classification (GTDB taxonomy): domain Bacteria; phylum Actinomycetota; class Actinomycetes; order Propionibacteriales; family Nocardioidaceae; genus Nocardioides. The sequence goes on along the minus strand of NZ_JBJEHY010000144.1, from coordinate 4,178 downwards.
GTACCAGGTCGTCGCTCTCCGGGCCGCCGGTCACCGCGACCACCACCCGCTCCCGGGCGGGCCACGCCTCGTCGATGCGGTGCTCGCGCCGGTACGCGCCCAGCGCCGTGTCGACCCGGTCGGCCAGCCACAGCAGCGCCAGCTCGCGCAGCGCGATCAGGTTGCCCGGCCGGAAGTACGACGACAGGGCCGCGTCGATCTGCTCCGAGCGGTACACGTTGCCGTGGGCCAGCCGGCGGCGCAGCGCGTCGGGGCTCATGTCGACCAGCTGGATCATGTCGGCGTCGCGGACCACCGGGTCCGGCACGGTCTCGCGCTGCCGCACCCCGGTGATCTGCTCGACGGTGTCGTTGAGCGACTCCAGGTGCTGGATGTTGACCGTGGTGATGACGTCGATGCCGGCGGCCAGCAGGATCTCGACGTCGTCGGCGCGCCGCTCCCGGGGGCTGCCGGGGACGTTGGTGTGGGCCAGCTCGTCGACCAGCACCACCTGCGGCGCCCGGGCGAGGACGGCCTCGGTGTCCAGCTCGGTGAACTCCACGCCGCGGTGGGTCAGCGTGCGGCGCGGCACCACCTCGAGCCCCGCGAGGTGCTCCTCGGTCTTGGTGCGCCCGTGGGTCTCCACGACACCGACGACCACGTCGGTGCCGCGCGCGACGCGCCGGTGCGCCTCGTCGAGCATCGCGTACGTCTTGCCCACCCCCGGCGCCATGCCGAGGTACACCGTGAGCCGGCCCCGCCCGCGCGGCAGACCCTGGCTGCCGGGGGCGGGCGCGGTCTCCATGCGGTCAGTCTCGCAGTCCGGCCAGCGCCACGTTAAGCGTCACGACGTTGACACGCGGGGCACCCAGCACGCCCAGGTCCCGGCCCGAGGTGTGCTCGGCCACGAGGTCGCGCACGGCCTCCTCGTCGAGGCCGCGGGCTGCCGCGACGCGGGCCACCTGCAGTGCGGCCCACTTTGGGGAGATGTGCGGGTCCAGCCCGGACCCCGAGGCGGTCAGCGCGTCCGCGGGCACCTCGTCGGGGGAGACGCCCTCGAGCTCGGCCACTGCCGTGCGCCGCTCCTCGACGGTCGCGAGCAGGTCGGGGTTGTTGGGGCCCAGGTTGGAGCCGGCGCTGGCCATCGCGTCCCAGCCGTCCCCGGCGGCCGAGGGGCGTGCGTGGAACCACTCCTCGCCCTCGAAGCCCTGGCCGATGAGTGCGCTGCCGACCGACTCGGCGGGGTCGGTGGTCCGCTCCGACGAGGCGGTGACGTACGAGCCGTTCGCCTGCCAGGGGAGCAGCACCTGGGCGACGCCGGTGACGGCCAGCGGGTAGGCCACCCCGAGCACCACGGTCAGCAGCAGGACCAGGCGGAGCCCGGCCAGCGTGTGGCGGGTGAAGTGGAAGAGCGTGTTCACGGTGTCCTCACAGTCCGGGGAGCAGGGAGACGAGCAGGTCGATGAGCTTGATGCCGACGAACGGGGCGACCAGTCCGCCGACGCCGTACAGCAGGACGTGGCGCCGCAGCAGCTGCTCCGCGCTCGCCGGGCGGTACCGCACCCCGCGGATCGCCAGCGGGACCAGCGCCACGATGACCAGGGCGTTGAAGATGACGGCCGAGGCGATCGCGGACTCCGGCGAGGAGAGCCGCATGACGTTGAGGACGTCGAGCTGCGGCAGCGCGGCCGCGAACATCGCGGGCAGGATCGCGAAGTACTTCGCCACGTCGTTGGCCACCGAGAACGTGGTCAGGGCGCCGCGGGTGATGAGCAGCTGCTTGCCGATCTCCACGACGTCGATCAGCTTGGTGGGGTCGGAGTCGAGGTCGACCATGTTGCCGGCCTCCTTCGCGGCCGACGTGCCCGTGTTCATCGCCACCCCGACGTCGGCCTGGGCCAGCGCGGGGGCGTCGTTCGTGCCGTCGCCGCACATCGCGACCAGGCGGCCGCCGGCCTGCTCGCGGCGGATCAGGGCCAGCTTGTCCTCCGGCGTCGCCTCCGCCAGCACCTCGTCCACGCCGGCCTCGCGGCCGATCGCCGTGGCGGTCAGCTGGTTGTCGCCGGTCACCATGACCGTACGGATCCCCATCGCGCGCAGCTGGTCGAAGCGGGCGGTCAGGCCCTCCTTCACCACGTCCTTGAGCTCGACGACGCCGAGGAGCCGCGCGGGTGCCGTACCGACCTGCTCGGCCACGACCAGCGGGGTGGCGCCGCGCGAGCCGACCTCGTCCACGGTCGCGGAGATCTCCGTGACCGGGTGGCCGCCGGTGCCGCGCACCCACTCGCTGACCGAGCTGCCGGCGCCCTTGCGGATGCTGACCGTACGGCCGTCGATGACGTGGTCGAGCCCGCTCATCCGGGTCCGGGCCGAGAACGGCACCAGCTCCGAGCGCTCCGGGAACGCGGTCGCCGCCGAACCGGGGTCCTCCAGGGTGATGAGGTCGACGATGCTGCGGCCCTCGGGCGTCTCGTCGGCCAGCGAGGCCAGCAGGGCTGCCCGCGCCAGCTCGGAGCGGTGCACGCCGGGGGCGGGACGCAGCTCGGTGGCCCGGCGGTTCCCATGCGTGATGGTGCCGGTCTTGTCCAGGAGCAGGACGTCCACGTCCCCGGCCGCCTCCACGGCGCGGCCCGACATCGCGAGCACGTTGCGCCGCACCAACCGGTCCATGCCGGCGATCCCGATCGCGGACAGCAGGGCACCGATGGTGGTCGGGATGAGGCACACCAGCAGCGCCACCAGCACCACCGGTGAGGGGCGGGCGCCGGCGAAGTCGGCGATCGGCCACAGGGTCGCCACGACGAGCACGAAGATCGCGGTCAGGGCGAGGAGCAGCACGTTGAGCGCCTTCTCGTTGGGGGTGCGCTGACGCTCGGAACCCTCGACGAGGGCGATCATCCGGTCCACGAACGACTGGCCCGGGTCGCGGGTCACCTGGACCACGATCTGGTCCGACAGCACCACGGTGCCGCCGGTGACGGCGCACCGGTCGCCGCCGGACTCGCGGATCACGGGGGCCGACTCACCGGTCACGGCCGACTCGTCGACCGAGGCCACCCCCTCGACCACGTCGCCGTCGGCGGGGATCCGCTCGCCGGGGCCGACCACGACCACGTCGCCGCTGCGCAGCTGGGTGCTGGGCACCTCGTCGTACGGCCGGTCGGCGACGGGTACAGCCGCCAGCTCCTCGACGGTGCCGCGCAGCCGCCGTGCCGTGGTGGCCTGCTGCAGCGCCCGCAGGGACGCCGCCTGCGCCTTGCCGCGGCCCTCCGCGACAGCCTCGGCGAGCGTCCCGAACCAGACGGTCAGCCACAGCCACACCGACACCACGACCGTGAGCACCGAGGGCTCGACGAACGCGGCGACCGTGGTGAAGGCGGCGCCCGCTTCCACCAGCAGCAGGATCGGGTTGTCGAGCAGGCGGTCGGGCCGCATCTTGCCCAGCGACGCCGGGAGGGAGGCACGGACCAGGGTGCCCAGGGCGCTGCCGCCCCGTGGTGTGGGTGGGGTTGCCTGGTCCGTGCCGGTCGAGGGGGCCGCGGTGGGCTGCAGGGGTTCTTCCGAGAGCTGCGTCATGACAGGGACTCCGCGATCGGGGCGAGGGCGAGGACGGGTACGAACGTCAGTCCGACCACGACCAGCGCGACGCCGGTGAGCAGGGTGGTGAAGAGGGGACGGTGGGTCGGCAGGGTGCCGGCGCCCTCGGGGACGTGCTGGGCGCCGGCGAACCGGCCGGCCAGCGCGAGGACGGCGACGATCGGTACGAAGCGGCCCAGCCACATGCACAGGCCGGTCAGGGTGTTCCAGAACGGCGTGTTGGCGGTGAGGCCGCCGAAGGCGCTGCCGTTGTTGTTGGACGCCGACGTGATCGCGTACACGACCTCGGTGATGCCGTGCGGACCCGCCTCCTGGATGCCGGCGCGCCCGGCGTCGGTGGCCAGTGCCAGTGCCGAGCCGACGAGGACGAGGGCGGGGGTGGTGATCACGAAGACCGAGACCAGCCACATCTCGCGGTGGGTGATCTTCTTGCCCAGGTACTCCGGCGTCCGGCCCACCATGAGGCCGGCGATGAAGACGGTCACGATCGCCAGCAGGACCATCCCGTACAGGCCCGACCCGACGCCTCCGGGGGCGATCTCGCCGAGCATCATCATGAACAGCGCGACCATGCCGCCGGGCGCGGTCAGGGAGTCGTGCAT
>NZ_JBJEHY010000143.1:0-9414 GCF_051876515.1 Nocardioides sp. | reverse complement strand
GGGCAGCAGACCGGCCTCACGCAGCGCCATCCGGGTGCCCACACCGGCGCCGCCGATCACGGCGATGACGGTGCCGATCGGGGTCAGGACGGTGATGAAGTTGAGCCAGCCGACCGCGCGGTAGAGGCGGAAGTCGCCGAGCGACAGGATGAAGTTGAAGGCCAGCTGCACCAGGACCCCGCCGACGATCAGGCCGAGCCCGATCCAGAGCAGGGTCTTGGAGCGGTCCGTGGAGGCAGGCGCCGGGGCGCCGGGGTAGGTCTGCATGGGGCGTTCCTACCCCCGGGGCTCCCGCCTACACCGATCCGCTGTACTCAGCCGGGGTAGCCGTCCGGGTTCTGCGACTGCCAGCGCCAGGTGTCGGCGCACATGTCCTCCACCGAGCGCGTGGTCGACCAGCCCAGCTCGCGGTTGGCCTTCGACGGGTCGGCGTACGACGTGGCGACGTCGCCCGCGCGGCGCTCGACGACCTCGTACGGCAGCTCGTGGCCGACCGCCTTCTCGAACGCGTGAAGCAGCTCGAGGACGGAGGTGGGCTTGCCGGAGCCGAGGTTCCACACGTTGACCGGCTCGTCGGTGCGCACCAGGGCCTCGAGCGCGGCGACGTGGCCGGCCGCGAGGTCCTCGACGTGGATGTAGTCGCGCTGTCCGGTGCCGTCGGGGGTGTCGTAGTCGTCGCCGAAGACGGCGAGCTTGTCGCGCTTGCCGACGGCGACCTGGGCGATGAACGGCATCAGGTTGTTGGGGATGCCGGACGGGTCCTCGCCGATCGTGCCCGAGGCGTGGGCGCCGACCGGGTTGAAGTAGCGCAGCAGCGCGAAGCGCAGCGACGGGTCGGCGTGGGCGATGTCGCGCAGGATCTGCTCCTGCATCACCTTCGTCCAGCCGTACGGGTTGGTCGCCGAGGTCGCGCGGTCCTCGGTCGCCGCAGCCTGGTCGGTGCCGTACACGGTCGCCGAGGAGGAGAAGACGAGCTTGTCGACGCCGTACTTCTGCATCGCCCGCACGAGGGAGAAGGTGGAGACGAGGTTGTTCTCGTAGTAGTCGAGCGGCTTCTGGACGCTCTCGCCGACGGCCTTCAGCCCGGCGAAGTGGATGACGGCGTCGAAGTTGTCGGCCGCGAAGAGGTGCTCGGTCTTGCCGTGGTCGCACAGGTCGAACGAGTGGACCTCGATGGCGCGCCCGGTCAGCGCCTCGAGCCGGCCCTGCACCACGGGCGAGGAGTTGGAGAAGTTGTCGACGATCACGACGTCGTGACCGGCACGGACGAGCTGCACCACAGTGTGTGACCCGATGTAACCGGCACCGCCACTGACCAAGATCTTCATGGGCACCCACCCTAGAGGGCGCCACCGACTGACACACTGACGCCCATGCCCACCGCTCTCATCACGGGAATCACCGGCCAGGACGGCCTGTACCTCGCCGAGCACCTGCTCGCCAAGGGGTACGAGGTCCACGGGATCATCCGTGGCCAGAACAACCCCCGGCGCGACCTGGTGACCGAGCTGGTGCCCGACGTGCGCCTGCACAACGGCGACCTCACCGACCTGTCGAGCCTGATGCGGGCCATGCACGACTCCCAGCCCGACGAGGTCTACAACCTGGGTGCGGTCAGCTTCGTGGCGTACTCGTGGGAGAACGCGTTCGTCACCTCCGACGTGACCGGCATGGGCGTGCTCAACATCCTCGAGGCCGTACGCCTGCACGCCGGCGGCGACCCGCGCAGCGTGCGGTTCTACCAGGCGTCGAGCTCGGAGATGTTCGGCAAGGTGCAGGAGGTGCCGCAGCGCGAGACGACGCTGCTGTGGCCGCGCTCCCCGTACGGCGTGAGCAAGGTGTACGGGCACTACATGACGATCAACTACCGCGAGTCGTACGGCATGCACGCCTCCTCGGGGATCCTGTTCAACCACGAGTCGCCGCGCCGCGGGCCCGAGTTCGTGACCCGCAAGATCAGTCAGGCCGTCGCGCGCATCCACCTCGGCATGCAGGACACCGTCGCCCTGGGCAACCTCGACGCGCAGCGCGACTGGGGCTACGCCGGCGACTACGTGGACGCGATGTGGCGGATGCTGCAGGCCGACGAGCCCGACGACTACGTCATCGCGACCGGCGAGACCCACTCGATCCGCGAGTTCCTCGACAAGGCCTTCGCCCACGTCGGCATCGAGGACTGGTCCGCCCACGTCACCCAGGACCCGCGCTTCATGCGGCCCGCCGAGGTGGACCTGCTCATCGGCGACGCCTCGAAGGCCAAGGAGAAGCTCGACTGGCAGCCGACCGTGTCGTTCGACGAGCTCGTCGCGATGATGGTCGAGGCCGACATCAAGGCCGCCAAGGAGGGCTGGTGGGAGGGGCCGGGCTCCCGGCACGGGCTGGCATGAGCGCCCCGCTGGGCCGCGCGTTCGTCACCGGCGTCGGCGGCCAGGACGGCTCGTACCTCGCCGAGCGGCTGCTCGCCGACGGGACCGAGGTGCACGCGCTGGTGCTGGACTCCGAGCGCGAGCCGGCGCACTGCCCGGCCGAGGTGGTGCTCCACGTCGGCGACGTGCGCGACACCGACGGGACCCGCGCGCTGCTGGCCGACCTGCGCCCCGACCTGGTGGTCAACCTGGCCGCGATCAGCTCGGTCGCGCAGTCGTGGGACTCCCCCGAGGAGACCGCGCAGGTCAACGGGGCCGCGGCGGTGGCGCTGATGGAGTCCGCGTACCGAGTCGGGGCGCGCTTCGTGCAGGCCTCGAGCGCGGAGATCTTCGGCGAGCCCGCCACCGCCCCGCAGGACGAGTCGACGCCGGTGCGGCCGATCAACCCGTACGGGGCGGCCAAGGCGTACGCGCACCTGAGCGCCGGGGTGTACCGGGCGCGCGGGGCGCACGTGAGCTCGATGGTGCTGTACAACCACGAGTCCCCGCGCCGGCCCGAACGGTTCGTGACCCGCAAGATCACCTCGACCGTCGCCCGGATCGCGCGCGGGGAGGCCGACTCGCTGGTGCTGGGCAACCTCGACGCCCGCCGCGACTGGGGCTGGGCACCGGACTACGTGGACGCGATGGTGCGGGCCGCGTACGCCGACGACCCGGGCGACTACGTGGTTGCCACGGGCGAGGCGCACTCCGTACGCGACTTCGTGGCCGCCGCCTTCGCCGCTGCCGGGGTCAGCGCGTGGGAACCTCTGGTCACCACCGACCCCGCCTTCCTCCGCCCCGCCGACCCGACCGAGCTCGTCGGGGACGCCACCCGCGCCCGTACGGTGCTGGGCTGGGCGCCGTCGATGGCGTTCGAGGAGATCGTGGCGCGGATGGTGCACGCCGACCTCGGCTGAGGTTCGTCCCACCTGCCTCAGGTTTCCCCGCTTAGGCGGGGAAACCGACATGTTGTGGGTGTTGCAACCCCCACACAACGTCGAAGTCCCCGCCTTGGCGGGGACTTCGACACGGCCGCAAACTCACTCGGCCCAGGACCAGTCCGTCTCACGGATCTCACAGGGGCCCACTGCTCCGGTGGCGACGCCGAAGTCCACCGACGAGGTGCTCCCCCCGTCCGCGTTGGGTCGGACGGCGGCGGAGAGCACGAATGTCTCCCCGTCGGCGACGCTGCCCGGCGGGAGCTCGACGGTGAACTCCTCGCTCGACACGCTCAGGGTCACGCCGGGCGTCTCACGCGACTCATACCGGCCCGGCGCACACTCCCGCTCAGGCTCCAGGTAGGTGATGTCGGCTCGCACGCCGTACTCAGCCAGTGCGTCCTCCAGTCTTCCGGCGCCCTCCAACCTGTTGACCTTCACCGTGATGGTGCCGCTGTTCCCCTCGGTCACGGAGAAGGCGGGCGTCGGGCCGAGTACGGCGACACCGGCCAGCGCCGCAGCGGACGCGCCGACCAGTCCCCCGCCCGCGGCCCACCGTCGTCCGCGGCGACGCTGTTCACGCCCCCGCTGGGCGGCCGGGGCAGGCGCGTCGAGCGCCCGGGTGGCCACGACGCCGCGCAGCTCGGTCAGCAGGTCGGACTCGAAGGTGTTCAGGTCGCGGTTCATGACAGGGCCTCCTCGGCTCGCAGGGTGGGGTGCGCGGCACGCAGCGCCCGACGCGCGCGGTGGTAGCGCACGCGGGCGGTGCCCGCGGTGATGCCCAGGACGGACGCAGCCTCGGCGAGCGAGAGGCCGTCGAGGGCCACGAGCTCGACGACCTCGCGCTGGGTGCCGGGCAGCCCGGCCACCGAACGCATCACGATCCGCCCGGACGACTGCGCATCGATCCGCGCCACGAGCGCCTCGGTGGACTCCTCGTCGAGGAACCGTCGTCCGCCCAGTCGGCCGTACGCCCCGCGCTGCCGGGCGAGGTGGCGTACGTGGTCGGCGAGGACGTTGCGGGCGATCCCGGTCAGCCAGGCCCGTACGGGTCCGCGACCGGGCCGGTACGTCTCGGCCCCCTCCACGACCCGGAGGAACACCTCCGCCACGAGGTCGGCGGCGGTCTGGGGGTCGGCGCTGCGCCGGGTCACGTACCCGGTGACGTAGTCGAGGTGGTCGCGGTAGAACGCCTCGAACGCATCAGGGTCACGCCCCAGGGGCGTCAGGTCCGTCGTGGTCATCACACCCGCACTTCGTCGCAGGAGGTCGGACCGTTACATCTCGTCGAGCGGGGTCTCGACAGGCTTGACCGGCGGGCGGGGCTCGCCCGATCGACTCCCACCCGCCTCAGGAGTCCCTTGGTGTGGGGAACTCTGACCAGTTGTAGGCGTTGCAACCCCCACAAAATGTCGAAGTCCCCGGCTAAGCGGGGACTTCGACACGATGTAGGGAACTTTGTCACCCTCACCCCAACAACCCCAGCAGGTACTCCCCGTACCCGGACTTCCGCAGCGGCTCGGCACGCTCGGCCAGCTCGGCGTCGGAGAGGAACCCCATCCGCCAAGCGACCTCCTCCGGCGCCCCGACCTTGAACCCCTGCCGGGCCTCGAGGGTCCGCACGAAGGTGGAGGCGTCGTTGAGGGAGTCGAAGGTGCCGGTGTCGAGCCAGGCGGTGCCGCGCGGGAGCACCTCGACCTGCAGGCGGCCCTCCTCGAGGTAGCGACGGTTGAGGTCGGTGATCTCGAGCTCGCCGCGGGCACTGGGGGTCAGCGCGCGGGCGTACTCGACGACGTCGGGGCTGTAGAAGTAGAGCCCCGGGACGGCGTAGTTGCTGCGCGGCGAGGTGGGCTTCTCCTCCAGCGACAGCGCCCGGCCGTCGGCGTCGAACTCCACCACGCCGTACGCCGTCGGGTCGGCCACGTGGTAGCCGAAGACGGCCGCCCCGTCGAGGTCGTCGAAGCGGCGCAGCTGGGTGCCGAGGCCCGAGCCGTAGAAGATGTTGTCGCCCAGCACGAGCGCGACCGACTGGTCACCCACGTGGTCGGCGCCGATGGTGAACGCCTGGGCGAGGCCGTCGGGGCTGGGCTGGGTGGCCCAGGTGATGTCGATGCCGAACTGCGAACCGTCGCCGAGCAGCCGGTGGAAGGCGGGCGCCTCGGTGGGCGTGGTGATGACCAGCACCTCCCGGATCCCGGCCAGCATCAGCGTCGAGAGCGGGTAGTAGATCATCGGCTTGTCGTACACGGGGACCAGCTGCTTGCTGATCCCGAGCGTGATCGGGTGCAGCCGGGAGCCCGTTCCCCCGGCCAGGATAATTCCGCGCATGGCCGCCAGAGTAGGCGCTCTCTGGGACACTGGGGCATGTGTCAGCTCGCTCCTCACGTGGTTCCCGCGCGTCCCGCTCGCGCCGCGGACTCTGGTGGACCCTCGGTGGTCTAGCCGTTCTTCTCGTCGGGCTGGCGCTGTTGGCGCTGCCGTTCCGTACGGTCCCCGGTGACGCCGCCGCCGCCAAGCGGGCGCTGACGGCGGCCAAGGACGCCGCGCTCGACGGTGACACCGCGACCGCGCAGGAGCACGTGGCCGTTGCGCGCACCCACGTGGACAGCCTCCAGGACTCCACGCAGGGTCTGGGCGGCACCGTCTGGAGCTGGGTGCCGGTGGCCTCCGGCCCGGTGCGCGACGTGCGCCACCTCGGCGACGCGCTGTCCGACCTCACCGACGTCGCGGAGACCGGCGTGGGCACCTGGTCGCGCCTCAACGGCACCGAGCAGCCGCTGATGTCCGACGAGCAGATCGACCTCGGCGCGCTGCGTACCGTGGCCGTCGAGGCCCGCGAGATCGACCGGCTCCTGACCTCCGCGACGGCGTCGTTGGACGCGGTCGCCGACGACCGGCTGGTGGGCGGCACCATGTTCGCCGACGCCCGCGACGAGGCCCTCGACGTCGCCGTCCCGCTGGCCCGTACGGTCGACAGCGCGGTCCCGCTGCTGGACCAGCTGCCCGCCACGCTCGGCGCCGAGAAGAAGCAGAAGTACCTCGTCACCATGCTCAACCAGTCCGAGCAGCGCCACTCCGGCGGCGCCGGGCTGACCCTGGCCACGCTGACCGCCGACGACGGGCGCATCGAGCTGGGCGAGCCGGTCGACGCCACCGACGGCGAGACGTTCGAGCGGCTCAACTGGAAGCCGGTCCGGGGCAACATCTTCCACCGGCCCGACAGCACCATCGCCGGAGCCACGTACGCCCCGAGCTGGTCGGTGTCGGGCCCCGAGGTCGCGCGGGCCTGGCAGAAGCTCCGCGGCCAGCGCATCGACGGCGTCATCGCGGTCGACCTCACCGCGCTGGCGGACCTGCTGGACGTCACCGGCCCGGTCAAGGACACCGGCTTCGGCACGTTGACCGGCGACAACCTGGTCCGCGAGGTCATCGGCAACTACGACCCGTACGAGGGCGACACCGAGGGCCGCAAGGAGCTCAACCGCGAGCTGGTGCCGCTCTTCGCCGACCTGGTCTTCGACAGCTCCCAGCTCACCGAGAAGCTGACGTCGCTCCACGACTCCGCCGAGGGCCGTCACTTCGCGGTCTGGATGCGCTCCGAGGAGACGCAGGCGCTGGTCGCCGACGCTGGGCTGGCTGGCGACCTGACGTCCACGGACCACGACTACCTGGCGGTCTCCAACCAGAACACGAACGCCGCGAAGTCCGACTTCTGGCTGCGCCGCGACGTCAGCAGCCGGGTACGGGTGGCCGCCGACGGCAGCGCGCGGGTCCGGGTGACGGTGCAGCTGCACAACGACAGCCCGCCGTGGCCGTTCAGCAAGCCCGACCCGGAGGGCAGCAGCTTCGTGACCCGCTGGAACGGCATGTCGCAGGCGGTCTTCGTGCCGAAGGACGCCACCGGCTTCCGCGCCACGCTCGGCGGGGTCGCCGACGACAGCCCGTGGGTGGACACCTTCTTCGACCACCAGGTGGTGCGCGCCGACATCCTGCTCTCCCCCGGCGCCCGCGAGACGTACGTGCTGGAGTACCGCGTGCCGGCCGCCGCGGTGGTCGGTGACGACGGCGAGCTGGCGTACGGACTGGTGCTGGACCCGCACACGCTGGTGCAGGCCGAGGGGCGCGAGGTCACCGTCGAGTTCCCCGACTCCATGTCGGTCACCGGCCTGCCGAAGGGGTGGACGGTCGAGGGCAACGTGGCGCGGTACGCCGTCGAGGATCTCACCAAGACGGAGGAGTTCACCGTCACCGCTGCGCCCTAGACTCCCGGCCATGCAGAGACTGCTCGTCACCGGGGGCGCGGGCTTCATCGGCTCCAACTTCGTCCACCACGTCGTCGCGCACACCGACGCGTCCGTCACCGTGCTCGACAAGCTGACGTACGCCGCCAGCCGCGAGGCGCTCGCGGGCCTCCCGGCCGACCGGGTCGAGCTGGTCGTCGGTGACGTCGCCGACGAGGCGGCGGTCGACCCGCTGGTCGCCGGCCACGACGCGGTGGTCCACTTCGCCGCCGAGTCGCACAACGACAACTCGCTGGCCGACCCGTCCCCGTTCATCCGCACCAACCTGGTCGGCACCTTCACGATCCTCGAGGCGGTCCGCAGGCACGACAGGCGGCTGCACCACGTCTCCACCGACGAGGTGTACGGCGACCTCGCCCTCGACGACCCGAAGCGGTTCACCGAGGACACCCCCTACAACCCGTCCTCGCCGTACTCGGCCTCCAAGGCGGGCTCCGACCACCTGGTGCGGGCGTGGATCCGTTCGTTCGGGCTGCGCGCGACGGTGTCGAACTGCTCCAACAACTACGGCCCCTGGCAGCACGTGGAGAAGTTCATCCCCCGCCAGATCACCAACGTGATCGACGGGATCCGCCCCAAGCTGTACGGCTCGGGTGAGAACGTGCGCGACTGGATCCACGCCGAGGACCACTCGTCGGCGGTGCTGACGATCCTGGAGCGGGGCACGCTCGGCGAGACGTACCTGATCGGCGCCGACGGGGAGCAGAGCAACCTCGAGGTGGTCCGGCTGATCCTGACCCTGATGGGCAGGGGCGCGGACGAGTTCGACCACGTCAACGACCGCGCCGGGCACGACCTGCGCTACGCGATCGAGTCGGGCAAGCTGCGCAGCGAGCTGGGCTGGCGTCCGCGGTTCTCCGACTTCGAGGCTGGCCTGGCGGACACGATCCGGTGGTACGAGGAGCACGAGGACTGGTGGCGTCCCGCCAAGGCCGCGACCGAGGCGTCGTACGCCGCGAAGGGTCAGTGACCGGTGGCCGAGCTGAGCGTCGAGACCACCGCGGTCCCCGGGTTGCTGGTGCTGCGGCTGCCGCTGCACACCGACGCGCGCGGGTGGTTCAAGGAGAACTGGCAGCGCGCCAAGATGACGGCGCTGGGGCTGCCCGACTTCGGCCCCGTGCAGAACAACATGTCGTACAACGTCGCCCGCGGGGCGACCCGCGGCATCCACACCGAGCCGTGGGACAAGTACGTCTCGGTGGCCACGGGGCGGGTGTACGCCGCGTGGGTGGACATGCGTGAGGGCGACTCGTTCGGCGTGACGTTCGAGCTGGAGTGCGGCCCGGAGGTGGCGGTCTTCGTGCCGCGCGGGGTCGGCAACTCGTACCAGGCCCTCGAGGACGGCACCGTCTACTCGTACCTCGTCAACGAGCACTACCGCCCCGACGTGACGTACCCGGCGCTGCACCTGGGCGACGAGTCGGCGGCGATCCGGTGGCCGATCCCGCTGGGCGAGGCGGAGATCTCGGAGAAGGACCACCGCAACCCGCGGCTGGCCGAAGTGGTGCCGATGGCGCCGAAGCGGACCCTGGTGCTGGGCGCTGCCGGCCAGGTGGGGCGGGCGTTGGCGCGGGCGTTCGGCGACGCCGACCTGGCCTCCCGTTCCGGCGGCGACCTCGACGGACGTGAGGTGGCCGCCCTCGACGTGACCGGCCCCGAGGCGCTGGCCGCCGTGCCGTGGCACGAGTACGCGGTGGTGCTCAACGCGGCCGCGTACACCGCCGTCGACGCCGCGGAGACGCCCGAGGGGCGGGTGGCGGCCTGGCA
>NZ_JBJEHY010000142.1:0-32426 GCF_051876515.1 Nocardioides sp. | reverse complement strand
GGGCCGAGGGCGAGGGCTTCCTCGACGCGGTGCGTGAGGTCGAGAAGCAGCCCGATGCCACCTTCGACTCTGCCTGGTCCTCGCTGGGCGAGATGGGTCTGGCCACGATCGCGCTGCCCGAGTCCGTGGGTGGCGGCGGCGGTACGGTCCTCGACGCGTCCGTCGCGCTTGAGGCGTGCGCGCGCTCGCTCGTCCCGGGACACCTGCTCTCGACCACGATCGTCGGTTCCCTGGTGGCCGACGTCGCTGACGTCGCCGGGCGCCTGGCCGAGGGGGCCCGGGCGGCCTTCGCGCCGACGGCTTCGCTGCAGGCCGGCGACCGGCTGACCGGCACCGTCGACGTCGTGTGGGACGCGCCCGGCGCGGACCTGTTCCTGCTGGGCTCGACCGACGGGCGTTGGTTCGTCGTCGACGCCGAGCACGTGACGGTCACTCCGGCCGTCTCCCTCGACCTGACCCGCCGTTTTGGCACCGTCGTCGTGGACACCGACGCGTTCGTCGAGGTCGGCGTCTCCAGCCGTACGGTGACCAACGCGGCGATCACGTTCGCCGCCGCCGAGGCCGCCGGCATCGCCCGCTGGGCGCTGGCCACCTCGGTGGAGTACGCGAAGGTCCGTGAGCAGTTCGGCAAGCCGATCGGTTCCTTCCAGGCGATCAAGCACCTGTGCGCGCAGATGCTCGAGGACTGCGAGCAGATCACCGCCGTGGCGTGGGACGCGGCCGGCGTCGCGTTCGGCGACGAGACCCAGTGGACCTTCTCCGCGGGTGTCGCGGGCACGGTGGCCTTCGACGCCGCCGTCCGGGTGACGCAGAACGCCATCCAGGTCCTCGGCGGCATCGGGTTCACCTTCGAGCACGAGGCCCACTTCTACCTGCGTCGCGCCGTGTCGCTGCGCAACCTGGTCGGTCGTGGTCACGCCGAGGAGCTCGCCGCGCTCGCCGCCACGGGCGTCCGCCGCAAGGTCGACGTCGACCTCGAGGGTCGCGACGAGGCCGTTCGACCGCAGGTGCGCGAGACCGTGGCCCGCATCGCCGGCTCTGCCGACCAGCGTGCCGAGCTGGTGGAGACCGGCTACCTCACCCCGCACTGGCCGGCGCCGTACGGACTGGGTGCGGACGCGGTCTCCCAGCTGGTGATCGACGAGGAGCTGGCGGCCGCGGGAGTGGAGCGTCCCGACATCAAGATCGCGGGCTGGGCGGTGCCGACGATCCTCAAGCACGGCAACGACGCACAGCGCGAGCAGTTCGTCCGGCCCAGCCTGGCCGGCGACATCATCTGGTGCCAGCTGTTCTCCGAGCCCGGCTCCGGCTCCGACCTCGCGTCGCTGCGCACCCGTGCGGTGCGTGAGGAGAGCGGCCCCGACGGCCGCTCCGGCTGGCGCCTGACGGGCCAGAAGGTGTGGACCTCGATGGCGCGCGAGTCCCAGTGGGGCATCTGCCTGGCGCGCACCAACCCGGATGCGCCGCAGCACAAGGGCATCACCTACTTCCTGGTCGACATGACCAGCGCCGGCCTCGACATCCGTCCGCTGCGGGAGATGACGGGTGAGGAGCTGTTCAACGAGGTCTTCCTCGACAACGTGTTCGTGCCCGACGAGATGGTCGTCGGCGAGGTCGACAACGGCTGGCGGCTCGCGGTCACCACCCTGGCCAACGAGCGCGTCGCCATGGCCGGTCACCGGCTCGGCGCGTCGACCGAGGAGGCCGTCGAGCTCTTCGCGGAGGGTGGCGTCGCCGCCGGCCCCGGTACGGCTGGCCGCGTGGGCGAGGCTGTCGCGCTGGCCGTGGTCTGCTCGCTGCTCGGCACCCGTACGGTCCTCCGCTCGCTCTCGGGCCAGGGGCCTGGCGTGGAGTCCAGCGTCGCCAAGCTGCTCGGCGTCAAGAGTCGTCAGGACGCCTCCGAGCTGGTCGTCGACCTGCTGGGCGAGCAGATGGTCCTGGGGCGTCCCGAGCACGCCCGCTCGCTGCACGAGTCGCTCCTGACCCGCTGCCTGTCGATCGCTGGCGGGACCACGCAGATCCTGCGCAACGTGGCCGGCGAGCGGATCCTGGGCCTGCCGCGCTGAGGCGGAGACAGGGTTAGAAGGGCGCCTCGCTGGCTGAGCCTGTCGAGACCAGCCAGTCGTGTGCGGCTGCTCGGCCCGTCGGATGGGCATACTGGTCGCCATGTTTCGGGGGCGGCGTGAGCGACGTGAGAAGCGGATGGCCGAGCTGGACGTCCTCCGGCTGGTCAGGCGAGCGGCCGACGAGGACGTCACGCTGTTCGGTGAGGAGCTCTCGGAGCTTCACTTCGAGACTCTCACGACCCAGCTCGGCCCACGGGCGGTCGGCGACTACCAGGCGGCGCTGGACGCGTACGAGTCAGCCAAGAGCGCCCTGGCGGCGGCCGCGGAGGTGGCGGACGTCTCCGAGGTGACCAGGCTGCTGGCCGACGGTCGCTTCGCCCAGGCGTGCGTCCTGGCGGAGCGCGACGGCACCGAGCGCCCGACGCGCCGACCGCCGTGCTTCTTCGACCCGAGCCACGGGCCCGCCAGCAGGGACGTGGAGTGGGCGCCACCCGGAGGCGTGGCCCGTGAGATCCCGGTGTGCTTCAGGGACGCCCAACGCCTGGCGGCGGGCGAGCGGCCCGACGTGCGGCTCGTCCGTGTCGGCGACCGGCGGGTCGCGTGGTTCGACTCCGGGCCCGCGTACGCCGCGTGGGCTTCTGGTTGGTACGACCAGCTCGTCCGGGAGGGCCGCGTGGAGGTCGACCGACTCACCATGTGGAGCGCCCGCACGGCCGCGACCGCGGGTGCCGCGGCCCCGCTCGTGTGGTCGGACCCGGGGGCGTGGTCTGGTGGGGGACTGCACGGGGTGGGCGACCACGGGGCCTGCACGGGACCGACCACGGCGGATACCACGGGGGTGACCACGGCGGAGGGCACGGTGGTCACCACGGGGGAGGGTTCGGCGGCGACGGGGGCGACGGCTGAGCGCGTGTCGAGCGGCTCTTCCGGTCCGGCGCGGGTCGCGTGATGATGGGTCGATGGCCACCTTCTCCGGGACGGACGAGTTCGAGGGCGCCACGTTCGTCGGCGCCAGCCTCAGGGGGGCGCGGTTCCGGTTCTCCGACCTCAGCGGCGTGACGATGCGTGGCGTCGACCTCGACGGGCTCGACATCGACAGCCACGACCTGATGTTCGGCACCCTCGTGGTGAACGGCGTCGACGTGGTGCCCCTGGTCGAGGCGGAGCTGGACCGACGCTTCCCCGGACGCGCGCTGCAGAAGGCGCAGACGTCTGCGGGCCTGCGCGAAGGATGGGCAGCGGTCCAGAGGGCGTGGGCGGAGACGATCGCGCAGACTCCCGCATCCCTGGTCGACGCCCACGTGGAGGACGAGTGGTCGCTCGCCCAGACTCTGCGTCACCTCATCCTGGCCACGGACGCCTGGCTCGGCGGCGCGGTCCTGCGCCGGGAGCAGCCGTTCCACGAGATCGGCCAGATCTTCACCGGCGCCGCCCAGATGGGGTTCGACACCTCGATCTTCCGCGCCGAAGCACCCGCGTACGACGTGGTGCTCAGCGTCAGGGCGGAGCGCCAGGGACACGTCACCGACTTCCTGGCGAGTGTGACCCCGGACGTGCTGGCCGAGGAGCGGGACAACCCCTGGGACGCCGGAGACGACTGGCACCCCACCGTCGGTGACTGCCTGCGGGTCATCCTCGAGGAGGAGTGGGCGCACCTGCGCTACGTACGCAGGGACCTGGCCCTGCTGGAGCAGCAGTCCGCGCCGGGCTGACCGGCTGCCCTCAGACCGCGGTCTCGGAGATGACCCGCGCGACCAGCGCGGGGTCGTCGATCATCGGCACGTGCCCGGTCCCGGGCAGGGTGACGTGCCGGGCGCCCGGCACCACCCGCTCGGCGACCACGCCGTTGACGCTCTGCGGGAAGATCCGGTCCAGCTCGGGCCAGGCGATGGTGACCGGGCACGGCAGAGGGTCCAGGGGAGCGATCGCCTCGGTGGTCGCTAGCAGGTCCAGCGCGACGGGGCAGCCGAGCAGGTCGGCGGCGGCCTCCGTCGCCGCCCCGGGCGTGAGCCGGTCCCCGTGCGCGGCGATGTCACGCATGCTGAGCCGCCGTACCGTGGCGGACCGCATCACGAGGGACGTGACCGGGGCGCTGGTCCGGGTGAGGTGGCGTACGAACCGGAGTCGCCTCGCCGACCGGTTCTGCTCCACTGAGCCGGGGGTCCAGAAGCCGGCCGGGGAGAGGGCGCAGACCGACAGTGCGCGGCCCCGCCTCGCGAGCTCCACGGCCATCCAGCCGCCGAGGCTGTTGCCGGCCACGTGCACGCGGTCGTGGCCCCGGTCGTCGAGGAGGCGTTCAGTGGCGTCCGTCAGGGCAGCGACGGTCGCCGGTCCTGACAGCGCGGGGCCGCCACGGTGACCCGCGGCCGTGGGCGTCAGCAGGTCGTACCGGTCGGCGAGGAGTGGCGTGACACCGTCCCAGGCGGCCGAGGACATCATCACCCCGTGCAGCAGGAGCAGGACGGGACGCTCACTCACGGTCGGTCCTCCCGGTCTCAGCCGGCCTTGACAGCGACCTCGGGCGCGGGGCGTCCGGCCTTCCACGCGGCGTGGTGGGCGCGGATGTAGCGCGACACCCCGCGCGTGACGTACCCCGAGCGGATGGAGTTGAAGATCTCGTACGCGTGCTGGGCGCCGGGGAACTCGGCGTACGAGACCGAGTTCTTCGACACCTCGCGCAGGCGCTCGACGAAGACGCGGCCCTGGTTGACGTCGACCAGGGAGTCCTTGTCGCCGTGCAGCACGAAGAAGTCGGGCGCGTCCTCGGTGATCCGCAGGATGGGGGAGGCGGCCTCGAAGACCTCGGGGTTCTCCTCCCACGTCGTCATCATGACCTTCGAGGAGAGGAACCCGTCGCGCATGAGACGGGCGCTCTCCAGGCCGGTCGAGCCGGCCAGGTCGTACACGCCGTAGTGGGGGACCGCGAGCTGGACGGAGGTGTCCTCGTCCTCGAACCCGGGCTGGAACTCCGGCGCGTTGGGCGTGAGCGCCGCCAGCGCCGTGAGGTGGCCACCTGCCGAGCCGCCGGTGATGACCAGGTAGTCCGGGTCGCCGCCGTACTCACTGATGTGCTGCTTGATCCAGGCGATGGCGCGCTTCACGTCGATGATGTGCGCCGGCCACGGGTCGCGGGGGGCCAGGCGGTAGTTGATCGCGACGCAGACCCATCCCTGGGAGGCGAGCTCGTTCATGAGGGGCAGGCCCTGCTGCTCCTTCTGGCCCAGGATCCAGGCGCCACCGTGCACCTGCAGCAGAACCGGGGCGTTCGTGAGGTCGGCGTGGTCGGCCGGACGGTAGATGTCCAGCATGCCGCGCTTGCCGCACTCGCTGTACGCGATGTTGCGCTCGACGTGCACACCCGGGTTCTTGAAGTTGAACGGGCGCAGCGCCTCCTTGCGGGGGAACGAACGGTCCACGGGGCCGAGATCACCCAGCGCCGTCGTGTGTCCCGGCGTGAGGCTGTCCTTGAGGGCAGCCTCGATGACCTCTCCCGACCTGGTCGCCGCGCGCACCCGGCTGGCGTGCACCGCCATCGTGCCCAGCGCGAGGGCCACGCCGAGCTTGCTGCGCTTGCCCCCGCGGGGGCGGGCCAGGTGCACCGCGGTGTCGGTGGCGGTCAGCGCGAGCATCTGGGGCGACAGCTCGCTGGGCAGCCATCCCGTGGCGAACGACCCGATCGCCGAGCGGACCGAACGCTGGACCGGCCTGCTCACCACTGTCGTGAGGGCGGCGTTGAGGATCTGTCGAGCCAAGTACGTCACGTCGCGCAGCGTAGCGGGAGCGGCCCAGCGAGGCACGACCTGTTCGGCTAAAGTAGAACAGGTTTCAGTCTCTCTCAGGAGGAAGCGTGTCCGAAGACGTTCTCGATGATGTCCGCTCAGTGGTCGCCGACGTGTTGGACAAGGGGGCCGACGAGTCCCGGGGGGCGTGGAGCACGTTCGTCGAGGCCGGGCTGACCGCACTCGCCGCGCCCGAGGCGCACGACGGCAGCGGCTTCGGTGTCACCGAGCTGGCCGTGGTCCTCGACGAGGTCGGACGCCGCGGTCTGGACACCCCCGTGTGGGGCACCCTGGTCTGCGGCCTCGGTGTGATCACCGACTGCGGCACCGAGGAGCAGCAGGCCGCGCTCGTCCCCGGCATCGTCGACGGGTCGGTCCGGATCGCCCCCGCCCTGGCCGAGGTCGGCATCGGGATCCCGACCACCCCGCGCACCTCGCTGACCGACGGCCGTCTCACCGGCACCAAGGTCCGCGTCGCTGACGTCGTCGACGGTGCCCTGCTCGCCGTGACCGCCACTGGCCCCGAGGGGGTCGTCGTCGCGATCGTGGACCCCGCGGCCGAGGGCGTCACCCTCACCCCGACGTACGCCTCGACCGGGGCCGTGCACCACGCCGTCGCGCTGGCCGACGTCACCCCGCTGCACGTCCTGCCGGCCGGCTCCGGCGACCGCCTCCGCGACCTCGCCGTCGCCGGCGCGGTCCGCGAGGGTGCTGCTCTGCTCGCCGGCGCCCGCGACCTCACCGCGGACTACATCAAGGAGCGCCAGCAGTTCGGGCGCGTCCTGGCCGAGTTCCAGGCCGTCGCCCAGCAGATCGCCGACGTCTACATCGACGCGCAGATGGTCGGCCTCGCCGCGGGCGAGGCCATCCGACGCGTGGCCGAGGGCAAGGAGATCGTCGACGACCTCGCCGTCGCCGCCCACTCGTTCGTCAAGCGCGCCCCGCGCTCGCTGCAGACCTGCCACCACCTGCACGGAGGGTTCGGCGTCGACGTCACCTACGCGCTGCCGGCGTACTTCGCGCGGGTCATCGAGATCACCGAGCTTCTCGGCGGCCCGACGCTGACCCTGGCGGCCGTCCCGGCCGTCGACGGCGAGGGCAAGAACGGCGAGCTCACCGACTCGCAGCGCGAGTTCAAGGCCAGCGCGCGCGAGTACTTCGCCACGCTGTACAGCCGTGAGGACAAGGTCGAGGTGCTCACCGACCGCCACGGCCCCGCGTACCACCGTGCGATCCGTCAGATGGGTACCGACGGCTGGCTCGGGGTCGGCTGGCCCACCGAGTACGGCGGGAAGAACCTGGGCGTCGTCGAGCAGCAGATCTTCGCCAACGAGGCCTCGTACGCTGACGTGCACCTGCCGTCCGTCACCCTGCAGACGGTGGGCCCGACGCTGCAGCAGTTCGGCAGCGAGAAGCAGAAGGAGATGTTCCTCTCCCGCATCCTCGAGGGCGACGTCCACTTCGCCATCGGCTACTCCGAGCCCGACGCCGGCACCGACCTCGCGTCGCTGCGTACCGCGGCCCGTCAGGACCCGGCCACCGGCGACTGGATCGTCAACGGCCAGAAGATGTGGACCACCGGTGGCCACGCGGCCGACTACATCTGGCTCGCCGTGCGGACCGACCCCGATGCCCCCAAGCACAAGGGCATCTCGATCCTGATCGTGGACACGAAGGACCCCGGGTTCACCTGGACGCCGATCGTGACCTCCGACGGGTCGCACCACGTCAACGCCACGTACTTCAACGACGTGCGGGTGCCCGCCGACATGCTGGTCGGGGAGGTCAACCAGGGTTGGAAGCTGATCACCTCCCAGCTCAACCACGAGCGCATCATGCTCGGGCCCGCGGGCCGCCTGGAGGGCCTGCGTGACCGCGTGGCGACCTGGGCCGAGACCCGCACCGCACCCGACGGCACCCCGCTGCTGGAGGTCCCGGCCGTCCACGACGCGCTCGCCGAGGTCACCGAGGCGTACCGCGTCAACGAGCTGCTCAACTGGCACGTCGCGCTCGGCAAGGACACCGGTCTCAAGGCCGTCGCCGCCTCGTCGGCGAGCAAGGTGTTCTCCACCCAGGAGGTGCAGAGCCTCGGGCTCGGGCTGCTCGACGTCGTCGTGACGTACGGCGACCCGACCGACCCCGAGACCGCGTGGCTGCTGGAGTACCTGGACCGCACCGCCAAGCGCAACCTGACCATCACCTTCGGCGGAGGCGTCCAGGAGGTCCAGCGCGAGCTGATCGCGATGTTCGGCCTCGGTCTGCCCAAGGTGCCCCGATGAGCGAAAAGAAGGACGTGACGGTGGAGTCCCAGATCACCCCCGAGCTGGACGCCGAGGTCCGGGCCAAGGCGGACGAGCTGATCGCGCAGGGCGTCTGCTCGACCCGTACGGCCCGCGACGGCGTCAACCAGGCCACCATCAACGCCTGGACCGACGCGATGGGCATCAACGACCCGCGCTGGACCTCCGGCGAGGCGCCGGAGTCGATGGCCCAGGTCTGGACGATGTACGCCCTCGGCGGCACCAAGGACCCCCACGACCCGCTGCACGCGATGATGGACTGGCTCACCGAGCGCGGCTTCCGCGGCGTGCTGGGCACCAACGTCGAGCAGACGTACGTGCGCCGCCTCGAGGTCGGCGAGGTGCCGCGCCTGGAGATGCGGCTGGAGTCCGTGGTCGGCCCCAAGGCCACCGGCATGGGCGAGGGCTACTTCGTCACCGCACTGACCGAGTGGTTCGTCGGCCCCGAGGATGCCCCCGAGCTGGTCGCGACGATGCTGTTCCGGGTCCTGAAGTTCATCCCGAAGCCCAGGAAGAAGCCGTCCAAGTTCGTCCTGTACCCGACGAAGAACCGCGACACCGAGTTCTTCTGGGAGGGCACGGCCGCCGGTGAGCTGCGCGTGCAGAAGTGCAACGCCTGCGGAGCGCTGCGGCACCCGCCCGGCCCGTCGTGCCCGGAGTGCCACGCGTTCGACCGCGGGTACGTCGTGAGCACGGGGGAGGGCACCGTGTTCAGCCACGTGATGCACCACCACCCGCCGATCCCCGGCTTCGAGATGCCGATCCACACCGCGCTGGTCGACCTCGACGAGGGCGTACGGATGCTGGCCACCGTCGACGTCGCCAACGGCGGCACCGTCGAGATCGGCGACCGGGTCGAGGTGGCCTGGCGCACCGTCGACGAGAACCTGACCCTGCCGATGTGGAGGAAGAAGGCATGAGCACGACTGCACTGACCGTGGGGTCGGTCCTGCCCGAGTGGTCGATCGACGTCACCACGCGCCTGGTGGTCACCACCGCCCTGGCGACCCGCGACTTCCAGAACGTCCACCACGACCGTGACGCCGCCACCGGCGCCGGGTCGAAGGACATCTTCATGAACATCCTCACCAGCCAGGGGATGGTGCAGCGCTACGTCAACGAGCAGCTCGGGGACGTCTTCCTGACCTCGATGTCGGTCCGCCTGGGCGCGCCCGCGTACCCCGGGGACACGATGGTGTTCTCCGGCGAGGTGCTGGGGGAGGCCGACGGCGTGTACGAGGTGAAGGTGGTGGGCACCGTCTCCCTGGGAGCCCACGTGACCGCAACGGTGAAGGTGAAGCCCTGATGAGCACCCTGTCCCGCAAGGCAGCGATCGTCGGGATCGGCGCCACCGAGTTCTCCAAGGAGTCGGGGCGCTCCGAGCTCCAGCTGTCGGTGGAGGCCTCGCTCGCAGCCCTGGCCGACGCCGGGCTGAAGCCCTCCGACGTCGACGGTCTGGTCACCTTCAAGATGGACACGTCCTCGGAGATCGCGATCGCTCGCGAGCTCGGGGCTGGCGACGTCCGCTTCTTCAGCCGCATCGACTACGGCGGCGGCGCGGGCGGCGGCACGATCCAGCAGGCCGCGATGGCGGTCGCGACCGGCGTCGCCGACGTGGTCCTCGTGTACCGCGGGTTCAACGAGCGCTCCGGCCAGCGGTTCGGCCAGACGCAGACGTGGGCCAACAGCCAGGTCAACACCAACGGCCTCGACAACGCCTGGTCGTACCCGCACGGGCTCACCACGCCGGCGGCGACCGTGGCGATGCAGGCGCGTCGCTACATGCACGAGTACGGCGCCACGTCCGAGGACTTCGGACGGGTCGCGGTGGCGGACCGTCGTCACGCCGCCAACAACCCGAACGCGTTCTTCCACGGCAAGCCGATCACCCTCGAGGACCACCAGGCCTCCCGGATGATCGCCGAGCCGCTGCACCTGCTCGACTGCTGCCAGGAGTCCGACGGCGGCGTGGCGATGGTCATCGTCTCCGCCGAGCGCGCGGCCGACCTCGACGTGGTGCCCGCGTACATCTCGGCCGCCGCGCAGGGCTTCGCCGGCGACCAGTTCGTGATGACGTCGTACTACCGCGACAACATCGGCACCCCCGAGATGGGTGTCGTCGGGCGTGAGCTGTACCGCCAGTCCGGCCTCGGCCCGTCCGACATCGCCACCGCGGTGCTGTACGACCACTTCACGCCGTACGTCCTGATGCAGCTCGAGGAGCTCGGCTTCTGCGGCCGCGGCGAGGCGAAGGACCTCGTCGCCGACGGCGGCATCGAGATCGGTGGCCGCCTGCCGGTCAACACCCACGGCGGTCAGCTGGGTGAGGCCTACATCCACGGGATGAACGGTTTCCTCGAGGGCGTACGCCAGATCCGTGGAACCTCGGTCAACCAGGTCGTCGGCGTCGAGGGCACCTCGGCGACGTGGGACCGCGAGCACGTGCTCGTGACCGCCGGCACGGGTGTGCCGACCTCGGGGGTCATCCTGTCCCGGTGACGCCACCCGTACGCACCTCGACGGCCGCCCTTCCGCCCGGGGCGGCGGCCGTCGGCGCACCCCGGCGGACGGGTTTCCCCGGCGGGCCGGCGGGCGTGCAATGGAGGGATGAGCGATCCTACCGCCCCGCTTCGTCCGTGCCGTCGCCGAGCGCAACGCCGACCTCCTGCGCGCGGTGCTGGCCGCGGACGTGGACTTCAAGGGGCTCACGCCCGGTCGCGCTTGGGAGGCCCGGGGGCCCGACTGGCCGCCTCAATTGAGGGTGTTCGCGTCAGCAGTCGCTGGGTGAAGGCCCGAAGTCCTCACGCTTTGTGGGGCTGGCGTCGTTGAGGAGATGCTGAACGTCATCCACGGAGCCTCCAACGACCTGTGCAAAGACAGAGTCTTGAGGGAGTTCCTTGGCCATCGTTTGTGCGGCCTCCAGATCCTGCTCTTGGCCTCCGAACTCACCGACGCCGAGGATCTTGTCTGTGATTGGGATAGAACTTCCTGAACCCAGCCCCACCCAGTGTCCGGGGATGACGCCGTCACCCTCGTAGCAGCGTCTGTCCTGCCACGCCAGGGTGACCAAGTACTGATGGCCCTCGTGGAACAGGGGGCGGTCGTCCGAGACTAAGGCTTTAGCGTCCTCGACGGCACCGTTCTTGAAGTGCCAGCCAAGTGCTGGATAGTCCAACGACTCAGGCAGACGCCTAGCTTCAGGGCGCTCCCACACGATGTCTTTGATCGTGAACTCGACGGTGCGCGGGACGTCCCCTTCGCCGATCTCGAGAGCGTCTTCACTGGGTTCTCCGCGTCGCGATTCTGTGACCTCTACGACTGCCACTGCGTCCCCGTAGGTAACCCAGTCAGTGGCGGTACTGTTCGGGAAGCGGTCACTGAGTTGTGCGTTTATCACGTCGGGCTCCGTGGGCGCTGGAGTGGTTCCGCATGCTGCCATTGAGAGGGCGAGAGCAAGGATAAGAACGGGTGTCTTGGTCACGGTACGTCCCCCTCACTAGTTGTTGTTGATTCGAGTGACTTGGTTGGCGTTCAAGCCAGCAGTTGAAGGTACGGGGTCTCTATTGCACCCGTTGTCGGAGCTGCTCTTGGCTACTGTCGGTGCCGCGAGGTCGCCATGGACGAAACCAGTGGCGTGCCCCAGTTCGTGGCACACAAGTCCGTGTTGCCAGAAGCCTGATTCGATCTTGACGTGGTGTTGGTCACACTTATAGGTCCACCAGATGGCGTCGTTGCAAATTGCCCGTCCGTTGGCGTCACCAGAGACTGTTTCCTCGACGATGTACCAGTCGGTTTCGGCATCACCGCTGAATGTCGGGTCCGAATCATACTTCATGACGAGGTCGGTGGGAGCGTACTCATTGTCGATAACCCACTGAACGGACGCCTTGTCACCTGCCTCAAGTTCATTGCTGCCGCCGGAGTCCATGTAGTAGGTGACAGTGGCGTTGTCCGTCTTGCAGATGGCCGCCACCTGGCAGTCATGGTCGTAGTTCGCAGTGGGGACCAAGTTGTCGGGGTCGACGGCATGTGCGGCTGGGGTAGCCGCGAGCAAAGTGACTCCGGCAGTCAGGATCACGAGGGGTGCTTTGGTCAGGGTCAGCATTGTCAACCTCTCGCTCGGCATCGGTGGTGGGTTGCAGACCAGAGCGTTGCGGGATCGTTCATTCACGGATCGGGCACATGGGAGCACTTCCCGACTATCGGATGTCATGAGTTGACCAGGTGGTCCGGACCACTGCGCCCTGATTCACGTGTCGGACGGTTGGCTGTCTCGTGTGGTTCCGACGGAATGCCCATGGGCGCGCCACGAGTTTGCCTCGCCCTTTTCATGGTGAGGATTCGGCTCTTTCCCTGGCGCTCTTGTGAGCCGAGATCGTTCCGTCCCGCCGCTGACTCTCGGGTCGCGATCGGCGACTGGGGTGGTGAGTAGTTTGAAGTGGCCGTCGAACCGAGGCCGCGTCGCGAGGTGTGCGAGGTAGGTCAGGCGGTCGTTCACTGCGTCGACTCGAGCCCTTTGCACAGGCCCAAATGTGCAGAAGTCCCCGCTTGAGCGGGGACTTCTGCACGTGCAGGCGCGGCGCTGCCTCAGGCCTTGGTGACCACGCAGTCGGCCAGCGCCGGGCGGCGGTCCTCGCCGACGGTGGCGCGCACCACGATCTCGGACCCCTCGTCCCACGCCTCGACGTGGATCGTCTCCCCGGGGAACACGACGCCGGCGAAGCGGGCCGAGAAGGCGGCCACCTTCGAGGCGTCGCCGCCGAGCAGGGCGTCGGTGACCTCGCGCAGGACGATGCCGTACGTGCCCAGGCCGTGCATGATCGGCGCGGGGAACCCGGCACCCTTGGCGAACGCCGGGTCGGCGTGCAGCGGGTTGCGGTCGCCGCACAGGCGGTAGAGCATCGCCTGCTGGGGCGTCACGTCGTACGAGACCGAGGCGTCGGGAGCCCGTTCGGGGATCTCGACGGCGGTGGCCTCGCCGCGGTTGCCGCCCCAGCCGCCCTCGCCCTTGACGAAGATCGAGGACCGTACGGTCCACAGCTCCTCGCCGGACTCGGAGCGTGCGACGCCCTCCTGCCAGATGACGGCAGCCTTGCCCTTGTCCCACACGTCGCTGATGCGCGTGGAGAGGGTGGCGGTTCCCGACGTCGGCAGCGGGCCGTTGACGCGGATCTCCTGGGCGCCGTGGACGACCTGCGCCAGGTCGATGTCGCAGCCCGGGAGGTCGAGCGGCGGCGGGTTCGTCTCGTGGAAGGACGGCGCCACGACACCGAAGGACGGCAGGACCTGGAGGTTCTCGTCGTCCAGCGTGTAGCGCAGGGCGGCGGGGTCCAGGTTGTCGCCCTTGCGGGAACCAGCACCCAGCGCGAGGTGGTACAGCAGCACGTCGGACTCGGCCCACGTGAACGTGCGGTCGGGGAGCTGGGCCCCGATCGCGACGGAAGCGTCGATCGGCATCAGACGGTCTCCTTCGAGGTGCGGGCGATGTCCTCGGCGGCCAGGTAGCCGAACACGAGGGCGGGGCCGATGGTGGCGCCGGGACCGGCGTACGTGTTGCCCATGACGGCCGACGAGACGTTGCCGGCGGCGTACAGGCCCTCGATGACGGTGCCGTCCGGGCGCAGCGCGCGGGCGCGCTCGTCAGTGACGAGGCCACCCTTGGTGCCCAGGTCGCCCGGGACGATCTTGACGGCGTAGAACGGGCCGTTCTCGATCCGGTGCAGCGACGGGTTGGGCTTCACGGTCGGGTCGGAGTAGTACTTGTCGTACGCGCTCTCGCCGCGGCCGTAGTCGGCGTCGACACCGGTGTCGGCGAAGCCGTTGAACCGGTCCAGCGTCGCCTGCAGCGCCTCGGCCGGGACCTCGATCTCGGCGGCCAGCGCGGCGACCGAGTCGGCCTTCTTCACGACGCCACCCTTGTACCAGCGGCCGGGGAACGGCTGCTTGGGGGAGAGGCCGGCGAAGATGTACCGGTTGCGGTACGTCTGGTCCATGACCATCCACGACGGGACGGTGGTGGCGCCCTCGCGGTGGGCCTCGTACATCGCGTGCGTGGCCTCGACGTAGGGGAGCGCCTCGTTCATGTAGCGCTCACCGGCGGAGTTCACGATGATCGAGCCGGGGAGGTTGCGCTCGGCCAGGCAGAACCATGCGCGGCCGGGCAGCGGGATCGTGGGACCCCACCAGGCGTCGTCGAGCAGGTCGGTGGCGGCACCGGCCTTGATGCCAGCCTCCAGGCCGGCCCCGGTGTTGTTGGCCGAGCCGGTGGACCACTCGGAGTTGGTCGGGGCGGGCAGGAACTTCTCGCGCAGCTCCATGTTGTGCTCGAAGCCGCCGCTGCCGAGGATCACGCCGCGGGTGGCGCGGATCGTGCGGCGCTGGCCGTCCTTCTCCACCTCGACGCCGACGACGCGACCGTTCTCGACGAGCAGGTCGGTCAGCGCGGTCTCGTACTCTACCGGGACACCGGCGGTGACCAGGCCCTGGCGCAGGCCGATGGCGATGGCGTTGCCCATCGCGTACATCTTCTTGCCCAGCAGGGTGGTGAGCATCTTGGACAGCGCGATCTTGAAGCCGACGAACGGGACCCGCCAGTTGCGCAGGCCCAGGCTCATCTTCCGGAAGTCGGCCTGCGTCACGATCATGTTGGCCGGGGCCTTCGTGTACGCGGGGTGCAGGCGCTTGAGCTCGTCGCCGAGGAAGTTGGCGCTCAGCGGCACGGGCTCGCACGAACGGCCGGCGGCGCGGCCGCCGGGCTGCTCGGGCAGGTAGTCGGAGTAGTTGGGCACCCACTTGAAGCGCACGGGGGTGTTGTCACGGATGAAGTCCATGACCTCCGGGCCGCGGTCGATGTAGGTGTCGCGGCGCACCTTCGGCACCGTGTCACCGACGATCGAGTCCAGGTACAGCTTGGCGGCGTCCCGATCACCGGGATCCACCTGCCGGGCTGCCTTGAGGGCGTAGTTGCCGGGGATCCACACGCCGCCGCCGGAGCGGGCCGTGGAGCCGCCGAAGTACTCGCTCTTCTCGACCAGGACCACGTCCAGGCCCTGCTTCGCGGCGGCGAGGGCGGCAGACATGCCTGCTCCACCGGCGCCGACAACGACGACGTCGTAGGTGTCCTTCATGGGCGAAACTGTAACAGGTTCTAGAACTGGCGAGTCGGCCGTGGACGAGCGAACTAGAACGTGTTCTAATATTGGAGTACCCAGTCCTCCAGAACAGGAGATGCACCATGTCCGAGAAGGTCCTTGACGCAGTTCGCGATCTGCTGCCCGGCTTCCGTGAGCGCGCCGACGAGGGTGAGCGCCTGCGTCAGGTCCCCGAGCAGTCGGTGAAGGAGCTCGAGGAGACCGGCTTCTTCCGCCTCCTGCAGCCCAAGCGCTTCGACGGCTTTGAGGCCGACCCGGTGACGTTCTACACCGCGGTCCGCGAGATCGCCGCCGCTGACGGCTCCACCGGCTGGATCTCCTCGGTGCTCGGCGTCCACCCCTGGCAGGTGGCCCTGTTCCCCGACGAGGCCCAGCAGGCCGTGTGGGGCAGCAACACCAACACGCGTCTCTCCTCCTCCTACGCCCCCACCGGCAAGGCCGTGAAGGTCGACGGCGGGTACAAGCTCTCCGGCAAGTGGGCCTTCTCCTCGGGCTCCGCGCACGCCACCTGGGTGCTGCTGGGCGGCCTCGTGTTCAACGAGGAGGGCCAGGTCATCGACTTCCGCACCTTCATGATCCCGCGCGACAAGTACGAGATCGTCGACGTGTGGAACGTGCTGGGCCTGCGCGGCACCGGCTCCAACGACATCGTCGTCGAGGAGCACTTCGTGCCCGAGGCGTTCACCCTGTCGATGAGCGACACCGGCCGCTGCTACGGCCCGGGCCAGGAGCAGAACACCTCCGACCTGTACAAGCTGCCCTTCCACTCGCTGTTCACCACCACGATCACCACGCCGATCATCGGCATGGCGACCGGTGCGTACGCCGAGCACATCGGTATGCAGCAGAACCGCGTGCGCGCCGCGTACGCCGGCGAGAAGGCCTCCTCCGACCCGTTCGCCGCGGTCCGCATCGCCCGCGCGTCCTCCGAGATCGACGCCGCCTGGGCGCTGCTGATGAACAACATCCGCGAGGAGCAGGCCCTGGTCGCCAAGGGTGAGCAGATCCCGCTCGAGCTGCGCCTGCGCGTCCGTCGCGACCAGGTGCTGGGCACCCACCGCGCCATCGGCGCCATCGACACCCTCTTCGAGGCGTCGGGTGGCCGCGCGCTGGCCGAGGGCTCGTACCTGCAGCGCGCGCTGCGCGACTCCCGCGCCGGCCGCGTGCACGCAGCGAACGACCAGGAGCGCGCCCTCAAGATGTACGGCGAGCTGGTCTTCGGCCACAAGATCGAGCCGGGGATGTACTGACCTTGGTCACCCAGGCTCTCGAGAAGGAGGACGTGCGCCGCAGCGCGCAGGTCCGGGGCGTCACCCTCAACTACTACGAGGCGGGGCAGCCGACCGAGGTCGGCGGCGGACTGCCGCTGGTCATGCTGCACGGTGGCGGTCCCGGTGCCTCGGCGTGGTCCAACTTCGGCGCGGCGCTGCCCGGCTTCGCTGCCGACTTCCGGACCCTGCTGGTCGACCAGCCGGGGTTCGGGGGGTCGGACAAGCCGGACGTGGTGGGCAACTACTACCGCCACGCGTCGGACCACGTGGTCTCCCTGCTCGACGAGCTCGGCATCGAGCGGATCCACCTCCTGGGCAACAGCCTGGGAGGTGGGACCGCCATGCGGCTCGCCCTGGACCACCCCGACCGGGTGGGCCGTCTCATCCTGATGGGGCCGGGCGGGCTGTCGCTCAACCTGTTCCACGCCGACCCCACCGAGGGCGTCAAGCGCCTCATGGAGTTCGGCGCCAACCCGAGCCGTGAGGCGCTGAGGGCCTTCATCTCCACCATGGTGGTCAACCAGGACCTCGTCACCGACGAGCTCGTCGAGGAGCGGTTCGCCGACGCCACCGCTCCCGGTGCGCGGAAGGCGATGGCCCAGATGGGCATGTCCTTCTGGAACCCTGAGACCGCCGAGGACGGCATGCTCTGGCGCGAGGCGCACCGCCTGCGCAAGCACACGTTGCTCACATGGGGACGGGAGGACCGGGTGAATCCGCTGGACGGCGCGATGGTGGCGCTCAAGCAGATCCCGAAGGCCTCCCTGCACGTCTTCCCGAACTGCGGCCACTGGGCCCAGATCGAGGCGGGCGACGAGTTCCGCGAGGTCGCCACGGCCTTCCTCAAGCGCCACGTCGAGCGCGGCTGACGCCGCAGACACAGATCTAGGAGAACCAATGACCATCGACATCAAGTCCATGGGCTACGTACGGGTCGCGTCCACCGACCTCGACCGCTGGCGTCTCTTCGCCGGCAAGGTGCTCGGGCTGATGGAGGGACGCGGTCCCAACCCCGAGAACCTGTACTACCGCACCGACGCCGTCTCGGCCCGTCTGGTGGTCTTTCCCTCCGAGGTCGACCGCCTCGAGGTCTGCGGCTGGGAGATGGCCGACGGTCCGGCGCTGCAGGCCGCCCGCGACCACCTCACGGCGGCCGGTGTCGCGTTCGAGGAGGGGACCCCCGAGGAGCTGGCCGAGCGCCGGGTCGAGGCGTTCATCCGCTTCAGCGACCCGTTCGGCAACACCTTCGAGCTCTTCCACGGCATCACCTACGAGAAGCACCCCACGGTGACCCCGTACGGCTCGACGTTCGTCACGGGCGACCAGGGCATGGGCCACATCGTGGTGCCGGTCGCCGACGACGTGGAGGCGCTGAAGTTCTACACCGAGGTGCTGGGCTTCCGCCTGCGTGACTCGATGAGCATGCCGGGTGAGTTCGTCGGTCGTGAGCCGGGCAGCAAGGTCTGGCTGCGCTTCCTCGGCATCAACCCGCGCCACCACTCGCTCGCCTTCACGATCATGCCGGGCGCGGACGCCGCAAAGTGCGTCCACATCATGTTCGAGGTCGACAAGCTGGACGACGTGGGCCGTGCCCTGGAGCGGGTCCGGAAGAACGGGTTCAACCTGTCCGCGACGCTGGGCCGCCACATGAACGACGAGATGGTGTCCTTCTACGTGAAGTCGCCCGCCGGGTTCGACGTCGAGTTCGGCACCGAGGGCCTGCGGGTCGACGACAACCGGTGGGTCGCCCGCGAGTCCACCGCGGTCTCCTACTGGGGACACGTCTTCGGCGGCAACTGACGATGGTGGAGACTGACCAGGTGGATGCCAACATGCCTGACGGGATGTCGCCCGACGCCCGGGAGACCTGGCCCAGCCGCGAGCTCATCGACTCGTTCCTGGGCAACTTCCCGCACGACGTCGAGGTCCGCCCCGGCGAGACCGTCCAGGTCGACAACGAGGAGGAGCAGGCCCGTGCGCGTCTGTTCCGTGACGTCCTGGGGCAGTACTGCTCGGGCGTCACGGTCGTCACGACGGTCCTGGACGGCAAGCCCGAGGGGCTGACCTGCCAGTCGTTCACCAGCGTGAGCCTGGACCCGCCGCTGGTGGCGTTCCTGCCGACCAAGCAGTCGCGCGCCTTCGCGGCGATCCGACGCTCGGGCCACTTCTGCGTCAACTTCCTCGCCGACGGTCAGGAGGGGGTGTCCAACGCGTTCGCCAGCCGCAACGTGGAGGACAAGTTCGCCGGCGTCGACTGGACCGTGTCACAGTCGGGCTCGGCGCTCCTGGGTGGCGCCGTGGGTTACGTCGACTGCACGGTGCACCAGATCCACGAGGCCGGTGACCACTACATCGTGCTCGGCAAGGTCGTGGACCTCGGGGTCGGCGGCGACGTCGACCCGCTGCTGTACTTCCGCGGGAAGTACCGCTCCACCAACAGCTGACCCAGCACAGAAGAACCCCCGCCGGTGTGACCGGCGGGGGTTCTTCACGTCCTGGGAGGAGCAGCTCAGACGGCGATGCGGGCCCGGTGCTCGTGCGCCTGGCCGAACACGGTGCCCAGCGCGTGTGCTCGCTTGAGCACGAGATGGGCGTCGTGCTCCCAGGTGATCGCGATCCCGCCGTGCAGCTGGACCATCTCGCCAGCCACCGACCACAGCGACTCCGAGACGTACGAGCCCGCCACCGCGGCGCGCTCGGAGGCGTCCTCGGCGTGGGTCGACAGCGCCCACGAGGCGGCCAGCAGCGCGGAGCGCGACATCTCCAGACGCACCAGCATGTCGGCCATGCGGTGCTTGAGCGCCTGGAAGGAGCCGATGACCCGCCCGAACTGGACGCGCTGCTTGCTGTACTCGACGGTGTCGTCCAGGGCGCGCTGCATGGTGCCCACCTGGACGGCGGCCGCGGCGACCACGGCCACGTCGCGGATGCGGTCCACGACGGCCGGGTCGCTGCTCAGCACGGTGGTGCTCGCGCCGGCCAGGTCGAGGGTGGCCAGGTCGAGGGTCAGGTCCACGGCCGGGGTGCTCGTGCGGGTGACCGAGGGGTCCACCTCGACCAGCGACCCGTCCACGACGGCCAGCACGACCTCGGCGGAGGAGCCGTTGACGACGTTGTCGGGGCCGAGGGCCACGCACGCCACAGCGCCCTCGGCGATCCGGCCCAGCAGACGCTCGGCGGCCTCGCCCGCGCCCGACGCGACGAGGGCCTCGACGGCGATCACGGTGCCGAGCAGGGGAGAGGGGGCCAGGGCGCGGCCCAGCTCCTCCAGCACCACCAGCGACTCGGCGATGGTGAACCCGGCGCCGCCGAGCTCCTCGGGGATGTTCAGCGCAGCGGCGCCGATCTCCTCCGCGAGGGTGGCCCACAGGGCGGTGTCGTACCCGGCCTCGGACTCGATCGCGGCGCGCACGGCGCCGGCGTCGGAGCGCTTCTCGAGCAGTCCGCGGACGATGGCGGCGAGCTCTGCCTGCTCCTCGGTACGGCTCAGCTCCATCAGGCTGCTCCCTCTCCGGCGACGAGCGCCTCGAGCACCCGGGCGCGGTGGAAGGTGGTGGTGCCCCAGGCGCCGACCAGCGCGCGGACCTTGAGGATCCACAGGGACAGGTCCAGCTCGGCGGTGTAGCCGATGGCGCCGTGCACCTGCAGCGCCACCCGCGAGGCGAGGTAGGCAGCCTCGTTGGCGGCCACCTTGGCCGCGGAGACGTCGCGCGAGAAGGTGGCGGTCCCATCGGCCAGCGCCGCGCCGTCGAGCAGCGGGCGGACGAAGTCGAGCGCGATCCGGACGTCGGCCAACTGGTGCTTGATCGCCTGGTACGAGCCGATCTCGCGGCCGAACTGACGACGCTGCTTCACGTACGCGACGGCCTCCTCCAGGAGGCGCTCGCCGGCGCCGTACACCTGGGCCGCGGTGGCCAGCACCGCGGTGTCGAACGCCCGGTCCAGGTCGGCGGAGGCGACCGCGTCGCCAGCCTCGACCGTGGCCAGCCGGCGGGCGGCGTCCACGGAGGTGACCGAGGAGGTGGCGGTGGCGGAGCGCAGCACGCCGTCCACGACGGCGTACACCTGCTCGGCGACCTCCCCGTCGAGCGCGTACGGCACCTGAGGGGCGACCGCGACCGTGGCCGGGGTGCCCTCGGCGATGGCACCGAGTGCGGCGGTGTCGCCCAGCGCGCGGGGGAGGTACGCCGCCGACTCGACCCAGGGGCCGGGAACGGCGTGGCGGCCCAGGGCCACCATCGCGATCACGAGCTCGACGGGGGTGGCGCCCATGCCGTCGGCGTCCTCAGGGACGAGGAGGGCCGGGACGCCCTGCTCGGCGAGCTTGCCCCACAGGTCGAGACCGGCAGCGGTGTCGCCCTCGGCCCAGGCGCGGGTCGCGGAGACCACGTCGGTGGCGGACAGGACGGCGTCGAGCGTACGGGCGAAGTCGG
Source organism: Nocardioides sp. (assembly GCF_051876515.1). Lineage (GTDB taxonomy): Bacteria > Actinomycetota > Actinomycetes > Propionibacteriales > Nocardioidaceae > Nocardioides. The sequence continues at coordinate 11,426 of NZ_JBJEHY010000142.1, read as the reverse complement.
CCTGCTCGGCGGTGGGGACGAACTTCATCGGGCGGCACCCTTCGGCTCACGGGGAAGGTTGAGGATTCGTTCGGCGACGATGTTGCGCTGGATCTCGTTGGTCCCGGCGTAGATCGGGCCGGAGAGGGAGAAGACGTAGCCGTCGGTCCAGCGGGACTCGACCTCACCCTCGGCGTCCAGGATGTCCAGAGCGGTCTCGTGCAGGGCCACGTCGAGCTCGGACCAGAAGACCTTGTTGACCGAGCCGGCCGTACCCATCTCGCCGCCGTCGGCCAGGCGGGTCACGGTGCCCCAGGTGTACAGGCGGTAGGCCTGCGCCTTGATCCACGCGTCCACGACACCCTTGCCGTGCTCGCTCGGCTCACCGGAGGCGCGGTACAGGTCGACAAGCCGGTCCGCGGCGGCGCAGAACCGACCGGGGGAGCGCAGCGACAGGCCGCGCTCGTTGCCTGCGGTGCTCATCGCGACGTTCCAGCCGGCACCCACGGCGCCGAGGACGTCGGCGTCGGGGACGAAGACGTCCTCGAAGAACAGCTCCGCGAAGCCGGCCTCGCCGTCCAGCTGCGGGATCGGACGGACCGTGAGGCCCTCCGAGTCGAGCGGGAACAGGAAGTACGTCAGCCCGGCGTGGCGCTGGGCCTCGGCGTCGGAGCGGAACAGGCCGAAGCCCCACTGGGCCAGCGCGGCGCGCGAGGACCAGGTCTTCTGGCCGTTCAGCAGCCAGCCGCCGCGGGCGTCGTCGCGGGTCGCGGTCGAGCGCAGCGAGGCGAGGTCGGAACCGGCCTCGGGCTCGGACCAGGCCTGGGCCCACACCTTCTCGCCACTCGCCATGGTGGGCAGGAAGCGGGCCTGCTGCTCGGGGGTGCCGTGGTCGAAGATGATCGGCGCGAGCAGGAAGATGCCGTTCTGGGAGACGCGGCCGGGGGCGCCGGCGCGGTAGTACTCCTCCTCGAAGATGACCCACTCGATCAGCGACGCGTTGCGACCGCCGACCTCCTCGGGCCACGAGACGACGGCCCAGCGGGCGTCGAACAGCTTCTTCTCCCACGCCTGGTGGGCCGCGAAGCCCTCCGGGGTGTCCATGGACGGGAGCGGCTCGGCAGGCACGTTCGCCTGCAGCCACGCCCGGGCCTCGGCCTGGAAGGCCAGTTCGGCCTCAGTGAGGTCGAGATCCATCAGGAGTCCTCCTTGCCGCGCAGCGCGCGCAGGTCGTTCTTGAGCACCTTGCCCGAGAGGTTGCGGGGGAGAGCATCGATGAACTCCACCTCCCGGGGCACCTTGAAGTTGGCCAGCCGGGACTTCGCGTGAGCGATCACGTCCTCGGCGGTGATGTCGGCGTTCCGCACCACGTACGCGCGACCGATCTCGCCCATCCGCTCGTCGGGAACGCCGACGACGGCGGCCTCGACCACCCCGTCGATGCGGGCGAGCTCCTGCTCGACCTCGACCGGGTAGACGTTGAAGCCGCCGGAGATGTACATGTCCTTGATCCGGTCGGTGATCTTGAGGTTGCCGGCCTCGTCGAGCACGCCGACGTCCCCGGTGTGCAGCCAGCCGTCGGCGTCGATCGCCTCGGCGGTGGCCTCCGGGTCGTCGAGGTAGCCGAGCATCACGTACTCGCCGCGGACGAGGAGCTCACCGTTCTCCTCGGAGATGCGCGTCTCCATGCCGTCGATGGCACGGCCGTTGGTCGTGGCGACGGTCTCGGCACTCTCGTCGCCGCGGCACATCGTGGTGACGACGGCCTCGGTCATGCCGAAGGCGCTGACGACCCGCTCGATCGCGAGCCCGTCGGCCGCGCGCATCTGCTCGATCAGCACCACCGGGATGGAGGCCGCGCCGATGACTGCGACGCGCAGCGACGAGATGTCGTACGCCTGGCGGTCGGGGACGTTGAGCAGCGACGTGAAGATCGTGGGGGCGCCAGGAAGCACCGTGATCCGCTCGCTCGCGATGAGCTCCAGGAGCGCGGGGGCGTCGAAGGTGGCGACGGGGTAGAGGGTCGCGCCGGTGAGCAGCCCGGTGACGATGCCGACCTTGTAGCCGAACGAGTGGAAGAACGGGTTCACCACGAGGTAGCGGTCGCCCTGCCCGACGCCGGCGCACGCGGCCCACGCGCGGGCGACGCCGACGGTCTGGCGGTGGGCCGACATGGCGCCCTTCGGCTTGCCGGTGGTGCCGGAGGTGAAGAGGATGTCGGCGACGTCGTCGGCGGTGACCGCGTCGGCGCGTGCCTCGATCTCGGTGATCGGGACGTCCGCCCCGGCCGTGGCCACCGCGGCGAGGTCTGCCAGCTCGAGCACGGCGGACACGCTGGGGAGCTCCGAGGCCGCTCGGAGGTCGGCGGCCTGGGTCTTGCCGAGGAAGCCGTCGAGCACGACCACGAGGCGGGCCGTCGTGCGGTCGACGAGCTCAGCGACCTCGTTGCCGGTGTAGCGCGAGTTGGCGGGCACGAGGGTTCCGCCGGCGTACGTGGTCGCCAGCGCGGCGACGACCCACTCGACGCTGTTCGGGGCCCAGAGGACCACGCGGTCGCCCGGCTGGAGGCCGTGGGCGACGTATCCGCGAGCAACGTCGCGGACCTGGTCCAGGAGGGAGGAGAAGCTGGTCGCCACGCCGCCCTCGACGTACGCGGGAGAATCGCTGTACGCGGCGGCAGCCGCTCGCAGGGCCGCCGGGAGCGTGGAGATCGCCTCCGTCGTGGGCGGGTTGTTCATCTCGCCGACTCCTCACATGACTCAGGTCCTACCAACCAAACGGTTGCTTGGTAGACTACCACCATGGAGTCGAACGAGGACGCGACCTTCCGCGCAGAGATCCGCCAGTGGCTGGAGGACCACCTCACCGGTGAGTGGGCCGCCCTGCGCGGCCTCGGAGGTGCCGGCAGGGACCACGAGGCGCACGAGGAACGGCTGGCCTGGAACCGCTACCTGGCCCAGCACGGCTGGACCTGCGTGGGTTGGCCCGTCGAGCACGGTGGCCGTGGCCTGAGTCTCGAGCAGCAGATCATCTTCCACGAGGAGTACGCCCGGGCAGACGCGCCCGCACGCGTCAACCACCTCGGCGAGGAGCTGCTCGGCCCGACCCTCATCGCGTACGGCACGCCCGAGCAGCAGGAGCGCTTCCTGCCCAAGATCCGCGCCGTCGAGGAGCTGTGGTGCCAGGGCTACTCCGAGCCCGGCGCCGGCTCCGACCTGGCCAACGTCGCCACCCGCGCCCGCCTCGACGGCGGCGAGTGGGTGATCGACGGTCAGAAGGTGTGGACCTCCAACGCCCACGAGTCCGACTGGATCTTCGTGGTCGCCCGCACCGAGGCCGGCTCCGCTCGTCACCAGGGGCTCTCGTTCCTGCTGGTGCCGATCGACCAGCCCGGCGTCGAGGTACGCCCGATCGAGCAGCTGACGGGTGGCTCGGAGTTCAACGAGGTGTTCTTCACCGGCGCCCGTACGGCTGCGGACCTCGTCGTGGGCGAGCCGGGCAAGGGCTGGGGCGTCGCCATGGCGCTGCTCGGTTTCGAGCGTGGTGTCTCGACGCTGGCCCAGCAGGTCGGCTTCGCCCGCGAGCTGGACGACATCATCGCGCTGGCCAAGGCCAACGGCTCGATCAACGACCCGGTCCTGCGTGACCGCCTCGTCCAGGCCAAGGTCGGCCTGTCGGTCATGCACGCCAACGCGCTGCGCAGCCTCGACGACCCGGCCGAGGGTGCGGAGTCCATCGCCAAGCTCGTCTGGGGCAACTGGCACCGGGACCTCGGCGAGCTCGCCATGGCGGTGGCCGGTCCTGCGGGACTCACGGTCGAGTCCGGCGACTACGAGCTGAGCCAGTGGCAGCGGCTCTTCCTGTTCACCCGCGCTGACACCATCTACGGCGGCAGCGACGAGATCCAGCGCAACATCCTCTCCGAGCGAGTCCTGGGCCTACCGCGCGAAGCGCGCGGCTGACTCCCTCCACCACCCAAGAAGGGACCCACATGACCACCCACCGCCCCGAGCAGCCCACCCCCGACTACGTGCCCGGACACGGCCTGCTGGCCGGCAAGGTCGTCGTCGTGACCGCCGCCGCCGGCGCCGGCATCGGTGCCGCCGCGGCCCGCAAGGTGCTGGAGGAGGGCTGCAAGGCCGTCGTCATCTCCGACACCCACGAGCGTCGTCTGGCCGAGTCCCACGAGGCGCTGGCAGCCGAGTTCGGCGCCGAGCGCGTCGCGTCGATCGTGTGCAACGTGACCAAGGAGTCCGACGTCGTCGCCCTGTACGACGCCGCCGAGCAGTTCGGCGGCGTGGACGTGGCGATCAACAACGCCGGTCTCGGCGGCACCAACGACATCCTCGAGATGCCCGACGAGACCTGGAACCTGGTCCTCGACATCACCCTGACCGGCACCATGCGCTGCATCCGCGAGGCGGGCAAGCGCTTCGTGGCCGCGGGCAAGAAGGGTGTCATCGTCAACAACTCCTCCGTCATCGGCTGGCGCTTCCAGGACGGTCAGTCCCACTACGCGGCGGCCAAGGCTGGCGTGAAGGCGCTCACCCGCGGTGCCGCGGCCGACCTGGCGCAGTACGGCATCCGCGTCAACGCGGTCTCGCCGAGCCTGGCCATGCACCCCTTCCTGGAGAAGGTCACCAGCCCCGAGCTGCTCGCCGAGCTCAAGGGCAAGGAGGCCTTCGGCCGCGCCGCCGCTCCCTGGGAGATCGCCAACGTGATGGTCTTCCTGGCCTCGGACTACTCGTCGTACCTCACGGGTGAGGTCATCTCCGCGAGCAGCCAGCATGCGTGAGGTCGCGAACGGGGGACGGCGCGAGGAGCTCCTGGCCATCGCGGCGTCCCTGTTCGCCACGAAGGGGTTCCGGCGCACCACCGTCCGCGACATCGCGGACGCGGCCGGGATCCTCTCGGGCAGCCTCTACCACCACTTCGACTCCAAGGAGTCGATGGTGGACGAGATCCTCAGCTCGTTCCAGGACGAGCTGTTCGGGCAGTACGACGAGATCCTCGCCAGCGAAGCGGATGCGCGCACCCGCTTCGAGCAGGCGATCAGGGCCTCCGTCGCTGCCATCGAGCGCCACCCGCACGAGGTGGCGATCTTCCAGAACGAGGCCGACCACCTCGGCCAGTCCGAACGCTTCGCCTACCTGGCCGAGCGCAACGCGCAGTCCCGCCAGCTCTGGATGACGCTGCTGCGTGACGGTGTCGCGGACGGGCTCTTCCGCGACGACCTCGACCTCGAGCTCGTCTACCGCTTCGTCCGCGACACCGTCTGGGTCGCGGTGCGGTGGTACCGCCCGGGCGGCCAGCTGACGCACAGTGACGTCGCCGACCAGTACTTGTCCATCATTCTCGACGGGATCAGCAAATGACCATCAACGAAGCCTTCATCGTCGACGCCGTCCGCACGCCGGTCGGCAAGCGCGGCGGCTCGCTCGCCTCGACGCACTCCGCCGACCTCGGCGGCCACGTGCTCAAGTCGCTCGTCGAGCGCACCGGTATCGACGCCTCGGCCGTGGACGACGTCATCATGGGTTGCTGCGACACGATCGGTTCGCAGGCGGGCGACGTGGCGCGTACGGCGTGGCTCGTCGCGGGGCTGCCCGACAACGTGCCCGGCGTGACCATCGACCGCCAGTGCGGGTCGTCGCAGCAGGCGGTCCACTTCGCTGCGCAGGGCGTCATGTCCGGGACCCAGGACCTGGTCGTCGCCGGCGGGCTGCAGAACATGTCCTCCATCCCGATCTCCGCCGCGATGATGGTCGCCGACCAGTTCGGCTTCACCACGCCGTTCGCCGAGTCGCCGGGCTGGAACGCCCGCTACGGCGACGTCCCGGTCTCGCAGTTCGCCTCCGCCGACATGATCGCCAAGAAGTGGAACACCACCCGCGAGGAGATGGAGGCGTTCGCGCTGGCCTCGCACCAGCGTGCGTTCACCGCGATCGCCGAGGGACGCTTCGACAACGAGATCGCCCCGGTGACCCTCGCCGACGGCAGCGTCTTCACGACCGACGAGTGCCCGCGTGAGACCTCGCTGGAGAAGATGGCGGGCCTCAACCCGCTGGAGGAGGGCTCCTGGATCACGGCCGGTGTCGCCTCGCAGATCTGCGACGGCGCCTCGGCCATGCTGATCGCCTCCGCCCAGGGCGTGAAGGACCACAACCTCACCCCGCGTGCCCGCATCCACCACCTGTCGGTGCGCGGTGACGATCCGATCTGGATGCTCACCGGTCCGATCGCGGCCACCAAGCACGCGCTGGCCAAGGCGGGCATGGACGTCGAGGACATCGACCTCTTCGAGTGCAACGAGGCGTTCGCCTCCGTCGTCCTGGCCTGGATGAAGGAGATCGGCGCCCCGCACGAGAAGGTCAACGTCAACGGCGGCGGCATCGCGCTGGGCCACCCGATCGGCGCCACCGGCACCCGTCTGATGACCACCATGCTCAACGAGCTGGAGCGCACCGGCGGCCGCTACGGCCTGCAGACGATGTGCGAGGGCGGCGGGCAGGCCAACGTGACCATCATCGAGCGTCTCTGACGTTCGCAGGAGGGGCCTGACCCCCGCTGGTCGAGCCTGTCGAGACCAAGGGCCGCCAACCCCGCGGGGTTGGCGGCCCTTGGTCGTTCGTACGGCCAGATCGTCGTACGTGAACGACAACGTGCTGCGGTCCGGCCGCCTCAGCGACCGGACCGCAGCACGTGGTGGAGCGTGGATCTCAGACCAGCGAGGCCGAGGCCCGCCGCAGCTCGGCGGCTGCCTGGGTCACGACGCGCTCGATGAGCTCCTCGCAGGACGGCAGGTCCTCGAGCAGGCCGACGACCTGGCCCGAGGCGAGCACGCCCGCGTTGGTGTCGCCCTCGACGAGGCCGGACTTGAGCATCATCGGGGTGTTGGCGGCCAGCGCGATCTGCTGGACCGTACGGCCCTGCGCCTTGCGCATCTCGCGCCCGTCGACGAGCAGCTCGCGCCACGACATCCCGGAGGTCTCCTTGAACTCCAGGGTGCGCTTGAGCGTGGGCACGAGGCGCTTGAGCGACGAGCCCGCCTCGATCTCCTCGACCAGCTTGGTGCGCAGCATGCGGTGTGGCATGCCGTCCACCTTGGCCGTCACCACGGTGCCGTCGAGACCGTACGTCAGGTACAGCTCCTTGACGGCCTGCGGGACCGCGCTGTCGGAGGTCAGCAGGAAGCGAGTGCCCATGCCGATGCCGGCGGCGCCGTACGAGAGCGCGGCCGCGAGGCCACGCCCGTCGAAGAAGCCACCGGCGGCGATGACCGGGATGTCGACGGCGTCCAGCACGGACGGCAGCAGCAGCGTCGTCGGGGTGGCGCCGGTGTGCCCGCCGCCCTCGCCGCCCTGGATCATCACCGCGTCGGCGCCCCAGGAGGCGACCTTCTGCGCGTGCTTGGGCAGGCCCACGCTGGGGATCACGACGATGTCGTGCTCCTTGAGCTTGGCGATCAGCTCCGGCTTGGGGGCCAGAGCGAACGAGGCCACCTTGACGCCGTACTCGATGAGCAGCTCGCAGCGCGCGGGAGCGTCGGCAGCGTCGGCGCGCAGGTTGACGCCGAACGGGGCCTCGGTGCGGCCCTTGACCTCGACGATCGCCTTCTCCAGCTCGTCCTTGGTCATCGTGGCCGAGGCCAGGATGCCGAGGCCGCCCGCGTTGGCGGTGGCCGAGACCAGGCGCGGACCGGCGACCCAGCCCATACCGGTCTGGACGACGGGGTGCTTGATGCCGGTGAGCTCGGTCAGCGGCGTACGGAGCTGCTGCTCGATCACTGCGCGCCCCCGGCGGTGACGGGCGGGACCTCGCGGTCGCGGATGTTCTTGGGGTCGAGCATCTCGCGGATGATCATCAGCTCACCGGGAGACGGCTCGCGGGTCACGGGGACCTCGGCCGGGATCTCCAGCTCGAAGCCGGTGTTCTCCACGACCTCCTCGACCGTCACGCCGGGGTGGACCGAGAGCAGCCGCATGGTGTCGTCGGCGCCACCCATGTCGAAGACGCCCAGGTTGGAGACGATCCGGTGGATGTCGTTGTACTTCGACGCCCCCGGGCCGGCCTCCTTGGCCAGCTTGGGGCCCACGCCGGAGACGATGTCGACCTTCTCCACGAACACGCGCGTGGAGTGCTTCGGCACCCAGTACGACGTGCGGTTGTTGGCGGTGTTGCCCGGGGCGCCGCGCGAGCCGAGGAGCTGGCGCTTGGGCTGGGCGAAGTCGCCGATGGCGGAGATGTTCTGGTTGCCGTGCTTGTCCACCTGGGTGGCGCCCATCATCACGTGGCGCTTGCCGTACGCCACGACGTCGAAGACGCGGCGGAACGGGATCCAGCCCTCCACGACGTCGCCCTTCGCGAACAGCGGCGGGACGCCGGCCAGGAAGAGCGACTCGCCGTCCGAGAGGACGAGGTCGGGGTTGGAGGTGAGCTTGGCCAGACGGACACCCAGCATGGGCAGCGTGCCCATCGGGGAGCCGAAGATCTCGCCGTCCTCGGCGAACGCGTCGGCGATGGCGGCGGCGCAGACCTCTGCGCGAGTGATGTCGTTGCTGACGTCAGTCATGTCTCGATCTCCTTCAGGCCTGCTCGGCGTGGAACGCCTTGACGGCGTCCTGGTAGGCGGCTTCGTCGCCGGAGAGGAAGCGCTCCTTGAACGCGGCCCACGCCTCGGGGTCCTGGGCGGACTTGGCGTAGTGGCGCTGGAACTTCTCGTCGCGCTCGTAGTCGGGCGAGCACGTGGTGAAGTGGGCGCCGTTGGGCGTCTCCACGACACCGGCGACCATCATCCGGTTGAGCAGCACGCGCTGGACCGGGGTGTCGACGGTCAGGCCGGCGGTGTCGACGATCTGCTCGCAGGAGACGAACGCCTTGTCGGCGGCCATGCAGAACAGGTCGTCGAAGTACGGGTCCGGGCCGAGGTACGTGGCGTTGCCGTGCACGTCGGCGCGGTTCATGTGGACCAGGGCCACGTCGAGCTTGAGCGCCGGGACGGCGACGAGCTCCTCGAGGTCACCGTTCTCGTCGGCGTACGGGCTGGTGACGAGCTTGAGGTCCGGGTTGTTGACCAGGACGTCCGAGCCCAGACCGGCGCGCATCGGCAGGAAGGGCAGGCGCTCCGCGGCCGCCTTGAGGCCGGTCTGGAACATGCCCTCGTCCCACTCGCAGACCTCGGGGATGGTGCCGTTCTGACGGGCCGCCTGGAAGTTGGGCTCCAGCGGGACCGAGTCGAGGGAGACGAAGGCGTAGACCAGCTTGCGGACCTTGCCGGCCTCGACGAGCAGGCCGACGTCGGCGCCGCCCCAGGAGACGATGGTGAGGTCCTTGAGGTCGCTGCGCAGGATCGCGCGGACCAGCGCCATGGGCTTGCGGCGGGGGCCCCAGCCCCCGATGCCGATCGTCATGCCGTCGGAGAGCTGCTCGACCACCTGGTCGATGGTCATCTCCTTGTTGCGGGGCTTCATGCGGAGTTCCTTTCCTTGCCTCGTACGTGGGGGCGCGGGCTCACTGGCCGGCGCCGGACGCCTTGCTGGTCCCGGCGAAGTCGTCGCGGAGCTCGTCGGCGACGCCCTTCAGGTTGAGCTCGAAGGTGAATCCCTGCTCGAACCGGTACGACTTGTTCACGTCGACCGGGTCGATGCCGTTGATGGCCTCCTTGGCCGCCCGGATCACCTTGGGGTTCTTGGACGCGATGGTGCGTGCGATCTCCAGGGCCGCCTCGTCCAGCTCGGCGCGCGGGACGGTGCGGTACACCGAGCCGTACTGCTCGAGCTGGGTGGCCGGGATGCGGCCGGCGGTGAAGTACAGGGTGCGCATCATGTGCTGGGGGACCAGGCGGGCCATGTGCGTGGCCGCACCGAGGGCGCCCTGGTTGACCTCGGGGACGCTGAAGTACGCGTCGTCGCTGGCCACGACCACGTCGGCGTTGCCGACCAGCCCGACGCCGCCGCCGATGCAGTGGCCGTTGACCGCGGCGATGACCGGGACGGGGCACTCGTAGATCGCCTTGAAGGCCGCGTAGCAGCCGGCGTTGGCGCCCAGCAGCGCGTCGAACCCGGTGGTGTTCTGCATCTCCTTGATGTCGACGCCCGCGTTGAAGCCGCGGCCCTCGGCGCGCAGCACGACGACGTGCGTCTGCGGGTCCCGGCCGGCCTCGTCGAGGGCCTCGCCCACGCCGAACCAGTCGGAGACGGGCAGGGCGTTGACCTTGCCGTGCTCCATCGTGACGACGCGGATGTGGTCCTCGCGCAACTCGGAGGTGATCGCCATGCGTGCAACCTTTCGCAGCGGTGGGGGAGAGCGGTGAACGGCCCAACTCCACACAACCAAACGTTTGCTTGGTAGCCTACCAGCATGTCCATCACCATTGACCTGAACGGCCGGGTCGTCCTGGTCACCGGCGGGTCCCGCGGGATCGGCGCCGGCATCACCGAGGCGTTCGTCGAAGCGGGCGCCACGGTCGTGACCTGCGCGCGTTCCGAGGTCGCAGATCCCGTCCCCGGCACCACCCACGTGGTCTGCGACGTCCGCGACCCCGAGTCGGTGCAAGCGATGGTGGACGGGATCGTCGCCACCCACGGCCGCCTCGACGTCCTGGTCAACAACGCCGGCGGAGCGCCGTACGCGCTGGCCGCCGACGCCTCGCCGCGCCTGCACGACCGCATCCTCGGGCTCAACCTCACCGCCCCGCTGCTCGTCGCCCAGGCCGCGCAGCGGGTCATGGCTGGACAGGAGACCGGCGGTTCGGTCGTCAACATCTCCTCCATCAGCGCCACCCGCCCCTCGCCGGGCACGGCCGCGTACGGCGCCGCCAAGGCCGGCGTCGACTCGCTCACGCAGTCGCTGGCGATGGAGTGGGGGCCGCAGGTGCGCGTCAACGCGATCACCGTCGGCCTGTGCCGCACCGAGCAGACCGCCGACCACTACGGCGGCGACGCCACGGTCGCCGCGATCGAGGAGACCATCCCGCTGGGCAGGATGGCCGCCCCCCGCGAGGTGGGCAACACGGCTCTGTTCCTGGCCAGCGACCTCGCCTCGTACGTCTCCGGCGCCACCGTGGAGTGCCACGGCGGCGGCGAGTTCCCCGTCTTCCAGTACGTCCTCAACCACGCCGCCGGTGACGCGGCCGACTCCAACGAAGGGTGATCCCCATGGCACTTCTCGAGAACCGCATCGCGATCGTGACCGGCGCCGGTCGTGGCATCGGCCGCGCCCACGCCCTCGAGCTCGCCCGCCAGGGCGCCAAGGTCGTCGTCAACGACTTCGGCGTCTCGAACAACGGCGAGAAGGAGGACTCCCCGGCCCACCAGGTCGTCGCCGAGATCGAGGCGATGGGCGGCCAGGCCGTGGTGAACGGCGCGGACGTCGCCGACTTCGAGCAGGCCGGCGCCATGGTGCAGCAGGCCATCGACACCTTCGGCGGGCTCGACATCCTCGTCAAC
>NZ_JBJEHY010000141.1:0-9555 GCF_051876515.1 Nocardioides sp. | reverse complement strand
GTCCTCGAGGAGGTCCACGACGGCGCGCCGGGCGTCGCTCTCGACGGGGGTGGGGGTCACGCCACGCTGGGCCGCCAGGGTGTGTCCCCAGCGCGCGCCCGCCTCCTCGGCGTCCGCGGCCGGGCTGGCGCTGGTGCGTGCGATGGCCCCGGCCAGGGCGGCGGCCAGGCCCGCGTACTCGGGGGCCGCGGCCACGTCGTCGCCGGTGGACCGGTACAGCCAGGCCGGTCGTCCGCGTCCGTGGGGCTCGGCCTGGTCGCGGGTGGCGAGACCGTCGGCGACGAGGCCGTCGAGGTGCTCGCGCACGGTGTTGGGGTGCAGTTGGCTGACGGTGGCGAGTGCGGCCAGGGTGACGGGAGCGTGCTGGGCGCGCAACGTGTCGAGGAGGGTTGACCGGGAGGCGGACAGCGGACGACGGGGGCGTTCGGTGCCGGCGCGCGGGCCGTGTCCCGGTTGGATCTCCAGCCGATTATTTTCCACGGAACTGAGTGTAGTTAAATGAGGCGTACACGCCAAACCGACAGGTTGGGCCGAGAGAGAGGACAGTCTGGTGACCGACTTGCTGATCGCCTCCACCGAGGCGGACGCCGCCGCCGTGGAGGCCGTGGTCGCGCACCACGCCCAGATGGCGGGTGCGCTCAAGACGTACGTCGACGCGACGCTGGCCGCAGCCCGTACCGCCGACGCGGAGGTGGCTGAGCGCGCCCGCGAGCGACTGGTGGGGTGGTGCCGTGACGAACTCGTCCCGCACGCGCTCGGGGAGGAGCAGACGCTCTACCCCGCGGCCGCCTCCACCACGCAGGGGCGTCTGCTGATCGAGGCCATGACCGCCGAGCACGGGCTGATCACGTCGCTGGTCGACGAGATCGCGACGTCCGCGACGGCCGTGGACACCGCCACGTCCGCCCGGGCGTTGTGGGAGGTCTTCGCGTCGCACCTGGCCAAGGAGAACGACCTGGTGCTGCCGCTGCTGGCGGGCACGCCGGGCGTCTCCGTCGCCCAGCTGCTCGACGGCATGCACGAGATCCTGGGCCCGGAGGCCACCGGCGGGTGCGGTTCGGGTGGACACGAGTGCGGATGCGGTGAGTCCGGTTCCACGACGTACCCCGAGCTCGACGCCAGGGCCATCCCGCACGCGATCCGCCACGCCACGATCTTCGGTGCCCTCGACGCCGTCGCCGTGGGCTCGGCCATGGTCCTCGTCGCCCCGCACGACCCGGTCCCGCTGCTGGCCCAGCTCCAGGAGAGGAGCGGCTCGGGCTTCGAGGTCGAGTACCTCGAGCGTGGCCCGGAGGCGTGGCGTCTGCTGCTCACCCGGCGCAGGGGCTGAGGGCCGCTGGCGGCGTCACGGCGCACGTACGAGAAGCCGGCCCCGGGGCGATGCCCCGGGGCCGGCTTCGTCGTGCAGGATCGATCAGCTGGGCTTGGCTGCGCCCTTGCGGGCGTAGCGCCACCACGTGATGGCCACGCACATGACCGCCCACGCGACGCCGATCGCGTAGAAGCCCGTCGCGCCGACCGTGCTGATGCCGACGCCGAAGAAGAACGGCCCGAAGGCGGCGATGGCTGCGGTCCAGCCGATCACCCCGCCCGCCTGCCGACGCTCGAAGATCATCGGCATCTGCTTGAACGTGGACGCGTTGCCGATGCCGGAGAACAGGAAGATCGCCAGCATGCCCCACAGGAACTGGTTGAAGCCGGCGTCCAGGGCAGCGGCCGAGCTCGTGTCCGGGGTGAGGGCCGGGATCGTGAACGCGATCGCGACGATCAGGCCGATGCCGGAGATGAGGGTCCAAACGGCCCCGCCCATCCGGTCGGTCAGCGGCGAGAACAGCACGCGGGCTCCTGCGCCGATGAGGGGGCCGAGGAAGACGAACTTCACCGGGTCGGGCACCGTGTAGCCCTCCACCAGCAGCTCCGCCGAGGCTCCCGCGCCGGCGATGATGTCAGCGTTGCCGCTGCCGTACAGGTTGGTCATGAGCAGGCCGAACTGGGCGGACAGGCCCGCGAAGGTGCCGAAGGTCATGATGTAGAGCAGCGTCATCCACCAGGTGTCCTGGTTGCCGAAGATGTCGAACTGCTGCTTGACGTTGACGTCCATGGGGATGGACTTGAGCATCGTCCACGCCAGCAGCGCCGCGACCACCATGAGGGGGATCCAGATGAACGCGGCGTTCTGGTACCAGACCTCGGTGGGCTCCTTGCCGGTGACGGCCATCATCTGGCTGCCGCCCAGGACGCCCAGGAAGCTGAAGCCGATGAGGTACGGGGTGAGGAGCTGCACCAGCGAGACCCCGAAGTTCCCGATGCCCGCCTGCAGGCCCAGCGCCGTACCGGCCTTCGCCTTGGGGAAGAAGTACGACGTGCTGGGCATGAAGCCCGAGAACGCGCCGCCGCCGATGCCGGCGAGGAACGCGAGCACCATCAGCTCCCAGTACGGGGCGGAGGGCTCTTGGACCCGTACACCCCAGCCCAGGGTGGACAGGATCAGCAGCAAGCTCGTGAGGCTGACCATCTTGCGGGTGCCCATGATGGGCGGGAGCACCATCCAGATCAGCCGGAACAGGCCGGCCGCGAGGCCGGGCATGGCCGCCATCCAGTACAGCTGGTTGGCGGTGAAGGAGTAGCCCAGAGCGTTGAGCTTGGGGATGATCGCGCTGGGCAGGAACCACGCCACGAAGGCGAGGGTGAGGGCGAAGGTGGTGATCCACAGGGTCCGCCAGGCGAGCCCGGAGTCCCAGGTCCGCTCGTTCTCGGGGTCCCAGTTCTCCAGCCACTCCCCGCCACTGCGTGCGGGAGCAGTACTGCTCATGCCAGTGCCTCCTTGGGCTCGGTGTTCTCAGCCGGGCTCTCCAGGTGGTGAGCCAGCTCGGGTGACTTGCTGTGCAACATGTGCACGACCGTCCAGTGCATCCACACGGAGCAGATGACCGTGAGGACGAAGAGCACGAAGAACGTGCTCGAGGGGAAACCGGACCAGGCCTTCGTGTAGGCGAACAGCAGCGGAAGGAAGAATCCGCCCAGCCCGCCCAGCATCCCGACCAGGCCGCCGACGGAACCGACGTTGTCGGGGAAGTACTCGGGGATGTGCTTGTAGACCGCCGCCTTCCCGACACCCATCGCGCACCCGAGGATGAACACGAGGACCGCGAAGGGGACCAGGCCCAGCTGGTAGGCCAGGTGCTCGCTCGTGGACCCGTCGGCGTGCGAGATCACGATGTGGCCGTTGGGCATCATGAGGATCCCGGTGGTCACGAGCATCACGCCGAAGGTCCAGTACATCGCGCGCCGCGCACCGAAGCGGTCGGACAGCATGCCGCCGAACGGGCGGAGCAGGGACGCCGGGAAAATGTAGGTCGCGGTCAGGAGCGCCGCCGTCTGCAGGCTCACCTCGTAGTTGTCCATGTAGTACGTGGGGAGCCAGGCCGCCAGGGCGATGTAGGCGCCGAAGACGGCCACGTAGTAGAGGCTGAAGCGCCACACCCGCATCTCGCGCAGTGGCGTCAGCTGTGCCTTCAGGGGCAGGCCGGTGCCCGGCGTACGGTCCTGGCTCGGCGTGCCGAACCACAGGACTGCGGCCATGACGACCAGGAGCACCGCGTACACGACCGGCACCAGGCGCCAGCCGCCCTCGACGATCCCGAAGTAGGTCGCGCCCGCGGTGCCCGCGATCAGCGGGGGGCCGATGAACTTCGTGACCGAGGCCCCCACGTTGCCGGCCCCGAACAGTCCCAGCGCGAATCCTTGGTGCTCGCGCGGCTGCCAGATGGAGTTCCACGCGACGCCGGAGGTGAACGAGTTGCCGGCCAGGCCGATGAAGAAGGCCAGCACCAGCAGGACCCCGAACGAGTGCACCTGGGAGACCAGGAACGTCGGCACTGCCGTGAGCAGCATCAGGCCGGCCATCACCTTCCGTCCGCCGATGCGGTCGGTGATCATGCCGGTCGGGAGTCGCCAGAGCGATCCGTTGAGCGCGGCCGCAGCGATGACCCAGGAGAGCTGCACCTCGGTGAGACCGAACTCCTCCTGGATCGGCTTGCCCAGGATTCCGAACATCAACCAGACGGCGAACATCAGCGTGAACGCGATGGTGGACAGCCACAGCACCCGGTGGCGCCCCGTCTCACCGTGAGGTGTCACGTTGCCGGGGGCCTCGGGTGAAGCGGTGATTGGTGTGCTCATCAATATCCCCACTTAAAAGGAGTAGCGTCCTTTGAATCAATTGGACGCTATACCCGGGATGTCGTCAGAACGCATGTCCAGGGACGTGGAAGCGCCTTTGTTCCCAAAGGTCGGGACCTTTGTCCCGAGGTGTCCCGCAACTGGTCCTGAGCGTGAAAGTCGACCCTGTCCGGGGTGTAGCGTGGTCGGGAGCCCGGAGCACCGGCCCTTTGACGAATTTCTTGGATAGACAGGAATCGGAGTCCTCCCAATGATTCAGCGGACCAGTTTCGAGGCCTCGGGCCCCGGGTCCGTTGATACGGGTGGGCTGTTGAACTCGCCGGTCCGCCGCGACATCGTCGAATTCTTGAGGGACGTCTCCGCTGGCGACGAGGAAGGTCTCGGCGGCCTGACGGCCGCGGAGCTCGGTGAACGCCTCGAGCTCCACGTGACGACCGTGCGGTTCCACCTGGACCAGCTCGTGCGGGTGGGCATGCTGTCGACGCGTCTGGTCAGGGGTCGGGTCGGCCGTCCGCGGAAGGTGTACTTCCTCCCACCGCCGGAGCGCGCCAGGGCCTCAGCCGACGCGTACGAGGCTCTGGGTGCGGTGCTGGCCGAGGCCTGGCCGGGACCCGGTGGCGTTGCGACGGAGGTCTCCCCGCGCGAGGCCGGCCTGCGCTGGGTGCGTCGCCACATGCCCATGAACGGCGAGGTGCCGCCACCGGCGCGGACCCCGGGGGAGTGGCTGGGCAAGATCGGGCACGCCTTCGACCTGCTCGTCGAGTGGGGCTACCAGCCCGACCTCAGCACCGAGCAGAACGGCCGCCTCGCCCGCCTGACTCTCACCGACTGCCCCTTCCTCGACATGGCGGCAGTCCGGCCCGACGTCGTCTGCGGGGTCCACCAGGGCCTCGTCGAGGGCGTCCTCGCGCGCGCCGGCGAGCCGGACGCCGACGTCGTGCTCCGCCCGTTCGTCGGCCCCCGCACCTGCACCGTCCACATCACCCAGGGAAGGAACCCACGTGAGTGACACGAAGCCCGTAGCCAGCAGCGGCCTGAGCGCAGCCCTGCTCTCGTCCCGCCGCTTCTTCACCAAGGCCGAGGTCAGCGACGACCTGCGCACCCTGCACAAGGAGGGCGGCCGGGAAGGCGACGCCTTCTACCGGGACCGCTGGGCCCACGACAAGGTCGTGCGGTCCACCCACGGGGTGAACTGCACGGGCTCCTGCTCGTGGAAGGTCTACGTCAAGGACGGGATCATCACCTGGGAGGCGCAGCAGACCGACTACCCCAGCGCCGGCGCCGACCGGCCCGAGTACGAGCCGCGCGGCTGTCCCCGCGGCGCCGCCTTCTCCTGGTACACCTACAGCCCCACCCGGATCCGCTACCCGTACGTCCGCGGCGTGCTGCTCGAGCAGTACCGCGCAGCGAAGGCGAGGTACGGCGACCCCGTGGTGGCCTGGGGCTCCATCGTCCAGGACGAGGAGCAGACGCGGCTCTACAAGAAGGCGCGGGGCAAGGGCGGCCTGGTCCGCGCCTCGTGGGACGAGGTGAGCGAGCTGATCGCGGCCGCCCACGTCTACACCGTCAAGAGGTGGGGTCCCGACCGGATCGCTGGCTTCTCGCCGATCCCGGCGATGTCGCCGGTCTCGTACACCTCGGGCGCGCGCTTCCTGGAGCTGGTCGGCGCCCCGATGCTCTCCTTCTACGACTGGTACGCCGACCTTCCGAACGCGTCCCCGCAGATGTTCGGTGACCAGACCGACGTGCCGGAGTCGGGCGACTGGTGGGACGCCGGGTACCTCATCATGTGGGGCTCCAACGTCCCCCTGACCCGTACGCCGGACGCGCACTGGATGACTGAGGCCCGCTACCGGGGGCAGAAGGTCGTCGCGGTCGCGCCCGACTACGCCGAGAACGTGAAGTTCGCCGACGAGTGGGTGACGACGGCGCCCGGCACCGACGGTGCGCTGGCCATGGCGATGGGCCACGTGGTGCTCAAGGAGTTCTTCGCCGACTCTCGCGTCGACTTCTTCTCCGAGTACAACAAGCGCTACACCGACCTCCCGCACCTGATCCAGGTCGAGGAGGTCACCGCCGAGGACGGGACCGTCTCCTACCGGCCCGGCAAGTACTTGGTGGCCGGCGACATCGACCACCCCGAGGGTGGCACCGAGAACACCATGTGGAAGCCGGCCGTCATGGACGCCGACGGTGCCGTCCGGATCCCGCGCGGCTCCATCGGCCACCGCTTCGGCGACGAGGGCCTGGGTCAGTGGAATCTCGACCTGGGCGACATCGACCCGGTGCTGAGCCTGATGGACCTGCCCGACCACGACGGACGTGCCGTCGAGGTGCGTCTGCCGCGCTTCGACGACCCCGGTGGCAAGGTCGGCCACGTCAGCGCCGGTGTCCCGGTGCGCCAGGTGGGCGACCGGCTGGTCACCACGGTCCTGGACTTGATGCTTGCCCAGTACGGCGTGGGCCGCGACGGCCTTCCCGGCCAGTGGCCGAGCGGCTACGACGATCCCAGCATCCCGGCGACCCCGGCCTGGCAGGAGCAGCACACCGGCGTCCCGGCGGCCCAGGTCGAGCGGCTGGCGCGCGAGTGGGCGCAGAACGCCATCGACACTGGTGGCCGCGGCATGATCTTGATGGGCGCCGGCACCAACCACTGGTTCCACTCCGACCAGATCTACCGCGCCATGCTGGTGCTCACCACGATCACCGGCTGCCAGGGGCGCAACGGCGGCGGCTGGGGCCACTACGTGGGCCAGGAGAAGGTCCGCCCGATCATGGGCTTCCAGCACATGGCGTTCGCCCTCGACTGGCACCGCCCGCCTCGGCACATGAACCAGACCGCGTACTGGTACGTGAACACCTCGCAGTACCGCTACGACACCTTCGACGCCGACGACCTCGACGCCGGTACGGGGGTGTTCAAGGACAAGACCGTCATGGACCTGCTGGCCCAGTCCGCCAGACTGGGGTGGACCCCGAGCTACCCGACGTTCGATCGGTCCAGCCTCGCGTTGGCCGACGACGCTGAGGCGGCCGGGATGGAGGTGCCGGCCTACGTCGCCCAGGAGCTCAAGGAAGGACGCCTGAAGTTCGCGGTCGAGGACCCCGAGCACGAGGACAACCACCCCCGCATCCTCAGCCTGTGGCGCGCCAACCTCCTGGGCTCCTCGGCCAAGGGCAACGAGTACTTCCTGCGGCACCTGCTGGGGACGGACTCGGCGGCCACCGCCGAGGAGGCGCCACCGGAGCAGCGCCCCAAGGACGTCGTGTGGGCGGAGAAGGCGGCCGAGGGTCGTCTCGACCTGCTGATGACGATCGACTTCCGGATGACGAGCTCGACCATGCTCAGCGACGTCGTTCTCCCGGCGGCCACCTGGTACGAGAAGCACGACCTGTCCACCACGGACATGCACCCGTTCGTGCACTCGTTCAACCCGGCGATCGCGCCGCCGTGGCAGACCAAGACGGACTGGGATGCGTGGAAGCTCATCGCCAAGCGGTTCTCCGAGCTGGCTGTGGACCACCTGGGCACTCGCAAGGACGTCGTGGCCAAGCCGCTGTGGCACGACACCCCCGAGGCGATGGCCACGGTGCACGGCGTGGTGAAGGACTGGAAGACCGGTGAGGTCGAGCCAGTCCCGGGCAAGACGATGCCGGCGATCGCGGTCGCCGAGCGTGATTACACCGCGATCTACGACAAGATGATCTCGATCGGTCCGCTCATGGAGAAGGTCGGCATGCTGACCAAGGGCGTCGCCTACGACGTCAAGCGGGAGATGGACATCCTGCGTCAGCGCAACGGGGTGGCCCACGGCGGTGCCGGCGACGGTCAGCCCAAGGTTGAGACCGACGTGCAGATGGCCGACGCGATCCTGCACCTGGCGGGTGTCTCCAACGGCCACCTGGCCACCCAGGGGTTCCGGTTCCTGGAGAGGCGTACGGGAACGGAGTTGGCCGACCTGGCCGCGGAGCACGAGGGCAAGCAGATCACCTTCGCCGACACCCAGGTCGCGCCCGTGCCGGTGATCACTTCGCCGGAGTGGTCGGGCTCGGAGTCCGGGGGACGCCGCTACAGCCCGTTCACGATCAACATCGAGCGGCTCAAGCCGTTCCACACCCTGACCGGTCGCCAGCAGTTCTACGTCGACCACGACTGGATGATCGGGATGGGCGAGGCGCTGCCGGTGTACCGGCCGCCGCTGAACATGACGAAGCTGTTCGGGGAGCCGGAGATCGGCGCCCAGGGCGAGCTCGGCGTCTCCGTGCGGTACCTGACCCCGCACAACAAGTGGTCGATCCACTCCGAGTACCAGGACAACCTGTTCATGCTGTCGCTCTCGCGCGGCGGCCAGTCGGTGTGGATGTCCGACCGCGACGCCGCCAAGATCGGCGTCAAGGACAACGACTGGATCGAGGCCGTCAACCGCAACGGCGTCGTGGCGGCCCGGGCGATCGTGTCCCACCGGATGCCCGAGGGCACGGTGTACATGCACCACGCCCAGGACCGGCTGATCGACGTTCCGCTGACCGAGCGGGACCGCAAGCGTGGCGGCATCCACAACAGCCTCACCCGGATCCTCATGAAGCCGAGCCACATGATCGGTGGGTATGCCCAGTTCGCCTACTTCTTCAACTACATCGGGCCGACGGGCAACAACCGTGACGAAGTGACGACGATCCGCAAGCGGACTGCAAAGGTGGAGTACTGACATGCGCGTGATGGCACAGATGGCCATGGTCATGAACCTGGACAAGTGCATCGGTTGCCACACCTGCTCGGTGACCTGCAAGCAGGCGTGGACCAACCGGGCCGGCACTGAGTACGTGTGGTTCAACAATGTCGAGACCCGCCCTGGACTCGGCTACCCGCGGACCTACGAGGACCAGGAGAAGTGGCAGGGCGGCTGGGTGCGCAAGCCCAACGGCCGCCTCGAGCTGAAGGCGGGAGGTCGCTGGAAGAAGCTCGCGAGCATCTTCTCCAACCCCAAGCTGCCCTCGATCCACGACTACTACGAGCCGTGGACCTACGACTACGAGTCGCTGCTCAACTCGCCGCAGACCGAGACGTTCCCGGTCGCCCGGCCCAAGTCGCTGATCTCCGGCAAGAACATGAACGTCGAGTGGTCGGCCAACTGGGACGACGACCTCGGCGGGTCCAAGGAGCACGCCGCGCGCGACGTGATGCTCAAGGGCATCGAGGACAAGGTCAAGCTCGAGTTCGAGGAGACCTTCATGTTCTACCTGCCGCGCATCTGCGAGCACTGCCTCAACCCCTCGTGCGCCGCCTCGTGCCCCTCAGGCGCGATCTACAAGCGCTCGGAGGACGGCATCGTCCTGGTCGACCAGGACCGCTGCCGCGGCTGGCGCATGTGC
>NZ_JBJEHY010000140.1:0-9629 GCF_051876515.1 Nocardioides sp. | reverse complement strand
CAACGTACGCCCGCAGCAGGCGCCGCCCGGCCGGGCCCGGTTCGTCACCCGCGACCGCGGTGTGGAGGTGGCCCAGATGGCGTGGTCGGAGCCGACCGTCTGAGGATTGTTGGGTGGGCCGGCTGGTGCTGGCCCTCTCCCAGTGACCCCTGCCCTGACGTGGCCCCGCCCAGTGACCCCAAAGTGGGTCACGTGACCCACTTTGGGGTCGCCGGGCGAGGTCTTTCGCCCACGCGTGCGACTTGGGGTCGGTGGGAGAGGTTGTGGTGGCTTCCGAACCTCTCCCAGTGACCCCAACTGCCTGTCACCCTCTCCGGGTGACCCCAAGTTGGGTCACCTGACCCAACTTGGGGTCACAGGGAGAGGGGCCCCACCGCGTACGGACGGGCGGTTCAGCCCTGCGGGCCCCGGGAGATCTCGCCCTGCTTGAGGTTGACGCTGGCCGGACCCTCGGAGATCTTCCAGCTGGTCTCGAACATGCGCTGGTAGGCGGTGCGCGTCTTCAGCCAGCCCTGGTCCGTACGGACGTACTCGTCGCTGTAGAGGGCCGCACCCTCCAGGGCGAAGTCGAACGAGGGGAGGAAGACCTTGTCGTGCAGGTACCAGGTGCCGGTGGCGGTGTCACCGGCCACCGTGATCTCCGGGTGGTGACCCTGGTGCATGCTGACCATCTCGGGAACCATCGAGCGGCTCAGGAACGCGATGATCTCGTCGCGGCTGCCGCACTCCTGCTGCGGGTAGCCGGCGGTGGCCTCCGGCACGAAGCACGAGGCCACGCCCTCCCAGTCCTTCGTGTCGACGAAGCGGAAGTAGCGGTGCTTGAGCTGCTTGATCTGCTCGATGTCGAGCAGGGTCTGTACGGCGTCCATGCCAGCAGGCTAGGACGGCACCCTCGTACCGCGACAGTGTTGCCCCGGTCACAGGGACGCAGGCCGGGACGGCGCCCGGGCGGTGCCGTCACGCGGCACCGCCCGGGCTGCGTCGTGCGCCTCAGCGCCGCCCGGACTTGAACATGCCGCGCGCGATCTCGCGGGCCGCCGTACGCATGAAGTCCTTGAACGCCCCGGACTCGACGACCTTCTCCAGCATCGAGTCCTCCTGCCTGGGCGCGCGACCCGACGTCTTGGGCACGGGCACCTTGCGCGAGGCCTCCGCCTTGGCGGCCTTGTCGGCGGCCGCCTTGTCGAGCTTGTCCTGGCGCGCCTGCTCCTTGAGCTCGGCCTCCTCGCGGGCCTTGCGGGCCCCCTCCTCGAGCTTGGCGGCGAGCCGCTCGCGGGCCGAGTCGCGGTCGACGGCCTCGGCGTACGTCGCATAGCGCGGGCTGGCCTTGACGCTCGCCTCCATCGCGGACGCCTCGGCGGGCCCCATCAAGGACTCCGGGGCGCGCAGGCGGGTCCACGCGACCGGGGTCGGGGCACCCCGCTCGTTCATCACGGTGACGACGGCCTCGCCGATGCCGAGCGATGTGATGACCTTGCCGAGGTCGTCGTACTCGGAGTGGGGGTAGGTGTTGACCGTCGCCTTGAGCGCCTTGGCGTCGTTGGGCGTGTGGGCGCGCAGCTGGTGCTGCACCCGGGAACCGAGCTGCGCGAGCACGTCGTCGGGGACGTCGGTGGGCGACTGGGTCACGAAGAAGACGCCCACGCCCTTGGAACGGATCAGGCGCACGGTCTGGGCGATCTGCTCGAGGAACGGCTTGGAGGCCCCCTTGAACAGCAGGTGCGCCTCGTCGAAGAAGAAGACCAGCTTGGGGCGGTCGATGTCGCCGACCTCGGGCAGGTCGTGGAACAGGTCGGCCAGCAGCCACATCAGGAAGGTGGAGAAGAGCGCCGGGCGGTCCTGCAGGTTCGGCAGCTCGAGCAGCGAGACCAGCCCACGGCCGTCCGCGGTCGTCTGGAGCAGGTCGGAGGAGGCGAACTCGGGCTCGCCGAAGAACTTGTCGGCACCCTGCGCCTCGAAGTTGACCAGCTCACGCAGGATCACGCCGGCGGTCGCGGTGGACAGCCCACCGATCGTCTTGAGCTCGGCCTTGCCCTCGTCGGAGAGCAGGTACGTCAGCACCGCGCGCAGGTCGGACAGGTCGAGCAGCGGCAGGCCCTGGGTGTCGGCGTAGTGGAAGACCAGCCCGAGGCTGGACTCCTGGGTGTCGTTGAGGTCGAGCACCTTGCTCAGCAGCGTCGGGCCGAACGCGCTCATCGTGACGCGCAGCGGGATGCCGATGCCCTCGCCACCCAGCGCGTAGAACTCGGTCGGGAACCCCGTCGCCGTCCAAGTCTGACCGACGGTGGCGGCGCGGGACGAGATCTTCTCCCCGCCCTCGCCGGGCACCGACAGGCCGGACAGGTCGCCCTTGATGTCGGCCGCGAACACGGGCACCCCGGCGGCGGAGAGCTGCTCGGCCATCAGCTGCAGCGTCTTGGTCTTACCGGTACCGGTGGCACCGGCGACCAGGCCGTGGCGGTTGACCATGGCCAGCGGGATCCGGATCGGCACACCGGTGAGGGTGTCGGGGTCGAGCATCAGGCCGCCCAGCTCGAGGGCGGGGCCCTCGAACTCGTACCCCGGCGCGATCGCCGCGCTCACCGGGTCGAGCTCCGGGGCGGGGGCTGCCTCGGCTGCGGCTGCCGCAGCGGTCGCGGACTCGGCCGGAGCGGACTCAGCCGGAGCGGCCTCCGCAGGTACAGCCTCGGGGGCGACGGCCTCGGCGGACGCCTCCGCGACAGGGGTCTGCTCGGCGGCTGCAGCGGTGGCCGCCTCGGTCGTGACCTCGGGGGCGGCGTCGGGGGTCTGGCTCATGGACGAGAGCCTAACGAGAACGACCGACGCAGGAGAGTCCGTACGCGCTCCGGACCGCCGCGATCAGGCCCCGTCGTTATAGTCGCGTCGTGATCTTCAAGCGCGTCGGTGATGGCCGCCCCTACCCCGAGCACGCTCTGCGCGCCCGGGACTGGGCGCAGGTCCCACCGCGCCAGGTACGCCTCGACGAGCTGGTCACCACCAAGGACACGCTCCAGCTGGCGGCGCTCCTCGACGAGGACTCCACGTTCTACGGGGACCTGTTCGCGCACGTGATCTCGTGGCGCGGCGACCTGTACCTCGAGGACGGCCTGCACCGGGCGCTGCGCGCAGCCCTGCAGCAGCGCAACGTGCTGCACGCCCGGGTGCACGAGGTGGCCGAGTGACCTCCTCCCCCTCCTCGTCGCCGGCCTCCGCCGCGCCGACGCCGCCTGCACCGCCCGCCGGGCCCACGCCCCCGTCGCCGCCGCGCCCCCCGATGTCGCCTGGCGCCCGGTCGGCACTCACCCTGGGCGTCCTCGGGCTGCTCGTCGTGGTGGCGGCCGTGTGGGGCTGGCAGGCGATGACGACGCCGTTCCCCGGGTCCGACGACCTCCCGGTCTGCGTCGACAAGGAGATCAGCGTCGGCGACGAGGTCTTCCGCGACCAGGTCGTGGTCAGCGTCTTCAACGGCTCCGGTCGCAACGGTCTGGCCGGGCTGACCCAAGAGTCGCTCGTCGAGCGTGGCTTCGGCAAGGGCAGCACCGGCAACGCCGAGCGGACCAAGGTCACGATCGTGCGGTACACGGTCAAGAACGACCCGGCCGCCCTCCTGGTGGGCAAGCAGTTCGGCAAGGTGAAGTACGTCAAGGAGGAGGGCATCGGTGACGGCGTCACCGTGATCGTCGGTGAGCGGTACAAGGCGCTCGCCGCGAAGGCCCCCGAGTCGGTCACCTCCAAGGTTGACACCACGATCTGCGCGGTACCCGGCACCGAGTAAGTCGTAGGTCTCGCCAGGCTCGACCGACGTGGCCAGGCTCGACCGATGTGACCAGTCTCGACAGGCTCGGCGAGCGGTGCGACCGGGCTCGACCAGCACCGATCGGACAGGTGTCCAGAAATTGCCCCGGAGCCCCTCCCCAAAGACTGGAACCTGTTCTAGATTGTCGGCGTGAGTGAGACCAACGGCCTAACCCTGCCCGACGCGCTGCCCGCCTCCGTCCTGGACGGCGTGGGCCCCGAGGACACCTTCGACGTGGTCGTGGTCGGCTTCGGGATCGCTGGCGCCTGCGCGGCGCTGGAGGCCGTACGCGGCGGGGCCCGGACCTTGATCCTCGAGCGCGCGGCCGTCCACGGCGGCACCTCGGTCATGAGCGGCGGCCACTTCTACCTCGGCGGCGGCACGGCCGTGCAGAAGGCGACGGGCCAGGACGACACCCCCGAGGAGATGGCCAAGTACCTCCTCGCCAACTCCTCCGACCCCGAGGTCGACAAGATCGAGGCGTACGCCCACGGCTCGGTCGAGCACTTCGACTGGCTGGAGTCGCTCGGCTTCGAGTTCGAGCGCAGCTACTACCCGGAGAAGAGCGTCATCCAGCCCGGCACCCAGGGGCTGATGTACACCGGCAACGAGAAGGTCCACCCGTACCGCGACCAGGCGGTGCCCGCCCCGCGCGGCCACAAGGTTCCCGTGCCCGGCGACCTGGAGGGCACCAAGCTGGTCCTCGACCTGCTCAAGGACGCCCTCGAGGCCGAGGGCGTCGAGGTCCGCTACGAGACCGGAGCGATCAACCTGGTCACGGACGGGGACCGCGTCGTCGGCCTGGCCTGGCGCCGGTTCACCGAGACCGGCCACGTGCGCGCCGGGTCCGTCGTCCTGGCCGCCGGCGGGTTCGTGATGAACCCCGACATGGTCGCCGCGCACACGCCGAACCTCGGCTCCAAGCTGTTCACCCTCGGCAGCACGTACGACGACGGTCTGGGCATCCGGATGGGCGCCTCGGTCGGCGCCGAGCTCAAGCACATGGACGAGGCCTTCATCACCGCGCCGTTCTACCCGCCCTCGCAGCTGGTCAAGGGGATCGTCGTCAACAAGCGTGGCGAGCGCTTCGTGGCCGAGGACAGCTACCACGCCCGCACCTCCTACTTCGTCATGCAGCAGCCCGACCAGGCCGCGTACGTGATCGTCGACAGCGAGCACATGGAGAAGCCGAAGTTCCCGCTGACTCCCTTCATCGACGGCTGGGAGACCGTCGAGGAGATGGAGGAGGGGCTCGGCCTGCCCGCCGGGTCGCTGGTGCGGACCCTGGGCGACTACAACGAGCACGCCCGTCGCGGCGAGGACCCGCAGTTCCACAAGCACCCCGACTGGGTGGCGCCGCAGGACCAGGGGCCGTGGGGCGCCTTCGACCTCAGCCTCGGCAAGGCGCTGTACGCCGGCTTCACCCTCGGCGGCCTGCGTACCTCGGTCGACGGCGAGGTCCTGCGCGCCGACGGGACGCCCGTCGGCGGCCTGTACGCGGCGGGCGCGTGCGCCTCCAACATCGCCCAGGACGGCAACGGCTACTGCTCGGGGACCCAGCTGGGCGAGGGCTCCTTCTTCGGGCGCCGCGCCGGGCGCCACGCGGCCGCGGCCGGACACGCCTCCTGACGGGAACCGGCGACCGACGGACGGAGGAAACCCCCGTCGGAGGAGCCTAGGACCTCCGCTGAGCGACTTTCCTCCGTCGGTCGGTCGAGGGGCGCTGGCAGGATGAGCCCGTGAGCACCCCGACCCACCACCGGTACGCGGCCGCCCAGCGCGCCAACGTCCCGCCGTTCCACGTCATGGACATCCTCGCCGCGAGCGCCGAGCGCCAGCGCACCCACGGCGACCTGCTCAACCTGGCGGCCGGGCAGCCCCGCAACGGCGCCCCGGCCCCGGTCCGCGAGGAGGCGATCCGGCTGCTGGGCGGCACCGACCCGCTGGGTTACACCGAGGCCGTCGGGATCCGGGAGCTGCGTGAGGCGATCGCCGGGCACCACCAGCGGGTGCACGGGGTCACGGTCGACCCGGACGAGGTCGTGGTCACCACCGGCTCCTCGGGCGGCTTCCTGCTCGCCTTCCTGGCCGCGTTCGACGCGGGCGCGCGGGTGGCGATGGCCCGCCCCGGCTACCCCTGCTACCGCAACGTCCTCACGGCGCTGGGGTGTGAGGTCGTGGAGATCCCGACCGGTCCGGAGACCCGGTTCCAGCCGACGGTGGCCCAGCTGGAGGAGGTGCACGCCGAGAAGCCCATCGACGGCCTCGTCGTGCTCAGCCCCGCGAACCCGACCGGCACCATGCTGCTGCCCGACGAGCTGGCCGCGCTGGCGACCTGGTCGTCCGGGG
Organism: Nocardioides sp.; assembly: GCF_051876515.1. Taxonomy (GTDB): domain Bacteria; phylum Actinomycetota; class Actinomycetes; order Propionibacteriales; family Nocardioidaceae; genus Nocardioides. Next base: position 3,484 of record NZ_JBJEHY010000140.1, on the reverse strand, counting down.
CGGGCGTGCAGTTCGTCTCCGACGAGATCTACCACGGCATGGAGTACGCGACCCTGACCGGCGAACCCGCGCTGGCGCGCTGCGCCTGGGAGACGAGCCGCGACGCCGTGGTCTTCCACTCCTTCAGCAAGTACTTCGCGATGACCGGCTGGCGGATCGGCTGGATGCTGGTGCCGGCGCACCTGCGTCGCGCCGTGGAGGTCCTCACCGGCAACTTCACGATCTGCCCGCCCGCGATCGCCCAGTGGGCCGCGCTCGCGGCGTTCAGCGAGGAGTCGTACGCCGAGCTCGACGGTCACGTGCGCGAGTACGCGCAGACCCGCGAGCTGGTGCTGCGCCGCCTGGCCGAGATGGGGATCGACAAGGTCGCGCCGGCCGACGGAGCGTTCTACGTGTACGCCGACATCGCGCACCTGACCGACGACTCGATGGCCTGGGTCAAGCAGCTGCTCGCGGACACCGGCGTCGCGGTGACGCCCGGCATCGACTTCGACACCGAGCACGGCCACCACTTCGTACGGTTCAGCTTCGCCGCAGACATCGTTGACGTGGCAACTGCTCTGGACCGGTTGGAGGCCTGGCTGCCGTCCGGGGCGGCCCCGCACGCCTGAGTCCGGGCGCGGACGCCCCTGCTCGGGGGATGCTGCACTGAACCCGTCCCGCGTCCACCGCGCGTGGGCGAAGATGCAGCCAGGCCGCAAACTCCTCCGGACGAAGGGTTTCACCGTTCCCGGGCAGGGGTAGGCGGCCAACGACGAAAGGGTGTGATCCATGTACGGCGACACCGCCGCAGGTCGCAGGCGCGTGGCCCAGCTGCGTGAGCGCGCGCTCGACATCCGGTCGCTGGCCGACTCGTTGGTCGCACAGGCGGAGAGCGTGCCGTGGCACGGGCGGGCCGCGGAAGCGATGCGCAACCGGATCAAGGAGCGCGCCGCACACCTCCGTTCGGCCGCCGGTCAGCACGAGACGGCCGCCGACTCGCTCTCCCGCCACCTCGGCGGCGTCGACGAGGTCAAGGACGCCATCGAGAACCGCCAGCACCGGGCGACGGTGCTGATCGAGGAGGCCCGCACCCGCGTCGCGCACGCCGCTGCCGAGTCGGGGACGGACGTCGCCGCCGACACCGCGGAGGCAGACGAGGACGCGACCCTGGTCAACTTCGTCGCCCCGCCCGCCGGTCACAAGGACTGGTTGAGCGTCGAGCTGCCCGGCCTGGGCGAGGAGTCCTGATGGTGACCATCGACCTGACCACGCCGCCGCCCGTCGCGGAGTCGTTCCTCGACGGCCTGCCCCGGCGGCTGGCGCTGACGCTGCCCGAGCTGCGCCTGGCCGCCGCCCTGGCCGGCAACGCCCCGCTGCCGTTCGAGCAGGCGCCCGCCAGCACCGCCTCCGGCCTGAGCGGCCGCCTGGGCCAGACCCAGGAGAGCACCGACGCGGACGCGTACCACCGGGCCCTGGCCTCGCTGCACGACCCCGAGAGCACCCTCGTACGCCGCGGGCTGGTCACCGACGAGCGCCTCGACCCGTCGTTGGCCGGCGCCGTCGGACTGCTGGCCAAGCCCGCCCTGGCGCTCGACATCGACGTCGCGGCCGGCGGGAGCCAGGTCAAGGCGTGGCACCGCCAGGCGGGCGACGCGGTCGCCACCCTGTCGACCTGCGACGGCATCGTCTTCGAGATCGCCTGGTTCCCGGTCGAGCACTGGGCCGGCGAGCTCGGCCGCATCGCCGAGATCCCCGACGACCTGCCCCGCCGCGAGAGCGAGGTGCCGGCCACCCTCGACATCGCGTTCTCGGTGATGGACGCGACGGGCGAGGCCCTGCGCACGGGTCGCAGCGACCTGGTGCCGGTGCTGCTCTCCCACCACGGCGACGGCGCCGTCCTCGGACCCGACGGACCCCTCTCCGACGCCGACGCCATCCGCACCGTCTCGGCCGTGCACACCGAGGGCCGCGGCCGCCTGCGGGTCCTCGGGGCCGACGTCGCGGGCTCCAACACCACCGACGTGGGCGTCGTGTCGTGGGTGCTGCTCAACGACGGCTGGCACTGCCTGAGCGCCCACACCGACGCGGAGACACCCCGCGTCACCGTCCGGCGCGTCGAACCGGGCGACCTCGCCGCCGACCTCGCTCCCGTCCTCGCACAGGTGACCGCATGAGCAACGACCAGAACCCCGCCCCCTCCGAGACCACCGCGCGTCTGGGCTCCACCCCGGCCCGCGCCACGGACGCTGGGACCCAGGACGCGGCCGCGCTGACCGAGGCGGCGGTGACCCGCGACAAGTACGACCAGATGCTGTCGCTGGCCGACGCGTTCGACCGGGCCGGCAACACGATGCGCCAGTACGCCCGGCTCGGCTCGGAGGTGCTCTCCGACGACGCCGTCACCGAGACGGCTCCGCTGGCCCCCGGCACGTACGCGGAGTTCGAGGACGAGGTCCGGGCCGCGACCACCGGCAAGCACGGCCTGCTGACCCGCTCGGTCGAGCTCGACGCGGACGCGTTGGTCGTGCGCGCCACGGTCCTGACGTACCGCTGGATCGACGAGCTGCAGCAGGCGGCGTACAAGACCCTCGGCTCGATCGCCGGTCGCGCGATCGGTTACCTGGCCCCCGAGGTCGCCCTCGGTGGTGCGATCGTCTCGGCCGGGCTCATCGAGACCGACGCGCTGGACCGCGAGGGCGTCACCGCTTACCTCAACGAGCTGGCCGAGTCGAACCCCGAGCTGATGGAGCACGTCGCCGGTGGCGGCGGCCTGCTGGACGGGCTGCAGATGCGCTCGCTGCTGACCGCGGGCATCCTCGCCTCCGACCAGGGCAGCCACGCCGCCCGCGGCGGGCTCCGCTCGATCGGCGTCGCCCCGTTCACCGCCGACACCGTCTCCGCCCTGCGCGACGCCGCGGGTGGGCTGTTCGACGTCCTCGAGGACGAGGCCGAGGCCGGCGAGGAGTCCGAGCCGGCCAGTCCCCGCACCATCGAGGACCTGATGCAGCACCTCTCCCGCACCGAGGCGCGGGTGTCCGTGCACAAGGTCGGCGAGGGTCGCTACATCTGCTACCTGCCGGCCAACCGTACGGCTCCGCGCGGACGCCTGCGTCTGGTCGGGGCCGACACGTCCGGGCTGGCCGACCGCGTCGTCGCCGCCATCGAGCGCGCCGTGGCCGACGACCCGGCACCGGCACCGGCCCGCGTGATGCTGGTCGGCGCGGCGCAGGGCGGCACGGTGGCGACCGAGGTCGCGGCCACGCTCTCCTCCGCCGCGTTCGTGGTCGACCAGGTCGTCACGGCCGGAGCGCCGTCGGCGCAGGTCGCGGTGATCCCGGAGGCCACGCGGGTGCTCTCACTCGAGGACCGGGCCGACCCGGTCGCCCTGCTGGGGTCGCTGATCAACGCGAAGGTCGCCAACCGGGTGACCGTGGTCTTCGACGGCAGCGGCTCCCAGGGCGCGGAGGTGTACCTCGCCGGCGGCCGGGCGGCCGACCAGGTG
>NZ_JBJEHY010000139.1:0-9658 GCF_051876515.1 Nocardioides sp. | reverse complement strand
GTGTCCTCCTGGAGCCCGGGGACGCCTTCTACGAGGCCGAGCAGATGCGGCGCCTCGGCGTGGCGTGGCGCTCGGAGCTGGCGCCGCACTACGCCACGGCCGCGAGGATGCTGGGGCGGATGACGAGCCCGCTCACCGGTGTTATGGACCAGCACCTGCGCGCGACCGCCGCGTCGGTCGGCGCGGAGGACACCTTCGGTCCGGTCCCGGTCGCCATCCACTTCGGCCGCCCCGGCGTCACCGAGCCGGACCCCTTCTTCGGGGGCGACGGGCCCGAGCGGACCGGCTGCCGGCTGTGCGGGGAGTGCCTGCTGGGGTGTCCGTACGGCGCGAAGAACCAGCTCACCCGCAACTACCTGCACCTGGCCGAGGGCCGTGGCGCCGTCATCCGCCCCGAGACCGAGGTCGTGGGGCTGCGGCCGCTGCCCGAGGGCGGGTACGAGGTGCACACCCGCCACCCCTGGCGTCGCGGGGAGGAGCAGAGGTTCACCGCCGCCCGCGTCGTCCTCGCCGGCGGCGTGCTGGGCACCGTCGAGCTCCTCCAGCGCGCACGCGACGAGGCCGGCACGCTGCCGCACGTCTCGCCCACGGTGGGCCAGCACGTCCGCACCAACTCCGAGGCGATCACCGCCGTCCTCGCCCCGCCGGGTGAGGACCTGTCGGTCGGCCCGACGATCTCGAGCTCGTTCCACCCCGACCCCGGGACCCACACGACCCTCAACCGGTACATCGGCGGCTGGCACATGCGTGCCCAGCTCGGTCCGCTGGTGGACGACGAACGGCCGCCGCGCCGCGCCGCACGGGTGGCGGGCGCCCTCGCGCGCCACCCGCTGGCGCAGGCGCGGCTGGTGGGGGCGAAGGACCTGCTGCGCCGCCTGACGGTGCTGACCACGATGCAGGACCTCGACAGCGAGCTCGCCCTCGAGCTCACGCGGGGCCGCCTGGGGCGTTCCGCGCTGCGTTCCAGGATGGCGACGGGTCAGCGCCCGCCCAGCTACCTGGAGGTGGCGAACCGGGTGACGCGGGCGTACGCGCAGGTCTCGGGCGGCCGTCCGCTGAACCTGCTGGGGGAGTCGGTGGCCGGCCTGTCCGTCACGGCGCACGTGCTGGGAGGCGCGGTGATGGGGACCGGGCCGCACGACGGGGTCGTCGACGCCGACCACGAGGTCTTCGGCCACCCGGGCCTGTACGTGGCCGACGCGAGCGTCATCCCCGCCAACCTGGGGGTCAACCCGTCGCTGACCATCACGGCGATGGCGGAGCGGTTCGCCTCGCGGTTCCCGCCGCCCGCCCCCGACCCCGTGCCACTGCGCAGCACCCGTCCCTCGTCCCCTGGAGCCACCGTGACCGACACCGTCCTGTCCCTGCGCCGTGCCTGGTCCTCGCTCGAGGTCGTGGACCTCGACGCGCTCGAGGGCGACTGGGAGGCCGAGTTCGTCGCCCCGCTGCGCAGGGTGGCCCCGGCCGGGCTGGGGCTGATCGGCCTGCCGCGGTGGTTCGGCAAGCGCTTCACCTCCGGCGCCCGGGGCGTGGTGGGCGTCAACCTGCTGCGTCGTGGTGCGGGGGAGGAGCTGGCCGAGACGCTCCCGATGGAGGTGGCCGCGGAGCCGTCGTACTCCGACTCGGCCCCGTGCGTCGCGGTCTCCTACCCGTCCGGCTCCCGCAGGCCGTGGCCGTGGGTGCGCGACGAGCTGCGCAGGCGGGACGAGGACACCCTGGTCGGCATGACGTACGTGAACCTGCCGGGGCTGCGGGCGGCCGGCGGCACCCCGTTCCTGCTGCGGCGCCGGCGCGGCTAACGTGGCGTGATGCCCCTGCTGGTCCCGCCCGCCGCCGCCGTGCGGCACTCGTTCCTGGCCGCCGTCGACGAGCTGGTCGCCGAGGGCCGCGCCGGGGAGGGCAGCATCCTGGGACGGTGGATCGACGGGTACGCCGAGGTGTGGCGCAGCCCGGACGGGTTCGACGCGTTCCTGTCGTACCTGGCCGCCGACGCCCTCGAGGAGACCCCGCGCCCGGACGGGCTGGTGCGGCAGAGCACGTGGTGGTGGGTGGACGGCACCGAGTACGTCGGTCGCATCAGCGTGCGCCCCGACCTGGGCAACGAGTTCCTGCGCACCAAGGGAGGCCACGTCGGGTACGAGGTCCGGCCCTCACGCCGCAGGGAGGGGCACGCCACCGCCATGCTGCGTACGGTCCTGCCGCACGTGCGCGCGCTGGGCGTGGACCCCGCCCTGGTCACCTGCGACGCGGACAACGTGGCCTCGCGCAAGGTGATCGAGTCAGCGGGTGGCCGCTACCTGGACTCCCTGGAGGAGAAGGTGCGCTTCCACCTGCCGACCCGGTGAACCGGTCTCAGGACCCGGCCGGTGCCCACCCCGGGTCCCGGCCCACGAAGCCCAGCAACCGGTCCCACCCCGACGCCTCGTCAGGGACGGCGACCTCCGGCCCGCAGATGCCCTCAGCGCGGATCGCGGGCCCCCAGCTCTCGGCCGTACGCCGCCACGCGGCCGCCTCCTCGTCGTCGAGGGGCCACGGCTGGTCGCTGGCGCGGGCGACGTCCCAGCCGTGCACCACGAGGTCGAAGCCGTAGAAGTCGGCCATCGTCCCGCCGATCGTGGTGGGGCCGAAGTAGCCGTCGTAGGCGCGCTCGGCGACGCCCGGCTGGTCCAGGACGGCGGCGACGGCAGCGCTGTGCTCGCCCCAGGCGCCCGCCAGGTCGTCCAGTGCCGGGCGCTGGGGGAGGGCGACGTCGTGCCCGAGGAGGAAGTCGCGCTGGGTGTCGAGGACGTGGGCGACGACGTCGCGCACCGTCCAGCCGGTGCACGGAGTCACGGCGCCCGGCTCGGCGCCGGGCAGGACGGAGCCGAAACGGTCGGCGAGTCGCGTGTAGTCAGTGGTCGTGGTGGAGGTCATGCCCCGACGCTAGGAGCGGGAGTGTCACCGGGTCTTGCAAGAATCCGACGCATGACCCCGGACCCGTCGCTGCGTCCGGTGGACCCGGTCGACCGGGCCCACCTGACCGGCGCCTCGCGACCCTCGCCGCCGATCCACCGCTACCTGCCCTCGGCGGGGCTGGCCGACCTGGTCCAGCGCTACTGGATCCCCGTGTGGTCGCTCGAGGAGCCGAGCAGCCAGAGCACCCTGCAGCACCCGGTCTGCCTGCTGGTGGTCTCCACCACCTACGCCCGCTTCTACGGCGTGGTGCGGGGCCTGTCCACCGTCACGCTCGAGGGGACCGGCTGGGCGGTCGGGGTCATGTTCACCCCCGCCGCGGGCGCGTTGCTGCTGGGAGGGTCGGTGGAGCCCCTGGCCGACGGGTACCGGGACCTCACTGACCTGGCGCCCGGCGACCCGTTGCGCCGCCTGGTCGCCGACGATCTCGTCGGCCGCGTCCGCGCCGCGATGCGGCCCGACCCCTCCGCGCCGACCTCCCACGCAGCGGCGATCGCCCTCGTCGAGGAGCGCCTGCGCGACGTCGAGGTCGACCCGGACGGGCTGCTGGTCAACCGGGTCGTGCAGTGGGTCGTGGACCACCCGGGAACCACGCGGGTCTCGGAGGTGGCAGGCGCCTTCGACCTCAGCGAGCGGAGGCTCCAACGGCTGGTCCGGGCCCGGGTGGGGATGTCGCCCAAGTGGCTCATCCAACGGCGCCGCCTGCACGACGCCGTACTCCGGCTCAAGGAGGGTGAGGTGTCCCTGGCCGAGATCGCGGTCGAGCTCGGCTACAGCGACCAGGCCCACTTCACCACCGACTTCCGTACCGTCACCGGCATGACGCCCGGCGAGTACCTCGCGGACCAGCGGTGAGTGGCTGGACGGTGCCGGCCGAGCTGCGGGCCCGCACCCGACGCGGCGCACCGTGGTTGGAGTGGCTCGACCGGCTGCCCGCCCTGGTCACCGGCCTGCTCGCCGAGTGGGAGCTGCGTCCCGACGGCGCCACGATGCACGGCTACTGCTCCGTGGTCCTGCCCGTACGCCTCGCCGACGGCACCGCGGCCGTGCTCAAGGTCGCCTGGGACGCGGACGACGAGGGAGCCCTGGAGCACCTCGCCCTGACCCGCTGGGCGGGCAGGGGAGCGGTGGAGCTGCTGCGCGCCGATCCCCACCGTCGGGCGCTGCTCCTGCGCCGCGTCGGCCCCGACGACCTGGCGGACCACTGGGACGTCGAGGCGTGCGAGGTCGTCGCGGGGCTCTACCAGCAGCTCCACGTGCCGGCCGGTCCGCAGTTCGTACGGCTCAGCGGCACCGTCGCCCGGTGGGAGCGGCAGCTGGCCGACCTGCCCCGCTCCGCCCCGCTGCCGCGGAGGATGGTCGACCACGCCCGGTCGCTCGCGCGGGCGTTCGCCGCGGACGGCGCCACCGACGGGACGCTGGTCCACACCGACCTCCACCACGCCAACGTCCTGGGTCGCGGCGCAGAGTGGGTCGCCATCGACCCCAAGCCGCTCTCGGGCGACCCGCACTGCGAGCTCTCGCCGATGCTGCTCAACCGGTTCGACGAGCTCGCGGGAGACGTACGGGGCGGCCTGCGCCGCCGCTTCGAGACGCTCGTCGACGGCGCGCTGCTCGACGAGGACCGGGCCCGGGACTGGGTGATCGTGCGGGTGATCGCCAACGCGGGGTGGACGATCGCGGAGGCCACCGGGGCCGGGCGCGGCCTCGAGGTGGACGAGCAGGAGTGGATCACCCGCTGCATCACCGTCGCCAAGGCCGTCCAGTAGGCCGCGGTGCCCCCGGCGGCGGTTGAGCATCGGGGCCCGGTACGTGGGAGAATGGCCGTTCGACCGTGCCTGCCCGCGCCGCCGGTCCGCAGCACCACGCTCCGCACCACTCCGACGGCCCCGTAGACCGAAAGACCACCGTGTCCCTGAAGAACGCCCCGAAGCCCGGATCCACCGACCCGTCGCAGATCCGCAACTTCTGCATCATCGCCCACATCGACCACGGCAAGTCGACGCTGGCCGACCGGATGCTGCAGCTGACGGGGGTCGTCGACGAGCGAGCGGCGCGCGCGCAGTACCTCGACCGGATGGACATCGAGCGCGAGCGCGGCATCACGATCAAGTCGCAGGCGGTGCGCCTGCCGTGGACGGTGACGGAGGGCAACGAGGAGGGTGCCGAGCCTGGCACGTACATCCTCAACATGATCGACACGCCCGGCCACGTCGACTTCACCTACGAGGTCTCGCGCTCGCTGGAGGCCTGCGAGGCCGCGATCCTGCTGGTCGACGCCGCCCAGGGCATCGAGGCCCAGACGCTGGCCAACCTCTACCTGGCGATGAACGCCGACCTGCACATCATCCCGGTCCTCAACAAGATCGACCTGCCCAGCGCGAACCCCGAGAAGTACGCGCTCGAGCTCGCCAACCTGGTGGGCTGCGAGCCCGAGGACGTGCTGCGCGTCTCCGCCAAGACCGGCATGGGCGTCGAGATGGTGCTCAACGAGGTCGTCAAGCAGACCCCCGCCCCGGTCGGCGTCAAGGACGCCCCGGCCCGCGCTCTCATCTTCGACTCCGTGTACGACACGTACCGCGGGGTGGTCACCTACGTCCGTGTGGTCGACGGGGAGCTCAACCACCGCGACCGCATCAAGATGATGTCGACCAACGCCACCCACGAGCTCCTCGAGCTCGGCGTGATCAGCCCCGAGCAGGTCAAGGCCGACACGATCGGCGTCGGTGAGGTGGGTTACCTCATCACCGGCGTGAAGGACGTCCGCCAGTCCCGCGTCGGTGACACCATCACCACCCAGCACGGCGGCGCCACCGAGTCGCTGGGCGGTTACAAGCACCCCAACCCGATGGTCTACGCGGGCCTGTACCCGATCGACGGCGACCAGTTCGGCGACCTGCGCGAGGCGCTGGAGAAGCTCCAGCTCAACGACGCGGCCCTGACGTACGAGCCCGAGACCTCCGGAGCGCTGGGCTTCGGCTTCCGCTGCGGCTTCCTCGGCCTGCTGCACATGGAGATCACCCGCGACCGCCTCGAGCGCGAGTTCAACCTCGACCTGATCTCGACCGCGCCCAACGTCGTCTACGACGTCGTGATGGAGGACGGCACCACGTACGAGGTGACGAACCCCAGCGAGTTCCCCGAGGGGAAGATCGGCGAGGTCCGCGAGCCGGTCGTGCGGGCCACCATCCTCGCGCCGTCCGACTTCATCGGCACGATCATGGAGCTGTGCCAGACCAAGCGCGGCAACCTGCTCGGGATGGACTACCTCTCCGAGGACCGCGTCGAGATGCGGTACACGCTGCCGATGGGCGAGATCGTCTTCGACTTCTTCGACCAGCTCAAGTCGCGCACCAAGGGCTACGCCTCGCTCGACTACGAGCGCTCCGGCGACCAGGCCGCCGACCTGGTCAAGGTCGACATCCTGCTGCAGGGCGAGCCGGTCGACGCGTTCAGCGCGATCGTGCACAAGGACGCCGCCTACTCGTACGGCGTGATGATGGCCTCCAAGCTCAAGGAGCTCATCCCCAGGCAGCAGTTCGAGGTGCCGATCCAGGCCGCCATCGGCGCCCGCGTGATCGCCCGCGAGAACATCCGCGCGATCCGCAAGGACGTGCTCGCCAAGTGCTACGGCGGTGACATCAGCCGCAAGCGCAAGCTGCTGGAGAAGCAGAAGGAGGGCAAGAAGCGCATGAAGATGGTCGGACGCGTCGAGGTCCCCCAGGAGGCCTTCGTGGCCGCGCTCTCCACCGGCGGTGGGGGCACCGAGAAGGCCACCGGCAAGAAGTAGTCCTCAGGCGCGGCTCACCGTCACCTCGGTGACCCTGATGCCCAGCGCCGTGCTGAGGTCCTGCACCGGACCCTCCAGCTCGCCGGTGCGCGGGCGGCGGGTGCCGGCAAACCAGTGCACCTCGAGCGGGCGACGCCTGGCGCTCCCCATGGCCCGCCAGAAGCCCGTGATGCGCCCGTCCACCAGCAGCGGGGAGAGCACCTGGCCGTTGGCGGAGTGCCACAGCGCACGGTGGTGCTCCGGCGTCACGAAACGGGCGCGGGCCGAGGGTTCGTACGCGCACAGCAGCGCGTCGAACTCCGGCAGCAGCCGCACGCCCGGCAGCGCCACGGGCCCGGGGGAGTCGGGCAGGTCGACGTAGTCGCGTCCGTCGGGGCCGGGCACCGGGTCGAGGCCCACCTCGGCCAGGGCGGCGTCGACGACACGCAGGCCCACGCCGGACCACCAGGCCAGGTCGTGGCGCGAGGCCGGACCGTGCGACCGCAGGTGCAGGCGCACGACCTCAGCCATCGAGCGGCCCGGGGCGAGGCCCGTCAGGGCGCGGGCGGAGCGGTACTCGGGGCGTCCCTGTCCCTCCCAGGCGCCGTTGACCGGACGCCGGACGAGACCTCCGTGCCCGAAGAGGAGGTACCGGCCCTGGGCGCCGGCCAGGCGGTCCGCCGCGTCGTCGAGCCCGCGTGCGCGCAGCCAGCCCGTCTGGTGCTCGGCGAGCTCGTCCACGGAGCGCCACGCGGTGCCCGTGTGCTGCTCCACCGCCGCCCACAGCGCCTCGACGGTCGCGTCGTCGACGCCCAGCACGCGGCGCCAGGTCGAGCGCTGGCCCAGCGACGTCGGGTGCTGCAGGAGCGCGAACTGCTCCGGGGTCGCGGTGTGGACGGTGCCGCGCACGGTGCTGCCCCGGACCAGCGCGCTGCTGGTGAAAGCCGCGGCGATCTCCTCGCGGGTGGTCCCGCTGCGACGCGCGGCGATGCCCAGGTGGGTGGAGCGGGCCGTCTGGGTCTGCAGCGGACCTGTGCGTGCCACGAGGGAGGCCACGTCGCCGGCGCTGGCGGAGAACTGCCGTGCCAACGCGCGTCCGGCGAGTTCCTCCCACGTCCAAGCCATGGATCGAGCCTATTCGGGCCGCTGGAGGGGTCAATCTGGTCCGATTCCTACCGATGCGTAACTCCGTGATCTAGGTTACTCCCAACAGAGCCGGTCAACGGCCCCGTTCAACTTGGGAGAGCAGCAACTGTGACGACTCGCACGATCGACCACTCGTTCCTCGACTCGATGCCGGCCAACGTCGCCGTACAGTTCCTCGAACGCGTCGAGAAGTCGGGCCCGCACGAGGCGTTCCGCTTCCCCGTGGACGGGGGTGCGCGCTGGGACTCGATCACCTGGACCGAGGCGGGGCAGGTCGTCACGGAGTGGGCCGCCGGCCTCATGGAGCTGGGCATCCAGCCCGAGCAGCGCGTCGGCATCGCCTCCACCACCCGCTACGAGTGGTGTCTGGCCGACCTCGCGGTGATGTGTGCTGGTGCCGCCACCACGACCGTCTACCCGACCACCAACGAGGAGGACACCGCGTACATCCTCGCGGACTCCGAGTGCCACGTGGTCTTCGCCGAGGACGACGAGCAGATCGCCAAGCTGCGTGCGCGCAAGTCCGAGCTGCCCCACGTCTCCAAGGTCGTCACCTTCGACGGCACCACCGACGGTGACTGGATCATCAGCACCGACGAGCTCGCCGAGCTGGGCCGTGCCCACCTCGCCAAGGAGCCCGACTCGGTCGTCGAGCACGCCCAGGCGATCCGCCCGGACCAGCTGGCCACCCTGATGTACACCTCCGGCACGACCGGCCGCCCCAAGGGCGTGCGCCTGTCGCACCGCGCGTGGGTCTTCGAGGGCGAGGCGATCCGCGCTCAGGGGATCCTGTCCGAGGACGACCTGGAGTTCCGCTGGCTGCCGCTGAGCCACTCGTTCGGCAAGGTGCTGATGGCCACCCAGATGGCGTGCGGCTACTCCTGCGCCATCGACGGCACCATCGAGAAGATCATCGACAACCTGGCCGTCGTGCAGCCGACCTTCATGGGTGCGGCCCCGCGCATCTTCGAGAAGGCTTACAGCAAGATCGTGATGATGCAGGAGGCCGAGGGCGGCATCAAGGAGAAGCTGTTCAACGCAGCCTTCGCCGCCGGCCTCCAGGCCCGCGCCCTCGAGCGTGAGGGCAAGCCGGTCCCGGCGTTCCTCGGCTTCAAGCGCAACCTGTTCGACAAGATCGTCTTCTCCAAGATCCGCGCCCGCTTCGGTGGTCGCGTGCGCTTCTTCATCTCCGGCTCCGCCGCGCTCAACTCCGACATCGCCGAGTGGTTCGACGCCGCCAACATCGTGATCCTCGAGGGGTACGGCCTCACCGAGACCGCGGCCGGCTCGTTCGTCAACCTGCCGTGGGACAACCGCATCGGCACCGTCGGCCCCGCGTTCCCCGGCAACGAGGTCCGCATCGGCGAGAACGACGAGGTGCAGCTGCGCGGCCCCAGCATCATGGAGGGCTACCACAACCTCCCCGAGGAGACCGCCGCCGCGTTCACCGAGGACGGCTGGTTCCGCACCGGCGACAAGGGCTCCCTCGACACCGACGGTTACCTCGCGATCACCGGCCGCATCAAGGAGCTCTTCAAGACCTCCGGCGGCAAGTACATCGCCCCGCCGATGATCGAGGCGAAGTTCAAGGCCATCTCCCCGTACGCGAGCCAGTTCCTGGTCTTCGGCAACGAGCGCAACTACTGCGTCGCGCTCATCACCCTCGACCCCGACGCGCTCGCCGGATGGGCTGCGGAGAACGGCAAGAGCGACCTGTCGTACACCGAGCTGGTCAACTCGCCCGAGGTGCAGGCGCTCATCGGCGGCCACGTCGACGAGATGAACAAGGGC
>NZ_JBJEHY010000138.1:0-32937 GCF_051876515.1 Nocardioides sp. | reverse complement strand
CGCCACCAGCACCACCCCCACCCACAGGCGTGGGTCGCGCCACCCCGGGGCGCGGGCGCGGGTGGCTGTGGGCACGTCGAACGACACTGGTTTCCGAGACACGGCCACATCATGCCGCCGCCCGACGCCACCGGGGGCCCTGTCCACAGGGCACCCCCTCATCACCAGCACTGGACTGGTCCGGGTGGCACCATGGCCCCATGTCCCCTGCCCCCCGCTTCCTCACCCTCACCGACGTGGCTGAGGTGCTCAACACCTCCAGCGCCCAGGTGTACGCGCTGGTCCGCCGCGGTGACCTGCCGGCGATCAAGATCGGCGGAAGGGGCCAGTGGCGGGTGGAGGCGGAGCAGCTCGAGGCCTACATCCAGCGCATGTACGCCGAGACGAAGGCCTTCGTCGACACGCACCCGTTCGTCGAGGCCGAGGTCGACTGAGGACCACTGGTCCAGCCCGCGGGTCAGCCCACCTCGCCGTTCAGCCGCACCGTCGCGGTGCGCTCCTCGTCGTCCCGGGTGAACGTGAACTCGACCTCGTCGCCGGGCCGGTGGGTGCGGATGGCCACGATCATGGCGATGCCGTCGCCCACGCGCTGCTCGGCCACGGCGGTCACGACGTCCCCGGTGCGCAGACCACCCGCGTAGGCCGGCGAGTCCCGGCCGACCTCGGTGAGCTCGGCGCCGAGCCCGTCCGTGCCCCGCACATCGACCTGCGCGCCGATCACCGGGTACTGGGCCTCCCCCGTACGGAGGATCTGGTCGACGGTCGTGCGGACCTGGGAGATCGGGATCGCGAAGCCGACGCCGATGTTGCCGCTCTCGCCGCCGCTGCCGGTGGTGGCGATCGCGGAGTTCACACCGACGACCTCGCCGGCGAGGTTGACCAGCGGGCCGCCGGAGTTGCCGGGGTTGATCGCCGCATCGGTCTGGACGGCGTTGATGTACGAGGAGACGTTGGCCGAGTCGCCGGTGGTCACCGGACGGTTGAGCGCGCTCACGATGCCGCTGGTGACGGTCTGGCTGAGCCCCAGCGGGGCCCCGAAGGCAACCACGGGCTGACCGACGCGCACCGAGCTGGACTCGCCGAGGGAGGCCGGCTCGAGCTGGTCCCCGCCGTCGACCTGCAGCAGGGCGAGGTCGTACACGGGGCTGCGCCCCACGATCTCCGCATCCAGCCGACCACCGTCGTGGGTGAGGACCACGAGGTCGCCCGAGCCGTCCGCGACCGAGGCGACGACGTGGTTGTTGGTGACGATGTGGCCGGAGGTGTCGATGACGAACCCGGACCCGGTCGCTCCCGACCCGGCGTCGGTGCCGGCGAGGATCTGCACGGTGCTCGGGAGGAGCGCGTCGGCCACCGCCTCGACCGAGGAGTTGTCACCCGTCAGGGGTGGCGCTGTGCGGGTGGGCTGGCTCGAGAGTCCGTCCGAGGAGGAGCCGCCGTTGCCGTCCTCACCCGCCCGGACCGCCACCGCACCCAGCACGCCCCCGAGCGCGCCGAGCAGGAGTGCCAGCACGCCCACCCCGACCCACACGGTCAGCGGCAGCGAGGGGGCCTTGGCCGCCGGAGGCGCGGCAGGGGCGCCCGTCCACAGTGGTGCGCCCGGAGCGGCGCCCGGCCGGGGGGTGTACGGGCCGGGGGCGGGTGTGGCGTACGGGGAGGGCCGCCCCGTGGGCTGCCCCGGGCCCCAGGAGGGGCCGGGGTACGGACCGGGTTGACGGCCGGGCGCCGGGGCAGGGGCCGGAGCGGCGGCGGGGCCCGGCTGGGCGGGGCCCACGTCGAGCCTGCGGGTCGGCTCGGGGCCCGACGTGTCGGGCTCCGCCACCTCGGGAGCCGCTGCCTCGGGTGCTGCTCCCTCAGGTGCCGCTGCATCAGGGGCGTCAGCCTCGGGCGCCGCTGCCTCGCGGGCACGTTCGGCGTCCCAGCCACCCAAGGGCTGGGTCGGTTCCTCGTCGCTGCCGTGCGGAGTGCTCACGGGGCCATTGTCCCCCGGACCGGATCACCGGCCTGCGTGGAGGCCGTCGGAAGGGTGCGGGAGCTCATGCTCATCGTGACCACCAGCTCGACCACCTCGGCCGAGGTCAGGCTGCTGAGCACCGCGACCGGGGTGACGCCGGCGCCGCCACGGCGACGGGGCGGCGCGGCCTGCGTCGACCCGGGCGGAGCGGCGCGGCCGGAGTCCGTGACGGGCTGCGGGCTGGTCTGCGCCGGGGAGGTGTCGCCCAGGGACGCCGTCGGCCCCCTGCTGATCGGCGCCCCGCTGCCCAGGGCCACGGCTCCGAGAACCGCCACGCCGAGTGCCGATCCTCCGACCGCGACCATCCCGCGCGACCACGGCTTGTGGGCGCACGCGGCAGGAGCCGGAGCGGACGAGGCGGTCGCACGGAGCTGGTCCATCAGTCGGTCCGAGACGTTCGTCCCCGAGGACGAGAGACCGGCCAGCTGACGCTTGAGCCACCCCTCGCGCTCGACGAGGTCCCGGCAGCTGGGGCAGGTCTGGACGTGCGCCCAGCAGCGCTCCGCCTCCGCGGCCGGGAGCCGCCCGTCGAGGAGGGCGCTGACGCGTGCGCCGAGGTGCACCATCACGACCCCTGCAGGGTGGAGGAGACGAGGGGCCCCGAGTACCGTTCGCGGCCCGGAGCCGGGGCCCGGTGGGCGAGGGACTCCCGCAGCATGGCGCGTCCCCGCGAGATGCGCGAGCGCACCGTGCCGAGCTTGGCGCCGAGCACGTCGGCCACCTCCTCGTACGTGAGGCCCTCGACGTCGCACAGCACGACCGCGGCCCGGAAGTCTGGCGGGAGCGTCGCGAGCGCCGCCTCGACGTCGGCGTCGAACTGCTGCTCGGTGAAGGCGACCTCGGGAGCGGGCGTGCTGCTTGTCAGGCGAGCGGCGCGCTCGTCGCTCAGGGCGTCGAAGCGGATCCGCTGCTTGCGGCGCGCACCGTCGAGGAAGAGGTTCGTGGTGATGCGGTGCAGCCAGCCCTCGAACGTGCCGGGCGTGTACCGGTCGAGGGAGCGGAACACACGGACGAAGACCTCCTGGGTGAGGTCCTCGGCGTCGTGGCGGTCGCCGGTCAGTCGGAACGCGAGCCGGAAGACGCGGTCGGAGTGCTTCTCGACGATCTCTTCCCAGCTGGGGACGTCCCCGGGTGCCTGCTGCACGCGATCCCCCTTGCCGGACGCTTTGCCTGAACCGAACAGTGTGTGCTCCTGACCGTACGACGTGGGCCTGAGAGGACCCTGTGAATCCGACAGGACCCCGACGGGGACCCCGTTCCTGTCCTGCCCAACGATCCTGGCCCGTCCCGTGTTCCCAGCCCCGTGTTCCCGCCCCGTCCCCGCAGCCTGCTGCGTCGCCTGCCGTGCGGGTTGTCAGGCGCTAGAGTCGTCCCAGACGTCTGGACCCAGGAGGACACCATCACTTCCCCGATCAGCTCGGCGAGCTGGACCTATTCCGAGCAGTTCGTTCCCGAGGACGAGGTGCTCAGCGCCGCACGGGCCCGTTCCGAGGAGGTCGGCGTGGTGCCGATCAGCCCCGGCGCCGGCGCCGCCCTGCGCTTCCTGGCCTCCGTCCTCGACGCGCGTGCCGTGGTCGAGGTCGGCACGGGCACCGGGGTCTCGGGCCTGTGGCTGCTGCGCGGCATGCGGTCCGACGGCGTGCTGACGACCGTCGACATCGAGGCCGAGCACCAGCGCCTCGCGAAGGAGACCTTCGCCGAGGACGGGATCCCGGCCAACCGGGCCCGCACGATCGCCGGCGCCGGGCTCGACGTCCTCCCCCGCCTGACCGACGGCCACTACGACATCGTCTTCTGCGACGGTGACAAGCGCGAGTACTCGGCCTACCTCAAGGAGGCCCTGCGCCTGCTGCGGCCCGGCGGCGTGGTGGTGTTCGACAACGCCCTGTGGCACGACCGCGTGGCCGACCCGGCGCAGCGTGACGCCGAGACCGTCGCGATCCGCGACCTGGGCAAGGAGGTCCTGGCCAACGAGGCCCTCGTCCCGGTGCTCCTGCCGGTGGGCGACGGCATGCTGGCCGCCCGCAAGGTGTGGGCGCCCGACGAGTGACCCTCCCGATTCTGTGACGAGGCCCCTCCACCGATCGGTGGAGGGGCCTCGTCGTCGTCAGGGGTGGGCGGCTCAGTCGCCGGCCAGGCCGGCGTGGTCGGGGTCCGTGGTGAACCCCTCCCAGCCCTCGGCGACGGCCAGCACCTCGTGCGCCTCGATCAGCGCGGGCGGGGCGCCCACCAGCTGCGAGATGGGCGCGTCGGCCGCGCCCGCCTCGAACGTGGTCTGGAACTCGGCTCGCGCGGCGTCGGAAGCGAAGACGTACGTGCCCTCCATCCAGTGCCCCGGCGAGAGCCGCCAGGTCTTGAAGCGCAGGCCGGCCATCCCAGTGAACTTGGCATGGGAGGCGGTGGCGACGTACTCGGCGAGCTGACGGTTGATGGCGTCGTCGACGCCCTCCAACGACCAGCGCACGGACAGACCCTGCATCACTTGACTCCTTCGAGTGGGGTCTCGGAACCGAGCCACGACAGCAGCAGACGGGCGCCGAAGCCGGTCGGTCCCGCGGTGAGCTCGTGGCGGTCGGCGACAGCCTCGGCGACCGAGGCGAAGTCGACGTGCACCCAGGGCTTGCCGCCGGCGAACGGCTGCAGGAACAGCGCGGCGGTGATCGCGCCCGGGCCTCCCGCGGCGTTGTCGACGTCGGCGATCTTGGAGGCGGTCCGCTCCTGGTACTCCGCGGCCAGCGGCATCCGCCAGACGTTCTCGCCCGACGCCCGCGCCGCCCGCTCGACCTGGGTGGCCAGCGCGTCGTCGGTGGCGAAGTAGCCGGCCGTGTGCAGGCCGAGCGCGACCTTCATGGCGCCGGTCAGCGTCGCGACGTCGACGAGCACGTCCGGGTCGACCTCGGCCACCGCGTACGCCATGGCGTCGGCCAGGACCAGCCGGCCCTCGGCGTCGGTGTTGTTGACCTCGGAGGTGCGCCCGCCGAAGTGGGTGATCACGTCGCCGGGGCGCATCGCGGAGCCCGAGACAGCGTTCTCGGCGAGCGGCAGGAGGCCCACCACCCGCACCGGGCAACCGACCTCGGCCAGCGCACCCATGGTGGCCAGCACGGCGGCCGAACCGCTCATGTCGCGCTTCATCGTGAGCATGCTGTCCGGCGGCTTGATGTCCAGACCACCGGTGTCGAACGTGATGCCCTTGCCGACCAGGGCGACGGTCGGCGTCGAGGCGGTGGCCCCGGCAGGCGCGTAGTCGAGACGCACCAGCCGCGGCGGGGTGGCGGACGCGGCACCGACGGCCAGGATGCCGCCGAAGCCCTCCTCCGCCAACTGGGCCTCGTCCCAGACCCGGACCTCCAGACCCGCCTCGTCGGCGAGCTGCCGGGCCTGCTCGGCCATCCACTCCGGGTTCTTCAGGTTGGACGGCACGGTCGCCAGGGCGCGTGAGCGCCAGGCGGCGCGGCCGACGGCGAGACCACGCGCCAGTGCGGCGTCGTACGACTCGTCGTCCTGGTCGCCGCCGACGTCGGCGAGGACGACCCGACCGACCGGTCGGGCCTTGGGCCCCTGGGAGCGCCAGTGGAACTCGAAGGAGCCCAGCACCGTGCCGACGACGAACGCCTCGAGGCCGTCCTCGTCGCCGAGGGCGGCCAGCGTGGTCACGACGGCGTCGCGGTCCTTGGTCGCACGGGCCAGGGCGGCCCCGGCACGACGCAAGGAGGTGGCGTCGGCCTCGCCGACACCCACCAGGAGGACCAGGTCGGCCCGGCCGGACACGGGGACCAGCAGGACCTCACCGACCTTGCCGGTGGCGCCCAGCGCCTCAGCGGCGGCGAGCAGGTCGACGTCGAGGGCCTGCGAGGCCTCGTCGGCACCCGGGCCCAGCAGGACCGGGTCCTCGGCGGAGGCACCGGGAAGCACCGGCAGTGCCCACACCGCCACCCCGTCGATATCGGAGGGCAGGTGGGGACTGAGTGCGAACTCGGGGCCCGCCACCTGGTCGGGCAGGCCCCGAGGGGCACGGTGCGTGCGGGAAGCCACGATCAGCCGACGACACCCTTGAGTGCGTCACCGAGAGCAGCAGCCTCCTCGGCGTTCAGTTCGACGACCAGACGACCGCCGCCCTCCAGGGGCACACGCATCACGATGCCGCGACCCTCCTTGGTCACCTCGAGCGGTCCATCGCCGGTACGCGGCTTCATGGCAGCCATGTGGGATACCTCTTCCTGTCCTGCAGGTTGGTTCAGACAAAGCGGGATCGAGGCGGCAGGTGCCACCTCGACCGGTGTCGCGGGTCCATTATCCCCCATGGGCGTTGTGATCGGGACCACAACCTCGCCCCGAGGGTCGCGCACCCTCGCGACCGCCCGCGCGCCGCGGGCCGGGAGGCCGGGGCGATGGACCGTTCAGACGGCCGCGACGAGGTACACGTAGGTGAACTGGAGCACGCCCAGCAGCATGCCGACGTGCCCGAGCACCGACAGCAGCAGCCCGGCCAGCGGGGCGCCGTCGTGCCCACCGGTGTGCCGCCCGCGGGGCCGCCGCCAGCGGGCCAGCAGCGACAGGCCGATGCCTGCCAGGAGCCACCACCCGCCGATCGCGACGATGCCCAGCTCCGGCGAGCCGAGCAGGGTGTCCTCGGGCGCCAGGAGGAAGACCACCCAGAGCAGCCAGGTCACCACGCCCACGCCCAGGTGCGCCCGGACGAGCGAGCGGCTCGCGGCCGGACCCTCGGACTGGTTGCGCCCGCCCAGGCGCAGGCGCGTGACCACGATGACCACGGCGGCGAGGGCGGTGAGGACCCAGACAGTGACGACGGAGGTGAACATTGCTGCGCAGTCTGCCCTACGGCTCCACGGGCGGGGATCCCGCACCGTCGCCGCGGGCGTCGGGACGTGGCCCCTCGCCCTCCCACTGCTCCGCGAGCCGCGCCAGCAGGGCGTCCACCTCGACCTGCCGGTAGCCGCGCAGGGTCACGCTGAACCGTACGGCCCTCAGGTCGGCGGGGCCCAGGGGTCCCTGCGGGAGCCGCCCGGGGCGGTCCACCTCCGTGTCGGGGTACCCGCCACCACGGCCCGAGGCGACGACGACGACCGCGCCGAGCACGGCGACGACCAGGGCGCCCAGCAGCCAGTTCACGGGTGCGAGTTCCTCGACGGGGCGCCCGCACGTGCCTCGCGGGCCTCCACCATGATGCGTACGGCCTCGGCGGGGTCGTCGGTGACCACGAGCCGCTCCACGTCGACCGGGCTGATCTTGCCCCCGGCCAGCACGGTGCCGCGCATCCACTCGACCAGGCCCTGCCAGTAGGCGCTGCCGAAGAGCACGATCGGGAACTGGGTGATCTTCTCGGTCTGGACCAGTGTCAGCGCCTCGAAGAGCTCGTCGAACGTCCCGACGCCGCCGGGGAGCACCACGAATCCCTGGGAGTACTTCACGAACATGGTCTTGCGGACGAAGAAGTAACGGAAGTTGATGCCGGTGTCGACCCACGGGTTGAGCCCGTTCTCGAAGGGCAGCTCGATGCCCAGGCCGATGCTCACCCCGCCGGCCTCGCTGGCCCCCTTGTTGGCGGCCTCCATCGCGCCCGGGCCTCCGCCGGTGACCACGGCGAAGCCGGCCTCGGCGAGCTGGCGCCCCACCTCGACGCCCGCGGCGTACTCGGGGTGGTCGGTGGGCGTGCGGGCCGAGCCGAAGACGGCCACCGCGGGCCCGGTTTCGGCGAGTGACCCGAAGCCCTCGACGAACTCGGCCTGGATCTTGAGCACCCGCCACGGGTCGGTGTGCACCCAGTCGGCGCCACCGCTGGAGTCGAGGAGCCGCTGGTCGGTGGTGCTGGCGTGCGGAGTGGTCCGCTCGCGCACCGGTCCCCTGAACCTGAACATCACTGGCCTCCCAACCACGCGCGCAGCGCCCGCTCGCACGAGCGGATCTCCTCGACCTTCACGTGCTCGTCGGCCTTGTGGGCGTAGAGCGGGTCACCGGGGCCGAAGTTGACCGCCGGCACACCGAGCACGGAGAAGCGGGCCACGTCGGTCCACCCGAACTTCGGGGCCACCTCTCCCCCGACGGCCTCCACGAACTCCTTCGCAGCGGGTCGGTCCAGGCCGGGCAGGGCGCCGGGGGCGGAGTCGGTCAGGGTGACCTCGAAGCCCTCGAAGAACTCCCGGACGTACGCCTCGGCCTCGGCCTCGGCGCGGTCCGGGGCGAAACGGAAGTTGACCTCCACCACGCACTCGTCCGGGACCACGTTCCCCGCGACCCCGCCGGCGATCCGGACGGCGTTGAGGCCCTCGTGGTACGTCAGCCCGTCGATGACCGGACGGCGCGGCTCGTAGCCGGCGAGGCGGTTGAGGACCTCGGCGGCACCGTGGATGGCGTTGACCCCGCGCCACGCGCGCGCCGAGTGCGCGCGTTCGCCGCGCGTACGGACCTCCACGCGCAGCGTGCCCTGGCACCCGGCCTCCACGCCGGCGTTGCTCGGCTCCATGAGGATCGCGAAGTCGGCGCGGACCAGGTCGGGGTCGCTCTCGGTGAGCAGCCGCAGACCGTTGTGCACCGAGGCGACCTCCTCGGCCTCGTACAGGATGAAGGTGAGGTCGCGGTTGGGCTCGGGCAGCGTGGCCGCCAGCCGCAGGATGACCGCGTCGCCACCCTTCATGTCACAGGTGCCCAGGCCGTGCAGGACGTCGCCCTCCAGACGGGAGGGGAGGTTGTCGTTGACGGGGACGGTGTCGAGGTGGCCGGCCAGCACCACGCGCTCGGCGCGACCCAGCTGGGTGCGGGCAACCACGGTGTTGCCACGGCGGGTCACCTCGAGGTGGCCCAGCGCGGCGAGCTCGCGCTCCACCGCGTCGGCGAGGTCGGCCTCGTGGTGGCTCACCGACTCGATGTCGACCAGCTGGCGGGTCAGGTCGACGACGTCGGCTCTCAGGTCCAGTTCGGGCATGGGTCCATCCAACCAGCAAGAACTACTGGACACCTGTCCAGCATTCGTTACCCTGCTCCCATGCGCCATGGAATCGTCCTCTTCACCAGCGACCGGGGCATCGCGCCCACCACCCTCGCCGCGGCCGCCGAGGAGCGCGGCTTCGACACCTTCTACGTGCCGGAGCACACCCACATCCCGGTACGCCGCGACGCCGCCCACCCCGGCACCGGCGACGAGTCGCTGCCCGACGACCGCTACCTGCGCACCCTCGACCCGTGGGTCACCCTCGCGGCCGTGGCCGCGGTGACCTCCACCATCCGGCTCTCCACCGCCGTCTGCCTCCCGGTCGAGCACGACCCGATCACCCTGGCCAAGACGATCGCCACCCTGGACCACCTCTCCGGCGGCCGCGTCACCATCGGCGCCGGCTTCGGCTGGAACACCGACGAGCTCACCGACCACGGCGTCCCGCCTGCCAAGCGCCGTACGGTCCTGCGCGAGTACGTGGAGGCGATGCGCGCCCTGTGGACCCAGGAGGAGGCCAGCTACGACGGCGAGTTCGTCTCGTTCGGCGCCTCGTGGGCGTACCCCAAGCCGGTCCAGTCCCACGTCCCGCTGCTCGTCGGCGCCGAGGCGGGGCCGAAGACGATGCGGTGGATCGCGGAGAACGCGGACGGGTGGATGACCACCCCGCGCAGCGAGGACATCCCCGCCAAGATCGCCGGGCTCAACGAGGCGTGGTCCGAGGCGGGTCGCGAGGGCCGCCCGGCGGTGCACGTCCTCATCGCGTCCAAGCCGTCCCCGGACGACCTGGCCGCGTACGCCGAGGCGGGCGTGGACGAGCTCATCTGGGGCGTCCCGGACGCCGAGGAGTCGGTGGTGCTGGGCTACCTCGACCGGCTGGCCGGCAAGGTGCGCGGCTGACCTGGGGCCGCGAGGGCTGGTCCGGTCAGCGGGCCAGCCCCTCGACCACCTCGGCACCAGGAAGCTGGCCGGCGAGCCGACCGGGCAGCACCAGCTTGGCGCCGCGCACACCCCCGCCGACGACGATGGTGTCGATCTCCAGCACGGCCGCGTCCACGAGGACCGGCCACCCCGGGAGCCCGACCGGGGTGATGCCGCCGTACTCCATCCCGGTCTCCTCCACGGCCCGCTCCACGGGCAGGAACGACGCCTTGCGGACGTCGAGGCGACGCTTCACGACGCCGTTGACGTCGGCGCGGGTGTCGGCGCGCACGAGGCAGGCCGCCACCCGCTCCTCACCGTCGCGCCGTCCGGCCACGACCACGCAGTTGGCCGAGTGCTCCATCGGCACGCCCAGCGCCTCGGACATGGCGGCCGTGTCGGCGATCGCCGGGTCGATCTCGAAGACGCCCACCTCGCCGGCGTGCTCCCAGCCGCGCAGCGCGGCCGCCACGGGGGCGGCGACGAGGTCGAGGTGGTCGAGGGCGGGACGGACGTCGAGGTCGGCGCTGTGCGTCAGGGGCATGCGCCCATTGTGACCGCCGGGCCCCACCTGACCGCACGGCCCTCAGCGTCGGCGGGACACGGCCCAGCGCAGCGCGAGGAACAGCGGCAGCACCAGGAAGCCGCCGATGACGACGAACAGCCCGGCTCCTCCTCCGACACCGCCCCAGTAGTCCTGGGCGTCGCGGGTCTCCCAGTCCACCTCGTACTCCGGCTCGGCCTCCCAGGTGGCCATCTGCTCGGCGATGCGGACCAGTGCCTTGCCCGGCTGTCCCCGGGAGAGCTCGGTGTCCACGTACTCGTCGTCCATCCCGCGCGCCGCGGAC
Organism: Nocardioides sp.; assembly: GCF_051876515.1. Taxonomy (GTDB): domain Bacteria; phylum Actinomycetota; class Actinomycetes; order Propionibacteriales; family Nocardioidaceae; genus Nocardioides. Next base: position 22,205 of record NZ_JBJEHY010000138.1, on the reverse strand, counting down.
TCGGTCCTGCCGTCGGTCCACAGGACGACGTAGTGGCCGTCGCGGCGCACCCCGTCCATCCACATCGCCGAGAAGCTGCTGTTGTTGTACCCCAGCCGGCCGTCGTCGGGCTTGGGGGCGAGGGCGAGGAACCCCTCCACCTCGGAGGCGTACAGGAGCGAGCGCGCCTGCGCCAGGTCCTCCTCGGACACCTGGTCTGCCAGCGAGGGCGCCACGACGACCGAGTGCTCACGGGATGCCCGGACCACCTCGCGCACCACCTCGGTGGGCGCGGGGAGCCCCTCGGTGCGCGTGCGCTGGTCGTCGTCCAGGACCTGCTCCACGCGGGCCCGGTCGGCTGCGGCGCGCGCGCTGTCGTGCTGCCAGTACAGGGTGCCGGTCGTGCCGCCCAGGATCGCACCGACCAGCAGTCCGACGGGCCACCCCCACCGGCGTCGCGCGGCGCTCACGAACGGCTCCGCAGGGCCTCGGACACCTCGGTGACCAGGTCGGCCGACAGGGCGCCGTACCCGGTCCTGGCCCACACGTCCGAGCCCTTCCAGTACGGCTCGTCCTCGCGCGCACCGGGAAGCACGAGGTGCTCGGGGCCGGCGCCGCGGTCGAGGTGACCGAGGCACGCCTTGCAGACGGGTACGTCGACGTCACCGGACCCGTAGCGCCACGCCCGGCTCGCGGTCGCCTCACCGTGGCGGGGGTCGAAGAAGCAGGGGCGGTACACCTTGCCCCGCCCGCTCAACGCCATCTGGTGACCGCGCAGGCCCACGTGCGCCAGGATCTCGGCACCCACCAGGTCGGCGTCCGCGTGCTCGTCCTCGAGCAGGCGGTCGGCGAGGCTGAGGGCGAGCAGCGCCCGCGCGTCCAGGTCGTGGTCGAGCACCGGCTTGGTGGCGTCGCGCTCCAGGGCACGACGCAGGTGGCGCACCGCACGCTCGGCCCGACCGCGCGCCACCACCGGGCGCAGCGGCGTGTACGTCCCCCGGCGTGTGCGCCGGGCCGAGGTCCCTGCCGGGGCGGACCTTCCACGTGGCCACCCGGCGAGCGACTGGCCCAGCAGCAGCCCGACCACGAGTGCGAGGACACCGCCGATGGCGACGGCGGCCCCCTTCGAGGCCGGGCGGTACTCGCCGCGGTCACCGCGCGAGGGACGCCACCAGGCGGCCGAGGCCAGCACGGTCGCCTCCGCGGCGAGGGTGTCCACCTCCTCCTCGGTCAGGAGCGGGTCCAGCTCGTCCCACTCCCTGCCCGAGCGCAGCTGCCTCACCGCGTCGTCCAGCGCACGCACCTGGGCCTCCGCCTCGACCGGCTCGGGCAGGTAGACGTGCTCGCCGGCGAGATCCTCTGTACGCGCCTGCACCGTGTCCACGGCGCCCGCGAGGGCCAGGTACACCTCGTCCTCGTCCACGCCGAGCCCCCGGGTGGAGACCCGCGGGGAGAAGTGGTCCCCGGTCGCCACCACGTAGACGGCGTCGCCGCCCAGGCGCCGCTGCAGCAGGGTGGTCAGCGCCTCGCCGGCCTCGCCCGAGTCGAAGTGGGCCAGCTCCTCAGGGCGCTCGACCATGGCGACGTACACGTCGAACGGCAGCTCGCGCACGAGCTCGACGAGGCGGTCGTGGTACTTCTGCGACTCCCCCGCACCGGCGGCCAGGTCGACCACGACGTGGTCCTCGCGCAGCGCCGCCACGACGGTGTCGACGTCCACGGGCTCGGCGGCCAGCACCTCAGGCCCCTCGGCGCGTACGGCCGCGCTTGCCGGCGCTGCGCACCAGCGCGCCCAGCAGGTCCGGGTCCAACGCGCCGTACCCGGTCTCGCTCCACACGCCCAGCGGCAGCCGGTAGTAGTGCTCGGTGGCGTCGCGGTGGATGAAGTCCAGCACGTCGCGCGGCTCGTCCCCACGCTCCGCGGGCGCTGCGCACGCGCGGCAGGCGTCCACCGACGCGGTGACCTTGCCGGTGCGCCAGGTCACCTTCGTCATCCGTCCGGTGTGCAGCGGGTTGAAGAAGCAGGTGGCGGGCGGGGTCCACACCTCCTTGCGCCCCGACAGCGCGGTCCGCCGCGCGTCCTCGCCACGACGGGCGAGCACGAGGGCGCCGACCACGTCCGCCGGCGACGTCCCCTGGTCGAGGACGCTGCGCGCCGCGGCGTAGTGGTCCAGCGCTGCCTGCCACGACTCCACCCGGCCCCGCTCGGACTGCGGGGCCGCGGCGATCGCCTCGCCCAGGGCGAGCACCTCGCGCTCGGCGGTCTGGAGCGTCTGACGGTCCTCGGCCTCGCGGACACCGCGGAGCACCGCCGTCGGCAGCGTGAACCCGCCCCTCAGCGCCGACGCGGCGACCCGCTTCTCGCGGAGGAAGTTGAACCACGACAGCACGAACCAGCCCACGACGATGAGCGCGACGATCCCGCCCACCACCGCCCAGGTGGGCAGCCCGTCGCCGGAGGCGTCGTCGAGCTCGGGGTACTTCTCCTCGGTGGACAGCGAGTACCACAGGTCCTGCGCCTCGCCCGACTCCAGCAGCTCGACGCTGCGCCCGACCTGGGCCACCACGTCACCGGGGTGCTCGTGGGCCGCCATCTGGTCGACCCAGCCGGGGTCCGGCTGGTCGCCGAAGACGGCCAGCGCGACGCCGTCGTCGTCCCACATCACCCACGTGGCGTCCCCGCCCAGGTCGTCCTGCATCCAGGCGGCGAGCTGGTCGGTGGAGGAGAACCGGTCGTCGTCGTAGCGGACGGTGGTCAGGACCACCCGCAGGTCAGCGGTGTCGGAGTCGGCGACGATCTGCTCGAGCGCCGACTCCTCGGCCGCCCCGATCCCGTGCTCGCGCGCGAAGGTGGGGTCGACCCAGACGCCGTCGCCCTCCATCTCCGTCTCGATCAGCGCCAGCGTCGCGTCGTCCAGACCCTCTGCGGCGCTGCGGGCGTGCCCGGGTGCCACTGCCACGTCCCTCTCCCCCGTCCGGACGCTCAGGCCTTGCGCAGGCTCAAGCGTGCCGTCGCACCGTCCCCGACCGCAGCCTCGGTCGCGCCGTCGCCCAGCTCCGCGACCTCGAGGGTCGTGGCCTGGGTCTCGCCGGCGATCAGGTCCGCGTGGGCGGTGGCGGCAGCGCGGACCTCGTCGTCGCCGTCGAGGGTGAGCTCGATCTTGTCGGACACGTCGAGGCCGGCGTCCTTGCGGGCCTGCTGCACCGCACGCACCACGTCGCGGGCCAGGCCCTCGGCAGCGAGCTCGGCGGTCACGACCGTGTCGAGGACGACGAACCCACCTCCGGGCAACATGCCCGTCACGGTCCCGCCGTCGGCCGCGCCGGCCACCGTCTCGAGCGTGTACTCCCCCTCGACGAGGGCGAGCCCTCCCGAGGTGACGGTGCCGTCGGCCGCGACCGACCAGTCGCCGGTCTTGGCGCCCTTGATGGCGATCTGGACGTCCTTGCCCAGGCGCGGGCCGGCCGCGCGTGCGTTGACGCTGAGCTTCTGCTCTACCGCGTACGCCGCCGCCTCGTCGCTGCCGGGCGCCACGACGCGCACCGCCTTGAGGTTGAGCTCGTCGGCGACGAGGTCCTCGAACCCGGTCACCGACGCGCCGTCGGCGACGACCGTCAGCGCGCTGAGCGGCAGACGGTTGCGCAGGTTCGCGCCCTTGCGCAGGGCGGAGCCCGCCGAGCACACGTCGCGCACGAGGTCCATGCGGGCCACCAGGTCGGCGTCCGCGGGCAGCTCGTCGAGCGAGGGCCAGTCGGTCAGGTGCACCGAGCGGCCACCGGTCAGACCGCGCCAGATCTCCTCGCTGACCAGCGGCAGCAGCGGGGCGACCACGCGCAGCGTGGTCTCCAGCACCGTGTACAGGGTGTCGAAGGCGTCCTTGGTGGCCTGCTCGACGTTGCCGTCGGTGACGCCCTGGGCCCAGAAGCGCTCGCGCGAACGGCGCACGTACCAGTTCGTGAGCACGTCGAGGAACGACCGGGCGCTCTCGCAGGCACCCGCGATGTCGAACGCCTCCTGCTGCTCGGTGGAGGTCGCCACGAACTCGCGCGTCTTGGCCAGCAGGTAGCGGTCCATCGGGTGCGCCGACTGGTCCGCCTCGGTGCGCTTGGCCGCGGAGTAGCCGGCCGCGTTGGCGTACATCTGGAAGAAGTACCAGGTGTTCCACAGCGGGATCAGGACCTGGCGCACCGAGTCACGGATGCCCTGCTCGGTGACGACCAGGTTGCCGCCGCGCAGGATCGGGCTCGACATGAGGAACCAGCGCATCGCGTCGGCGCCGTCGCGGTCGAAGACCTCGGAGACGTCGGGGTAGTTGCGCAGCGACTTCGACATCTTCTGTCCGTCGCTGCCCAGCACGATGCCGTGACTGATGCAGTTCTTGAAGGCAGGCTTGCCGAAGACGCCGGTGGCCAGCACGTGCAGGGTGTAGAACCAGCCGCGGGTCTGGCCGATGTACTCGACGATGAAGTCGCCCGGGAAGTGGCCCTTCTTGTCCGCCGTCCCGTCGAACCAGTCGCGGTTCTCGAACGGGTAGTGGTTCTGGGCGAACGACATCGAGCCCGAGTCGAACCACACGTCCAGGACGTCGGTGACGCGGCGCATCGTGGACTGCCCGGTCGGGTCGTCGGGGTTGGGACGGGTCAGCTCGTCGACCCACGGGCGGTGCAGGTCCGGCTCGCCTGCGGCGTTGAGCGGCAGCCGGCCGAAGTCGCGCTCGATCTCGGCGAACGAGCCGTACACGTCCAGGCGCGGGTACTCCTCGGAGTCCGACTTCCACACCGGGACCGGGGAGCCCCAGAAGCGGTTGCGGGTGATCGACCAGTCGCGCGCGTTGGCCAGCCACTTGCCGAACTGCCCGTGCTTGATGTGGTCGGGCACCCAGTTGATCTGCTCGTTGTTCTCGAGCATCTGGTCCTTGAACGCCGTCACCTCGACGAACCACGACGAGACGCCCTTGTAGATCAGGGGCTCGCGGCAGCGCCAGCAGTGCGGGTACGAGTGCTCGTACGTCTCGCGGCGCAGCAGCACCGTGCCCGGCGAGACCGAGCCGGTGTCACCGTCGTGCTCACCCGAGCCTGCCCCCGCGGCGCGGGTCGCGGCCTTGAGGTGGTCGATGACGTGCAGGTTGGCGTCGAAGACGAGCATCCCGGCGTACTCGGAGACGGGGAAGGTGAACGTGCCGTCCTTGCCCACGGGCATGACGGCCTCGATGCCCTCGCGGTCGGTGACCTCCTTGTCGACCTCACCGAACGCGCCGGCGGTGTGCACCACACCCGTACCGTCGGTCGTCGTGACCGCGTCGTCGGCGGCGACGACGCGGAAGGCGTTCTCGTGGCCGGCGTAGTAGGAGAAGGGCGGCGTGTACGTGCGGCCGACCAGGTCGGCGCCCTTGTACGTGCCCAGCACCGCGAACTCGCCGTCGGCGTCTGCCAGCTCCTTCTTGTACTTGCCCAGCAGCGCCTCGGCGAGCACGTAGCGCGCCGTCACGCCCTCGGCGCCGGGCACCGGGGCCTCGACGACGACGTAGTCGATCTCGGAGCCGACCATGACGGCCAGGTTGGAGGGCAGGGTCCAGGGCGTGGTGGTCCAGATCAGGATCCGCGCACCGTCGAGCACGGGGTCGGCGCCGGTGTCGTCGAGGGTGAATCCGACGGTGACCGCGGGGTCCTGACGGCTCTTGTAGACGTCGTCGTCCATCCGCAGCTCGTGGTTGGACAGCGGCGTCTCGTCCTTCCAGCAGTACGGAAGGACGCGGAACCCCTCGTAGATCCAGCCCTTGTCGTAGAGCTCCTTGAAGGCCCACACGACCGACTCCATGAACTCGGGGTTCATGGTCTTGTAGTCGTTGTCGAAGTCGACCCAGCGCGCCTGGCGGGTGACGTACTCCTGCCACTCGCCGGAGTACTTCAGCACCGAGGCGCGGCAGGCGTCGTTGAACTTGTCGATGCCCATCTCGACGATCTCGTCGGTGGTCTTGATGCCGTTGAGGCGCATCGCCTCGAGCTCGGCGGGCAGGCCGTGGGTGTCCCACCCGAAGCGGCGCTCGACCTTCTTGCCGCGCATGGTCTGGAAGCGCGGGACGATGTCCTTGACGTACCCGGTGAGCAGGTGGCCGTAGTGCGGCAGCCCGTTGGCGAACGGCGGGCCGTCGTAGAAGACGAACTCGTTCTCGCCCGTCGGGCCGGCGTCGCGCTGCTCGACCGAGGCCTCGAAGGTCCCGTCGACCTTCCAGTAGTCGAGCACGGCCTCCTCGATGGCGGGGAAGCGCGGGCTCGGGGCGACGCGGTCGTCACCGGTGTGCGAGACCAGGGGGTAGGCCATGACGGGCTCCTGCGGGGTACGTGTCCTGTGGATCGTTCACACGAGGACGACGTGAGCCGCGGTACCACCTCGCTTGTCCGTGCGCGTGGCACGGACCGCTCGTTGCCGGCTGTGACGGGCCACTCCCGTCCGGTTCTACTGGGGCGCTCCCCGGGGTGGGAGACCTGTTCTTCCGGAGGCTCGCCGCTGATGACGGCTCGAACGCCTGTCCTCCCAGCGTATCCCGCGGCCGCACGGGCGCCCAATCGGTTTGGCCGCTGCCGATTTCGCCGATTCGGGGCGCCGGGCAGCGTCTGGCTGTTCAATGTCTGCGTGAGCGAGACCTGGAGTGCGTTCGGCGCCAAGGCACCCGAACCCCCGTGGCGACCCCAGGCGACCCCTGCCACGCGACCCGCACGCGGCGAGAAGGCGACGGTGCTGGAGCACCTGGCCACGCAGCGGGCGACCCTGCTGGAGAAGTGCCGGGGGCTGGACGCCGAGCAGATGGCCCGGCGCGCCGTGCCGCCCTCCACGCTCTCGATGGTGGGCCTCGTACGACACCTCACCGGCGTCGAGCACCACTGGTTCCGCCGCGTCCTGGGAGAGCGGCTGGACCTGACGTACCTGTGGGCCGGCGACCCCTCCAACGGCTTCGACGACGTCACCCCGACGCCGCAGGCGGTGGCCGAGGCGTGGGAGAGCTGGCAGGCCGAGGTGGACCACGCGGACGAGCTGACCAGCGGGCTTCCCGAGGAGGCCTTCGAGGTCGAGATCCCCAAGGACGGCGACTCCACCATCAGCGTGCGCGACCTCGTCGTGCACGTCGTGGAGGAGTACGCACGGCACCTCGGGCACGCCGATCTGCTGCGTGAACGGCTCGACGGAAGTACCGGCGAGTAGCCCGCCCGGGACCCCCTGACCCGTCCGGGTGGTTGAGCACTGGACCATCTGGTCTAGACATCGAGAAAATTGGCCACCCGAAAGCGTTGCTTTTCGGGCCGCAGCACCCCGATCCTTGTCCCCATGAGCCAGTTCGCCGTGTGGACCCCGTCGGTCCCCTCACAGCGTCAGGTTCCCGCTGCGCCGCGAGGCGAGCGCCAGAACCTGGTCGAGTACCTCGACTACTACCGGGGTGCGCTGGAGCGGAAGTGCCAGGGCCTGACGGCGGAGCAGATGGGCACCCGCGCGGTCCCTCCGTCCGCCATCTCCCTGCTCGGCCTGGTCCGCCACCTCTCCCGCGTCGAGCACCACTGGTTCCGACGCATCCTGGGCAACGAGCCCACCCTCCCCCGCCTGTTCAGCGGCGAGGGTGACGACGCCGGCTTCGAGTTCGGCCACGAGGTCAACCAGGCCCTCGTCGACAGCGCGTGGGCGCTGTGGCGCTTCGAGGTCCACCACAGCCGTGACCTGCTGCGCCGCGTCGAGATGAGCGACCTGGTCCGCGTGGACGGACAGCTCAACGAGGTGCGCGACGTGGTCATGCACATGATCGAGGAGTACGCGCGCCACCTCGGGCACGCCGACCTCATCCGCGAGTGCATCGACGGCCGCACCGGCCACTGAGCACCCACTGACACACGACAGGAGGCCGTCACCCCAGGGGTGACGGCCTCCTGTGCTGTCCGGGACCGGCCTCAGGAGATCCTGATGACCTTCCGAGCGCTGGACTTCGTGTGCCGCGCCGAGCCCGCGTAGGTGGCCACGACGGTCAGCTTCCCCTTCTTGAGGGTGCCCAGGGCGAGGACGGCCTTCCCCTTGGTGAGGGTGACCTTCTTGGTCAGGTTCACCCGCTTCGTTCCGGACTTCCCGGTCACCTTGACGGTGACCTTGCCGGTCGGGGCCGTACCGCTCAGTGCCCTGACGGTCACGGCGACCTTGCCCTTGCGGCCCGCCTTGAACGAGCCCGGCGACACGGCCACCGAGGTGCCGATCTTGGTGGCGGGGGGCGTCACGTCGAGGGTGTCCACGACCAGGTTGGCCGGCGACGTGCAGTCGAGGACGAGGGAGCCCATGGACGCCAGCGGGTCGTTGCCCTTGGCGTCCTCGAGCTTGAGGGAGACCGCGACACGCTTGCCCAGGATCGTGGACGGTCCGGCGGCCGACGGCGCCGTCGCAGACAACGGGCCGCGCGCGCTGACGGAGAACCCGCCGGCGTTGACGGGCTGGCTGACCTCGGGGCTGGTCGTGACCACGTCGACCCCGCCCACGGACACGGTGGTCCGGAACGTGGCCGAGAACGTGACGATCCCGAACCCCGCCATGGCACCGGCGACCTCGGCCGGGATGTCGACCGACGTCGTGACGTTGCCGTTGAGGGCGCTACCAGCTGGTGCGCTCGCTGCGAGGTCGGTGTCGAGGCCGAACTTGATCGGCCACGGCACGTCGTCGCCGTAGGCGGTGCACACGTGGTCCGCCGGCGCTGCAGCGGCCAGCGCCGTTCCTGGCGCGGCGAGCACCGCACCTGCGAGCACGACGGCCGCCGCAGCGGCCCCTCCCCTGACCCGCACCCGTGCGCGGCGTCGTACGAACTCGTTCATGGCACCCTCCCGATGTCATGTCCGCGACGGCGCCGAGTGCGACCGTCCCGCGTGACCCTAGCCACGCGGCGACGACATGGGAATAGGTTCGTGACCCGCGGGTAACTTCTCGGCCGACCGTGCCCGGGAACGCCGACGGGGCGGCCGGTGGACCGACCGCCCCGGCGGGACGTCTGGGTGGAGCCGGAGGCTCAGAGCGTCGCCGCGACTCCCCAGGCAGAGTGGATGGCGCCGTGGATGTAGCCCACCTCGCCGGCGTCACCCACCACGTCGACGCTCACACCGGCCGCGCGCAGGGCGTCGGCGAGCGGGGCGGCGGCGGTGGTGCCGTCGGCGTACACGACCATGTCCGCCGGAGCGGTGTGCAGCGTCTCGCCCTCGCGCCACTCCACCGAGCTCTCGGTGATGCGCTCGACCGTGACGTTGCGGTGGATCGCGACGCCGTGCTCCTTGGAGTCCTTGACCGCGGTCCAGCGGCGCGGCATCGCCAGCGGGAGGCCCAGCGCCTGGGACTCGTGGAGCAGGGTGACGTTGCGGTCGCGGTGGGCCAGGAACTCGGCCAGCTCGAGCCCGACCAGCGAACCACCGATGACCACGACGTCCTTGCCCATCGGCAGGAACTTCTTGGTCACCTGACGCACCGCCTCGGGGCTCTTGGTGACGCCCGACAGCTTGCCGAGCTTGCCGAGCGTACGCAGGACCAGGCCGGCGTCGCCCTTCTCCGCGCTGCCCAGCATGAGGGCACGCAGGGTGTCGCCGGTCTGGACGATCGGCAGGTCGCCGCCGGGGAAGTCGGGCTTGGGCCGCACCGCACCGGTCGCGACCACGACGTGGTCGGGAGCGAGCGCGCGGACCGTCTCCACGGTCGCCTCCGTCTTGAGGCGCACGTCGATGCCGAGGCGCTCGACCTCCTCGCGCAGCCACACCAGCAGCCGCTCGTTGTCGGGGGTGGTGAGCGTGGAGAACCACATGGTGCCGCCGATGCGGTCCGACTTGTCCAGCACCGTCACACGGTGCCCGCGCTCGGTGAGCACGCGGGCCGTCTCCAGCCCGCCGGGGCCGGCGCCGACCACGACGACGTGCTTGCGGGTGCGCGTCGGCAGCAGCGGCAGGACCGTCTCGTTGCCCAGCGCCGGGTTGACCGCGCAGAACGGGGTGTCGTCGAAGAAGTTCTCGTTGACGCACAGGTAGCAGTTGATGCAGGGGCGGACCTGGTCGGCGCGTCCCTCGGTGATCTTGTTGGGCAGCTCCGGGTCGGCCAGGAGCTGGCGTCCCATCGCGGCGAAGTCGATGCGACCGCCGGCGATCGCCTCCTCGGCGACCTCGGGCAGCATCCGGCCCACCGCGATCACGGGGATGGAGACGTGCTTCTTGACCTCGGCGGCGGCGTCGACGTACGCCCCGACCTTGTTGGGCAGCGGGCCGTCGGTGAAGTTGGCGAACGGGTTGCGGCCCCAGCCGGTGACGTGGATGGCGTCGGCGCCGGCCTTCTCGAAGAGTGCGGCGGCCTGCGTGGACTCCGCCAGGGTGAGGCCGCCCTCCTGGCCGAACTCCTCGCCCGCGACACGCACGATGACGGCGAGCCGGTCCCCCACGCGCTCGCGGACGGCGCTGATGACCCGTACGGCCAGGCGGGCCCGGTTCTCCAGGGAACCGCCGTACTCGTCGGTGCGCAGGTTGTCGCGCTGGTTGAGGAAGACGCCGAGGATGTAGCCGTGGGCGACGTGGATCTCGATCGCGTCCGCGCCGGCGCGGGCGATGCGGTCGGCGGCCTCGGCCCAGGTCTCCACGAGCCAGTCGATGTCCTCGAGGGTCATCTCGTGGTACTCGCCCTGCTTGCCGCCGGTCGCGGCAGCCATCCGGCCGAGCTCTTCGCGGGTGCAGTCCGCCATGGCGCTCATGTCGTAGGTGTAGTCGGGGATGCTGGGCGCGATCAGCGGCCGGTCGTTCGCGGTGTCGACGCGCGCCACCTTGCCGTGGTGGGTCGACTGGATGCAGAGCTTGGAGCCGGCGGCGTGCACCGCGTCGGCGAGGGCCTTCATCCCGGGGATGTACTTGTCGTCCGAGAGGCCGGGCTCCTTGAGGGAGGCCGCACCGACCGGGAAGGCGATCGCGCACGCGCCGGTGATGATGAGGCCCGCGCCACCTGCCGCCCGCGCGACGTAGTGGTCGATCTCGGTCTGCTCGATCTCGCCGTGCTCGGAGACGTTCATGTCCATCGCGGGGAGGACGATGCGGTTGCGCAGCTCCATCGGGCCGATGCGGCCGGGAGCGGTCAGGTGCTGGAATGTCGGGCTCTTGCTCACTCATCGACTGTATGCCTGCCCTGCGCGGTCGCGTGGGGTCCGTCGCGCCCACCGGGAGAAAAGGGTGTCGTGGGTCACGGCGCGACGCTCCGCACTGGTGTATCGCGAGGCGGGTCGTGGCACCGGCGGTGCGGCCCGGTTCCGTAGAATCCAGCAGCGTGACTGACGTTCTTGCCACCACTGCCTGGGGCCACGGCCTCGCCACCATCGACGCGGAGGGCAACGTCCTCGACGTCTGGTTCCCCGCCCCCGCCCTGGGCGACTCGGACGGGTCGCAGCCCCCGGCCGAGCTGGCAGCCCTCGTCGGTGCCGACGAGGCCCGCCGGGTGACGCGCGAGCTGCGTACGGTCACCATCGACGACCTGTCGACGGCCCCGACCTCGACCGAGGACGTGTGGCTGCGCCTGCACCTGCTCTCCTCGCGCCTGGTCCGCCCGCACACGATCTCGATGGACGGCGTCTTCGGCCTGCTGACCAACGTGGTGTGGACCTCCGCCGGCCCGTGCGCCATCGAGGGCTTCGAGCTCACCCGCGCCCGCCTGCGCGCGGCCGGGCAGCACGTGACCGTGTTCGGGGTCGACAAGTTCCCCCGTCTGGTCGACTACGTCATCCCCAGCGGCGTCCGGATCGCCGACGCCGACCGGGTCCGCCTGGGCGCCCACCTGGCCAGCGGCACCACCGTGATGCACGAGGGCTTCGTCAACTTCAACGCCGGCACGCTGGGCGCCTCGATGGTCGAGGGCCGCATCTCGGCCGGCGTCGTCGTGGGCGACGGCTCCGACGTCGGCGGCGGCGCCTCGATCATGGGCACCCTGTCGGGCGGCGGCAAGGAGGTCATCTCCGTGGGTGAGCGGTGCCTGCTCGGCGCCAACGCGGGCATCGGCATCTCCCTGGGCGACGACTGCGTGGTCGAGGCCGGCTGCTACGTCACCGCCGGCACCAAGGTGACCGTACTGTCGGGCGAGGAGTCCCGCGTGGTGAAGGCGTCGGAGCTCTCCGGCGCCTCCAACGTGCTGTTCCGCCGCAACTCGGTCACCGGCGCGGTCGAGGCGGTCGCCTGGAAGGGCGACGGCATCGCCCTCAACGCCGTCCTGCACGCCAACTGAGCCCGGAGCCGTCGTGTCCCGGGGGTGGAGGGTCGGGCTCGGTGTCCTCGTCGTGCTGGCCCTGCTGGCCAGCGTCGGGGTGTACGCGCTGGGCCGCCTCCGGGGCATCGGCCCGCTGGCGGGTCCGGAGCGCTGCGTCGCGGAGGTGGACGGGCACCGCGTCACGCTGAGCCCGGAGCAGGCGGGCAACGCCGCGCTGATCACGGCCCTGTCCGTGCAGCGCGGGATGCCGGCCCGGGCGGCCACGATCGCGTTGGCCACCGCGTACCAGGAGTCGGGGATGCTCAACATCGAGCACGGTGACCGCGACTCGGTGGGGCTGTTCCAGCAGCGGCCCTCGCAGGGCTGGGGCACGGTCGAGCAGATCCTCGACCCGGTGTACGCGACCAACCGCTTCTACGACGCCTTGGCGAAGGTCTCCGGCTACCGGGAGATGGAGATCACCGTCGCGGCCCAGACGGTGCAGCGCTCGGCCCACCCGGAGGCGTACGCGAAGCACGAGGCCGACGCCCGCGTCCTGGCCTCCGCGCTGACCGGGAACTCGCCGGAGGCGTTCTGGTGCTCGTTGGCCGACGACGAGGCCGAGGACGTGCTCGAGCTCGACGAGGCCGGTCTGGTCCCGCGCGCGGCGGCGGTGCGGGAGGAGATCGACGCCCTGTTCGGGGTGCCGCTCGGTGGCTTCGAGCCGCGCGGCGTCAGCACCGGCCACATGCGGGGTTCGGCCCACTACGAGGGTCGGGCGATCGACGCGTTCGTACGCCCGGTCAACGCGGAGAACCGCAAGCTGGGCTGGGCGATCGCCCACTACCTGGTGGCCCAGGCGGACCGTCTGGCCATCGAGACGGTGATCTTCGACGACCGGATCTGGAAGGCCGGCCGGGACGAGTGGCGCGACTACCGCGTCCCGTCGAGCTCGCGCGGCGACCGGGCGATCCTGGAGCACCGGGACCACGTCCACGTGGACACCGCGCGGTAGCGCGAACCTGGGAGAGCGCGGTAGGTCGCGTCACCCTCTCAGGGCAGGGTGTCGCTGCCCAGCGTCGGCATCGCCCGGTCGAGCCAGGCGATGCGCTGGGCGTACCAGGTGACCACGGTGTCGGCGTGGGGGCGCCACGTCGTGTGGTGCAGGATCGTGGTTCCTCCGTCGAGGATGGTCGGCCCGAGGAACTGGCCGGCACCGCCCTCGGCGCGGGGCGCGAAGTTGCGTTCCGCGGCCGCCTGGATCCGGTCGGCGTGCGCGGCCAGGTCGGGCACCAGCGCGTGGAGCCGTGGGGAGATCCGCTGCCAGCGTTGCTTGACGAGGTCGCGGAAGACCGGGTCCTTCAGCATCCGGTTGATCCACGAGCCCTCCGGCCCGTCCGCCATGCCGGGGGATCGTTCGACGCCGGGCTTCAACGGGCCGTGGTGCAGGAACCAGCCCTCGGGGTCGTCCACGCCGAAGGCCGTCTGGTAGCCGGCGGACTGGTCGTGGTCCCAGGGCGGCCCCATGGTGAGGGGTCCCCCGACGTCGCGCTTGATCCACACGCTGGTGCCGAAGTTGGACTCGACGTTCTTGGTGAGCTCGTTGACCAGGTACCAGTCGGCGATCTCCTCGAGGCCGACCAGCGGCCGGTACCCGTGGACGGGGTCGAGGAACTCCTCGGAGTAGAGGACGTCCTCGAAGGCCTGGATCTGCGCGGCGACCTGGTCGAGGTACGCCTGGGTGTCGGCGCCGCCCTCCTTGAGGTAGATCTGGATGCCCTGGGTGGTGACGAAGGACGGGTCGGTGTCGGGCCAGTGGTCGGCCTCGAGCAGGAAGCCGCCGTCGGCGGGGTCCTCGGGGAGCTCGTCGGCGCCGAGGTCGACGCGCCCGGGCTCGACCTCGATCCCCTCGCCCAGCTGGTAGACGCCGCGGTAGGTGCCGTTGAGCCACACCTCGACGTCGTACATCCGCGGTGACCACTCCACGCCGATGCGTCGGGCGGCGTGGAAGGCTGCCGCGTTGCGCATCAGGGAGCGGTCGTAGAAGTTGGCGAGCAGCACCCAGTCCTTGGAGGCGGGCATGCCGAGGAGGCTGGTGCGCTCGTCGAGCTTCACCTTGTACGGCAGCTTGACCTGCGCCCACGACGTCGAGTTGCCGCGTACGCGGAGCCGTCCGCCGACCGCGGCGGAGGCCAGGGGCGCCCCTGAACCGTCCGTCGTCCCGGACGCGTCCAGCGTGATCTGCGCGCGCGAGTAGTCGGTCTTGCTGAGGACGTCCTGCCCGTCCTCGGTGACGACGTCGACGCGCGGCAGGGTTCCCCGGGCCACCGGGTCGGGGGCAGCCGGCTCCAGGACGGTCAGCGGGTGCACCGACTCGGAGGTGGCCAGGCGCCGCGTGGGTTGCGCGGTGACGCGCAGGAGGTGCCCCCCGGGCGCGAGCGTCGAGGTGGGCAGGGTGACCCGCGCCTGCGTGCCCTGGCGGACCTCGCCGACGGCCACCCACGCGTCGTGCTCGAGGACCTCGACGGTGACCCGGCGTCCGGCCTCGACCGGTCGCACGTCCGCGGTCCACGCCTCCGTGCCGGGCTCGCTCCACGACTCGCCGTCGACGGTGAGGGTGGTGGCCACGAGGCCGGGGACGACGCGTACCGCCGGGGAGCGCCAGCGGGCCGCGGGGCGCGAGGTGCCGGGGCGCCTTGCGCGGGGCGCCTCGACGCGGAAGTGGCCGGCCGTCGCGACCGGGCGGCTGAGCCGGTAAGCGCCGGAGCGCGTGCTGCGGGCGCGGGCGACGGTGCGCCAGACCCCGTCGGTGCGCCGCTGCAGCCGGACGGTACGGGCGAACGCGGTGCGGGTCCGCCCGGTGAAGGTGACCATGTCGCCGGGCGCGGGTGCCGCGGGGTGCGTCCGGGGTGCGTCGCCGCGCACGACGGGTGCGCTCGCCGACGGGGCCACGACCTCGGCGTCGGCCGGCTCCGCCCCGGCCTGCGCGGTCGGGCTCAGCGCGGCCAGCGACGTGGTCGCCAGGAGCGTGACGAGCGCCCCCACCGACCGTCGCCACGGGAACCGACGGTCAGCGTTGGAGCCCCACATGGGCGTCATTATGGCCCAACTCCCCCGTGCTCCGGAGCCGGATCGGACGAGGTGGGTCTCAGGCGTCGAGGCGTGCGATGGCGGCGTCGATCCGCTCGTCGGTGGCCGTGATCGCGATCCGTACGTGCTGCGCACCGGCGGGGCCGTAGAAGTCGCCGGGCGCGGCGAGGATGCCGCGTTCGGCGAGCCACGCGACGGTCTCCCAGCACGGTTCGCCGCGGGTCGACCAGAGGTACAGCGCCGCCTCGGAGTGGTCCACGCGGAACCCGGCGCGCTCGAGGGCGGCCTTGAGCCGCACCCGGCGGGCCGCGTACACGGCGTGCTGGGCGTCGACGTGCTCGTCGTCGGCCAGGGCCGCAGCCATGGCGTGCTGCTGGGGGCCGGGCATCATGAGGCCGAGGTTCTTGCGGACCGCGAGCAGCTCCTTGACGACGGCCGGGTCGCCGACCACCGACGCGCAGCGGTAGCCGCCCAGGTTGGACTGCTTGGACAGCGAGTGGATCGCGAGGATGCCCTCGTGGCTGTCACCGCACACGTCGGGGTGCAGCACCGAGACGGGCAGGTTGTCCGGGTCCCACGCGCACTCGAGGTAGCACTCGTCTGAGATGAGGAGCGTCCCCCGGTCGCGGCACCACTCGACGACCTTCTTGAGGTGCTCGACCCCCAGGACGCGGCCGGTCGGGTTGGAGGGGCTGTTGATCCACAGGATCGCGGGCACCTCAGGACCGATCGCGGTGAGCGAGTCGGTGGCCAGCGAGCGGGCACCGGCCAGTGCGGTGCCGACCTCGTACGTCGGGTAGGCCAGCTCGGGGTGGACCACCAGGTCGCCGGGACCGACGCCGAGGTGGAACGCCATCGAGGCGATGAGCTCCTTGGAACCGACGACGGGCAGCACGGCGTCGAGGCCGAGGCCGCGCACGCCGAAGCGGCGCCCCAACCAGTCGATGACGGCCTGCCGGGTCTCGACCAGGCCGATCGTCACCGGGTATCCGGGCGAGTCGGCGGCCGCGCGCAGGGCGTCGGCCACCACGTCCGGCGTCGGGTCCACGGGGGTGCCGACCGAGAGGTCGACGATCCCGTCGGGGTGGGCCCGCGCCGTCGCGGCGTACGAGGTCAGCTTGTCCCAGGGGAAGTCGGGGAGCCTCGCGGAGACTCCCCCGAGCGGAGCGGGCACTTACTCGTCGTGCTCCTGCGGCGGGAGAGCCGCGACGAACGCGTGGTCGGAGTCGATCTCGCCCATCTTGGCGGCGCCACCGGGCGAGCCGAGGTCGGAGAAGAAGCCGACGTTGGCGTCGTAGAAGTCCTTCCACTCCTCGGGGACGTCGTCCTCGTAGAAGATGGCCTCGACGGGGCAGACGGGCTCACAGGCACCGCAGTCGACGCACTCGTCGGGGTGGATGTACAGCATCCGCTTGCCCTCGTAGATGCAGTCCACGGGGCACTCGTCGACGCACGCTCGGTCCTTGAGGTCGACGCACGGCTGGGCGATGACGTAGGTCACCAGTTCCTCCTGGGGCGGGTGAAGCGGATGTGGTTCAACTCTAATATCACCACATGCAGTTCGGCGCGGAACACCACACTCTGGGAAGCCATCGACTCGGCCCACAGGTGGTGGGTCAACGGATCGTCCTCCGGCACCTGCTCCCGGATGGCCGAGCCACCGACATACTGGGAGTATGTCAGACGTGGGGGCCCACGTCAGCCGTGCTCCAGACAGATCGCGGCACCGTCGAGGTCCCCCTCGCCACGATCGTCACCGGCAAGCCCGTCCCTCCCCGTGCGTCGGTGCGCCAGCGGGTACCCGCTCACGTCGCTGAGCGGCACGCGCTCGCACTGTGGCCGCACGTCGAGACCGCCGTGCTGGGCGAGTGGGTGCTGCGCTGCGACCCCGCCCCCGTCGGGCGCCCCCTCAAGCGCGCCAACTCTGCCCTCGCGCTCGGGGACAGCGGGCTGGAGCCTGCCGAGGCCGCGGAGGCGGTGCAGGCGTTCTACGCGGCCCGCGGGCGCCCCGCCATGGCCCAGGTGGAGGCCGGGTCCGCCACCGAGGAGGCCCTGACGACGCTGGGGTGGCAGCCCGTGCCCGGGGGCGACTCGCACTTCCAGGTCGCCTCGCTGGCCACCGCGCTGCGCGCCAGCCGGGGCCCGGCACCGGTCGAGGAGGTGCACCTGGCGGTCGACGGCGACCGGGTCGAGGTCGTCGTCGGGGACGGCGTCGCGCGCGGCCGGGCCGGGTTCCACGAGGACTGGCTCGGCCTGCACGGAGTCGAGGTCGACCCCGCCCACCGCCGGCGAGGACTGGCTCGAGCCGTCGTCGCGGAGCTCCTCGACTGGGGCGGCTCCCTGGGCGCCACCACGGCGTGGCTGCACGTGGAGGTCGACAACGACGCCGCCCTGGCGCTGTACGGGCCGCTCGGCTTCCGTACGCACCACTCGCTGCGGTACCTCACCCCGGCCGGGCCGGGGTGAGGCCACGGCGTCAGTAGTCGACGGGGTCCCGCACGATCGGGCAGGTCATGCAGTGGCCGCCGCCGCGGCCCCGGCCGAGCTCGGCGCCGACGATCGTGATGACCTCGATGCCGGCCTTGCGCAGCAGGGTGTTGGTGAGCGTGTTGCGGTCGTAGGTGAACACCACGCCGGGCTCCACCGCGACCGCGTTGTTGCCGCTGTCCCACTGCTGGCGCTCGGACTGGTACACGTCTCCCCCGGTGTCGATCACGCGCAGCGCGTCCAGGCCCAGGGCCTTCGCGACCACGTCGACGAACGGGGTGCTCCCCTCGTCCACGACCTCCACGCCCGGAGCCTTGTCGGAGGGCAGCAGCGTGAACGTGTGCACCGCGTCCATGATCTTCGGGTACAGGGTGACCACGTCGCGGTCCACGAACGTGAAGACCGTGTCCAGGTGCATGGCGGCACGCAGCCGCGGCATCCCGGCGACGATCACCCGCTGGGCGGCCCCCTGCTCGAACAGCGCCTTCGCGACCTGGGTGATGGCCTGGCGCGAGGTCCGCTCGCTCATCCCCATCAGCACCACGCCGTTGCCGACCGGCATGATGTCGCCGCCCTCGAAGGTGGCCTGGCCCCACTCCTTCTCGGGGTCGCCCCACCACACCGTGGAGCCGACGAAGTCGGGGTGGAAGGAGTAGATCGCCTTGTACAGCAGCGTCTCCTCCTTGCGCGCCGGCCAGTACAGCGGGTTCATGGTCAGCCCGCCGTACAGCCAGCAGGTCGTGTCGCGGGTGTACAGGGTGTTGGGCAGCGGCGGGAGGAGGTACTCGCGGGCGCCCGTGGACTCCTGCACCAGGGCGAGGTAGTCGGAACGGAAGTCGGACGGCAGGTCGCTGGTGGCCAGGCCGCCGATCATGAACTCGCTCAGCTGCCGCGGCTCCAGCTCGCTGAGGTAGGCGCGGGTGTCGTCGACCAGGCCCAGCCCCACGTGGTTGAGCTCGACCTTGCGGTCCAGCAGCCAGTCCTTGGCCCCCTCGACCTGCAGCGTCTGGGCCAGCACGTCGTGCAGCTCGACGACCTCGACCCCGCGCTGGGTCAGCTTGTTGACGAAGTCCGCGTGGTCGCGCTGGGCGTTCTCCACCCACATCACGTCGTCGAAGAGCAGGTCGTCGTTGTTGGACGGCGTGAGTCGGCGGTGCGCCAACCCCGGTGAGCACACCAGGACCTTTCTCAGCCTGCCGACCTCGGAGTGCACTCCGTAGGTGGTGGAAGCGGTGGCCTCGGTCATGGGTGACGCCTTTCTCACGAAGTACGGGCTGACGATGGGATCACAGTGCGATGCGGCCGGTCCAGAGTCCGACCGCGCCGATGACGCCGGCGACGACGATGACGGCGCACAGCGCCGCCTCCGTCGGCGTGAAGAGGCGCTGGTTGCTCTCGCTGCGCGCCTTCACGTAGAGCAGCGTCGCAGGCGCGAGCAGCACAGTCGAGAGGAGGAGGAACTGAAGTCCGGCGGCGTCGAACAGGAACATCGTGTACACCGTCGCGATGCCGGCCACCACCGTCTCCCTGCGGCGGCGCGCCGGGTCGACCCCGTCGTACCCCTCGCCGGTGATGCCGATCTTCAACGCGTACGCCGCGGCCAGGAAGTACGGGATCAGGGCGAGCGAGGTGCACAGGTCGAGCATGAAGTTGAGGGCGTCGGTCAGCACCAGCGTCACGGCCAGCAGCGCCTGGACCGCCATCGAGGTGACGATGAGCGCCGTGATGGGGGTGCCGTTGGCGTTCTCGCGCCCCAGGAACTTCGGGAAGTCGTCACTCTTGGCCGGCACGTACATGACCTCGGCGGCCATCAGCGTCCACGCGAGGTAGGCGCCGAGGACCGACACGATGACGGCGAGCGAGATGAACGTCCCGCCCCACGGGCCCACCACGTGCTCGAAGAGGCCGATCATCGAGGGCTGCCGCGTCCCCGCGATCTCCGGCTGCGCCATCACGGAGTACGACGACAGCGTCACCAGGGCGAAGATGGAGAGCACGCTCAGGAAGCCCAGCACCGTCGCCTTGCCGACGTCCTCACGCTTCTTGGCGTAGCGCGAGTAGACCGACGCCCCCTCGATGCCCAGGAACACGAACGTCGTCACGATCATCGTGTTGCGGACCTGCTCGTTGAGGCCGCCCAGGTCGCCGTACCCGTACGCGGTCCAGTTGTCGGCGAAGATCCCCGAGTCGAAGGCGGCGAAGAGGACCACGATGAAGACCAGGATCGGCAGGACCTTGAAGATCGTCACGATCCGGTTGATGATCGCCGCGTCCCGCACACCGCGCGCGATCAGCACGTGGAAGAGCCACACCCCCGCGCTGCCCAGGGCCGCGGCCAGGACGGTGTCGCCGTCGCCGAAGCCGTGGAACCAGGTGCTCATCGTGGCGCCGATGAAGACCCAGTAGAAGGCGTTGCCGGCCACCGCGCTGGCCCAGAAGCCGATGGCGGAGTTGAAGCCCGCGTAGTCACCGAACCCGGCCTTGGCGTAGATGAAGACGCCGGAGTCGAGGTCGGGACGGCGTACGGCGAGGTTCTGGAAGACGAAGGCCAGCATCAGCATGCCGGTGCCGGCGATCGCCCACGCGATCAAGGACCCCAAGATGCCTGTGGCAACGCCGAAGCGGGCCGGCAACGAGAAGACTCCCGCCCCGACCATGCCGCCCACCACCATCATGGTCAGCGTCGGCAGACTCATCTTCCCCGAGTCGGCGGCGGGGGGTGACGCGGTGTCCTGACTCATACCGTCTCCTGGTCGCTCGTGGTGTGGTCGGGGTCGATCGGCTCGACGCGCTCGATCCGGAATCCGGTGACGCCGTACAGCACGCTGAGCGCCGGACTGGCGTAGCAGAAGACCGCGTACGGCAGGTACAGGAGCGTGCCCACGCCGAGGGTCGCCGACATGAAGGCGCCGCACGAGTTCCACGGCACCAGTGGCGAGGTCACGGTGCCGCAGTCCGCGGCGAGCCGGGACAGGTTGGTCGGTGCCAGTCCCCGGCGGGCGAACTCCGCGCGGAAGATCCGGCTGGGCAGGACGAGGGCGATGTACTGGTCGCCCGCGACGACATTGAGGCCCACGCCGCAGGCGAACACGGTGAGGAACAACCGTCCGGTGGTCGAGGCGGCCCGGACCATGGGCTGCACGAGACGGTCGATGAGCCCGAAGTCGGCCAGCATGGCGCCGAAGGTGACGGCCCCGATGATCAGCCAGATCGTGAGCAGCATGCTGTCCATGCCGCCACGCGACAGGAGACGGTCGATGTCGGCGATTCCGGAGTCGATGGTGAAGCCGTTGGCCATCGCCGTCCACACCGCCTTGATCGACTCGAGGACGACGTTGCCCTCGCCCACGACGAAGCCGGCGTACACGTCGGGTTGCAGGAACGCCCCGAGAAGTCCGGCGAACAACGTCGCTGCCCCCAGGGCCAACGACGCCGGGACCCGGCGGGCCGACAGCACGGCGAGCAGGAGCAGCGGCAGCAGCGCCCACGGGGTGATCGTGTAGATCTCGTCGAGCATGGCCAGGTCCGAGGTCGTCTCGGCCTCGGACGCCGTGGCGGAGGTGCTGGCCGCCAGCGCCGAGAACACGCCGATCGCGATCAGGAACGCCGGCACCGAGGTCCACACCTGGCGCTTGATGTGCTCGTAGACATCCACCTCGACCATCTGGGCGGTGAGGATCGTGGTCTCCGACAGCGGCGACGTCTTGTCCCCCAGGTACGCGCCCGAGATGACGGCGCCCGCGGTGATGGCGGGCGAGACCCCGATGAGGTCGGCGACGCCCACCAGCCCGACACCGATGGTCGCCGCGGTGGTCCAGGAACTGCCAATACTCAGCGCCACGATCCCGCAGATGACGGCGGCGGCAGGGTAGTACCACTGGGGCGAGAGCACCTGCATGCCGTAGTGGACCAGGGTGGGGATGGTCCCCGACAGGTTCCAGACGCCGATCAGGGCGCCGACGGCCAGCAGGATGAAGATGGCGCTGGTGATGGATGCCAGGGCGGCCCGTCCGGTCTCCTGCACGACCCCGAACGTGTGACCGTTCCTCATCGCGATCAGCGCGGTGACGGCGCAGCACAGCACCAGGGCCACTTGGATGGGGCCGTCGAGCGCGTCCAACCCGAACAGCGCGAGCGCTCCCGCGATCATCCCCGCCAGCAACACCAGGGGCAGCACGGCGTCGAGAAGGGTGGGGGTGCGTGTCACCGTCTCTGCCTCGTGTGCACCCATGGAACCCCGGTGGAATCTGGGAGGAGGCGACCCGCGTCACGTGGACGGACTCGCCGCGGGTCGCCTGTCACCCGCCGTTTCCAAACGTGGCACGGCCCACACGCGATGCAGCAGGGCCGAAAGTCCTTACCTGCTGGCGCCCTCGGTGGGGACGGGTCAGTCGTCCTTGCCGGACGACGGCTTCTTGCACACGACGGTGTCGCTGGG